>NZ_JBXARC010000017.1:0-46156 GCF_058807855.1 Staphylococcus sp. GW821-FHT11H10 | reverse complement strand
TTATAGAAATTATGATAATTTACGTAATAGAATTATTATAACTTCGCGACTATTTGCCTCAACAACAAAAAAAGAGATTAAACAACCTAAGGTTGCTTAATCTCAATATTAGGACTCATCAGTCCGATTTGACATAGAGCCTTAAGAAAACGTTAGCCCAATAATAGAAATTGGAGATACATATTGGCTTACCTATAAGTCAGTAATATGTCCTTTATTTTTACACCTAGTACCAAGTCACAAACGTGCTAGGTGTTTTTCATTAAAGATATTTTAGCATAACACTTGATGTTAAGCAAATTAATTAATGTGTGTGTCGGCTATATTTGATATTCATCTTAATGTCGTTTATATTTTACATAAAGAGTTATCAATAATCTTGAGGTGGTTGAGGATGACTAATTTTAGAGATAAGATGATTAATCGAATCATCGGTACAACGACTGAACTTGATGAACGTGAAAAAGAAGAATTATACGGACACGTCACTACAACATTTATTATCACTTATTTAGGCTTACTAATCTTAGCTTTTATAAGTTTAATTAATGATTATGTTGTTCAACGTGTTAATGTACCGACCATCGGTATATTTGTTTTATTCTTTATTGCTAGTATTTTCTTATCGAGGGGCATCCGAAAAAAATAATTTAGATGAAAATCGAGTTTATTCTAAAGAAGCATATCAAAGACTATTAAAGAAGCATAAGTTAGGCAGTATTTTCGGTGGTATTATGTTCGGTGTAATCATGAGCCTACTTAATTTAACGCGACTATATTTTTCAAATCAAAAGATTGAATTAGGATTTTTCATAACATTTAATTTTATTTCTGCTTTAATTTTCGGCGTAGTAAGTTATTTCGTTGGTAAAGGTAAAATTGTTAAAGAATATGGTGAGGGGGATTAAGAAATGGATAAATTTAGTCAAATATTATTTAATTGGTTCACTCAAAATCCCACAGGTCGTGATGAGCGTGAGCAAGGTGTGCTTGAACATAAGTTAGCGGTTATGTTTTTATTGACATATATTACAATAGTTATCTTAGGTACAATAAGTTTGGTTATTGATATGAAGAGAGAAACAGTGAATTTTGGAACAATATGCTTATTAGCGTTGAGTGTTATTTTAACGTTTGTATCTCTTTGGATTAATAGAAGAAACCGTTTAGATGAGTTAAAAGCTCATTCAGCTGAAGAATACAAACAATGGGTGAAAAAGCATGCAATAAAATGCTCGTTTTTCGTCGTTTATTTTGCAACGGTGATGTTTATTATTACGGGGGTTATCTTCCCTTATATTTTTAATGACGGATTCGACTTCAAAGAACAATTAATCAAATGTGCATTTTCTGGTGTGCTATTCGGCGGTATCATGTTTATTTACTATATGATTATGCTCAAAAAAGAATATTAACTATTATTCAACTCCTTAATTATTATATAATAAATTCATATAATGCTTAAGGAGTCATTTTTTATGTTAAAAGCTGATCCAATTATTGCTAAAATGAAGAATCAAAAAATCAACTACGATAGGGTATTGAAAAAATTAATTAATCAATGGGAAAGGGAAGGTTTAAGACCTAAAATCTTACTACATAGTTGTTGTGCGCCATGTAGCACTTATACGTTAGAATATTTAACGGAGTATGCTGATGTGGCAATTTATTTTGCGAATCCCAATATACATCCTAAAAATGAATATTTAAGACGTGCAAAAGTTCAGGAACAATTTGTTAATGATTTTAATGAGAGAACCGGAAAGAATGTTAAATATATTGAAGCGGAATATAAACCGCATGAATTTATGAAAATGGCAAAATCACGTGGCCTCACTGAAGAACCAGAAGGAGGGTTACGTTGTACAGCATGTTTCGAAATGCGTTTGGAGCTAGTTGCTGAAGCTGCTGTGAAATACGGGTATGACTACTTTGGAAGTGCACTCACACTATCACCTAAAAAGAATGCGCAACTTATAAATGAACTGGGTATGGAAGTACAACATTTATATGACGTGAGCTACTTGCCGAGTGACTTCAAGAAAAATAAGGGCTATGAACGTTCAATAGAGATGTGTAATGACTATCATATATTTCGACAATGCTATTGTGGATGTGTCTTCGCAGCGATGGCTCAAGGCATCGATTTTAAACAAATCAATCAAGAAGCTAAAGACTTTTTACAGCAATTTTAAAGAAAATGACTCCTAATTTGAAGTTTAATCCTTTCAAATTAGGAGTCGTATTTTATATTGTTCGATTAATAAAACGTATAATGGCTAGAATGGCAATCACAAATGCAGATAGGATACCTGCAATTTTTAAACCTTTTTTCTGCTTCTCAGGTTCTGGATCTTCATTTTCCATCATTTCAAGCAACTCGCGTTCAATTTCAAGATCAAGTGCGGTCTTCTTTTCGCCATTATAGCCAATGCTATTATCGTCATCTTTTGTCAATTTATCATTTTGATTTGATGGCTGTTCTTTACTTTTAGACGGTTGGTCTGCATTTTGTTTTGTATTTTTATCTTCTGCAGTCATACGTATACCCCTCCGGTAAACTTGTTATCTTTGGCTTAAGTATAGTACTTTTTATAATTAAGTAAAGCTATATTATTTCGCGTCTAATCCAATAATATCACTCACGTTATTATAATTATGTTGCTTTAAGTAAGCAGCGATGTCTTTGTTTATCTTCTTCGTCAAACCTGGACCTTCAATAACTAATGAAGAATAGATTTGAACAAGAGATGCACCATTTCGCATCATTTGAATGGCATCTTTAGCACTAAATATACCGCCTGTGCCGATAATTAAGAATTTTCCATTTGTTTGTTGGTATGCCCATTTCACTAACTCTAAATTCCTTTTGAAAAGGGGTTGCCCACTTAATCCGCCATCTTCTACTTTATTCGAAGAAGTGAGACCATCACGCTTACGAGTTGTATTCGCTAGAATCATACCATCAAAGGTTTCAGTGATTGCAGGTAAAATATTTTTAAAACCATCTAGTTCTAAATCAGAAGTTAATTTTAAGAAAATAGGGACATTTACTTCTGTATTGGCTTTAAAGTCTTTCAAAGCTTTGCATAACATTGAAAATTCATCTTTATCATGGAAACTTTGTAAATTCTCAGTATTTGGTGAACTTATGTTAACTGTAAAAAATGAGACATCAGCTTTAAACGTATCAATTACTTTAATGTAATCTTGATAACGCTCATTATAAGGTGTCGTTTTATTTACACCAACATTTAAACCAACAGGGATATTGTATGAGTGGCGACGTAAATTCCATAACGCTCTATTCATTCCAATATTATTAAAGCCCATACGATTGATTAATGCATTATCTTCAACTAGACGATACATACGTGGTTTCGGATTGCCATCTTGAGGTTTTGGTGTAATACCACCTAATTCAAGTGCACCGAAGCCAACATTTTCAAGTGCTTTAGGTACTTCGCAAGATTTGTCAAAGCCAGCAGCTAAACCAATTGGGTTGTTAAATGTGATACCTTTAATTGTTTGTGTTAAAGAAGGATCTTCATAGTTGAAGATTTTGTGCATAATAGGTAGTAAAAAAGGGCGTTTTTGGCCAAGTTTTAAAGCATCGATGGTCATGTCGTGCGCTTTTTCAGGGTCGAATTTAAATAATAGTGGTTTAATTAATTTATACATTTTAATGCTCCTATTTCATTGTATTTGAGGCTTACTATCCTCATTTAATATCATTGAAAAAACATTCCTCTCTAAGACTAGCATGTTCAACAATAATTGCATAGTTAATTTAGAAACTGTTTAAAAATTTGCCTCAACTTAAATGTGGATATATATGCTAACGATTAAATAGTCCTTTTTCAGGAAATATAATAATAAAGTGAGAAGATGTATTCGAAGGAGGAAACATCATGAAAAAAGATTGGCAAGAACAATTACCATTAAATCATATACGAGATATTAAGACGGTGAGTGGTGGAGATGTGAACGAAGCATTCAAAGTAACTACAGAAGATGACGTTTATTTCTTGTTAGTTCAACGCAATCGTGATAAATCATTCTATGCTGCTGAAATTGCTGGACTTAACGCTTTTGAGGAAGCAGGTGTTACAGCACCACATGTGATTGATAGCGGTGAAATTAATGGTGATGCTTTCTTAATATTGAGTTACTTAGATGAGGGAACGACCGGTAGTCAACGAGAACTAGGTCAATTAGTAGCCAAAATGCATAGCCAGCAACAATCTGACGGCAAATTTGGATTTGATTTACCTCATGAAGGTGGAGATATTTCATTTGATAATACTTGGTCTGATTCGTGGATTGAAATCTTTGTCGAACGTCGTATGGATCATCTGAGAGATGAACTCATGAGGAAAGGATTATGGAATGACGAAGATAATAAAGTCTATGAACAAGTCCGTACAGTGATGGTAAATGAACTAGAAAATCACAATAGTAATCCGTCATTGTTGCATGGGGACTTATGGGGTGGCAATTATATGTTCTTAACAGATGGTAGTCCCGCTTTATTCGATCCTGCACCGTTTTATGGCGATAGGGAGTTTGATTTAGGAATCACTACTGTATTTGGTGGATTTACCCGAGAATTTTATGACGAATATGAGAAACATTATCCTTTAGGAAAAGGGTCACGTAAACGTTTAGAATTTTATAGATTATATTTATTTATGGTTCATTTACTTAAATTTGGTGGAATGTACGCAAGTAGTGTGAATCGATCAATGGATGAAATATTGGCGTAATTAATAACTATGGGTGGTACAGGTACAGTGATACCGGTGCCACCCATGTTTATTATTTTTCATTAATTGATTTTAATAATTGTTTGCCGTTATCATATAACATTTTTTCAAGTTCATGTCGTGAGATTAATTCAGTTGATTCTAATTCATCAGCTAACATCGTTACAACTTGATCTGTTGTATAAGGTGCATCTGAACCATATACAATTTTATCCATGTCTACACATTGAGCAATATTTGGAAGCTGATAAGGTAGAACTTTACCAGCTAAATCAAAGTATAACTCTTTCATAACTTGTTCTAAGTCGTCAGGTTTACGCTCACTTCCAAACATTTTATTACCCATTGCAACACGTTGAGCAATGACAGGAAGTAATGCACCACAATGTGGAATAATCCACTTAATATTTGTATATTTGCTAAACACATTGTTTTGACTCATGTAAATGACCGTACGTGTTGTATCAAAGATGAATTCCATTAATGGTGCAGGAACAACGTCGCTCATTGCTTCAATATTAGGCTTAGGTTCATTCGGATGAAGTGCAACAACGGCATGACGCTCATCTAATTTAGCTAAGACTTTATCTAGGCGGTCATCGCCAACATAAATACCACGTGCATTCGTAGGTAAAGTGAAACCTAAAGCACCTTGCTGATCTAATGCAGTATCAATCGTCTCAATGCTCTCTTTAACCAATGGTAATGGTAGTGTCGCAAAGAAACCTAATTGCTCTGGATATTTGTGTGTAAATTCAGTTGCATAGGCATTGACTTCTTTAGCTAAATAAATCATTTCTTCATCTGGCGCCACACTGATATGTGGGCTCGAAATAGATAGCACACCATATTCAATTTCCATACGTGCCATTAATTCTAAATAACCTTCAGGTGAGAATTTCGGTGTCGCCACACCATCACCTTTGCCATCGAAATAATCATCTAGAAATTTCGAGAATCCAGGTGATATATAATGTGCATGTAAATCAATTTTCTTCATATTTTAATACGCCTCTTTCTCTTCTTCTTTAAAAGTTAGCCAATCATCAATTTCATCATAATAAGCATTAACTTCATTTGGTCTATCAATACCTTGTAACTCACTGTTCACATCATAGCCAATGGCATTTAATGCATAAGATAAGCAAGCATAGCTTGAACGATAATCTGTAAAGTCATCCTTTGGCAAATTAATCGTCGTAGGTTTAACAGGTGTTAAGCTATCTTTCTCATATATACATTCAAGACGCGTAATATACCAAACGCCTTGATCATCTTGTTCGAGACAATATACTAATTTGGCATCTGATTGTAATTCCATTTCAACATTTTGAATTGGAAGGCGTGTTTGAATGGTCGCTTGCATAATCGCTACAGCACGCGTGTCATTAATCCAAATTTGAGGGAGTGGGACAGAATTCTTTTAAATTCGTCTTCCCACCCCCGCAAGGCTGACTAGAACTGAGAGAAGCTTGATTTAAGCGTCTTCTCAGTTCAGTCAGCTACTGCGAATTTGCAAAATAATAATATTACACTATTTATGTCCTAGGATCATGGATGAAGCGACAAATTCACTACCATTACCTTTAAACCATGAAATATTGATATAAGAATTATCTGCGAAACATGTTTCCGTGCTTTCCCATAGGGCATTATCACGACAGAAACGTTCGAATTGAATGAGCTCAAGAATATCTTCTTTAGCTAGTAACGTTTTATTAGTATATGGTTTATTTCTAGTGAAAAGCACTATAATGACACTCCTTTAATTTAAGCCCACATTTCAAGTAATACTTTAGCGAATCCTTCAGAGTCTTGAACGTATCCTAAGTGACCACCTGGAATGTCGATAATTTTGGTGCCAGTTTCTTCAGAAATGAAGAAGTTAACTTCTTGTGGGAATGAACCTTTTGAAGCTGTCCCATTTAATAAAGTAATGATGTCTTTATGTTTTTTGAAACCATCAATTGAAATATCAGATTCTGTATATTGACGAATTTCATATTTGAACCAACCCAACATTTCATCGAAACGTTTTTTACTGTCAGCATCATTTTCAGCTTCTGCTGGTTTTGACATGTATTGTTGGTCTAATTTACTAATTTGTAACGTTTCACCAAACAATTTCATTGCTTGAGGCATACCTTCATTAATCGCAATATCAATGATTTCAGCGTTTTTATCTTGCCAATATTTCGCATCTGGTAAGAATGTGTTAATTGGTGGTTCGTGGAATGCAATTTTTTTAACAACTTCAGGATGTTCTTTTAAAACATGCATTGCTACGATTGAACCGGAGCTTGAACCTAATACATATACTGGCTCATCACTTAATGATTTTGCCAATTCAGCGATATCTTGCGCATCACGTTTAACTCGGTAACGACTATCTGGATTGATTGCTTCCTCAGGTAGTGGTTCAGTTAATTCACTTTGTCCATATCCACGTCGATCTACAGCGACAACAGTGAATTTATCTTTTAATTGTTGTGCAAGTGGCATAAAGATATCTCCAGTTCCGTTTGCACCAGGGATGAAGATGATAACAGGACCATTGCCCACTTTGTGATAACGTAATTTAGCGCCTTGTAATTCTAATGTTTTCATTTATAAAACCTCCGATAAAGTTTGATTATGCGATTGAATTGGTACGATTTATTCTTTAATTGTAGCTATACAATTATTTATCTAAACCCAATAATTTAGCACCATTGGTATAACTGATTTTCTCTTGTTCTTCTTCTGTTAAACCTAGATTGCTTAAGAAAGTTCCAAGTTGCTCAGGTTCTACATAAGGGTAGTCGGCTGAATATAAGATTCTATCAACACCGACTTCTGCTTTAACTAAATCAAATTGTGGTTTCGTTAACATGCCACTCGGTGTGATGTAGAAATTATTTTTGAAATAGTGACTAATTGGATGTTGTAGGTGATCTGCAAATAAAATTGAATCCATACGTTCTAAGAAGAAAGGTACAAATTCACCTCAATGTCCAATAATAATATTTAAGTTTGGATGACGATCAAATACACCTGAAAGTACTAAATGAATTGCGTGAATACCTACATCTACATGCCAACCATAACCGAAACAAGCGAATGTAGCTGCTGTTACATCAGGATAGTTACCTTTATAGTAAGCTTGATATACATCACTTTGAATTGGAGATGGATGTAAATAAATCGGTGCGTTTAATTCTTCTGCAGCCGCAAATAATGGTTCGTATTCCTCCTGATCAAGGAAACCATTTTTAGGGTGACCCATAATTAAAGCGCCTTTGAATTTTAAGTCATTGATACAACGTTTAAATTCTTCAACTGCTGCTTCTGGTTCATTAATTGGTAAAGTCGCAAATCCAACAAAGCGATCTGGATATTTTTCAACATATTCTGCTAATGTATCGTTTGCCTTTTTACATAAATCAATTGCACGTTGTCCTTCTAAGTTTGAAGGCGCACCATTACCATATGATAGTACTTGCATTTCGACATCATGTTTATCCATAAAATCAATACGTTTATCATGATATGAGATTTCATCAGCATCTGTGAAACCTGATTTTTGTTCAAGACCTTCAAGCATTGTTTTCATTGGTACACCATTAGGATCTGATGACATATATTTCATTGTTTCTTTTTGAATCTCTTCTACAACATAATGTTCTTCAAAGTTAATACTTTTCATTAGAAAAGCCTCCTAAATTTAATTAATCGTTCAAAGTTACCAAGGCATTGTGCCATTCCCATCAATGAATGTACCTGTAGGACCATTTTTATCAATCGTTGCAAGTTTAATGATAGGGATAATACCTTCTGAGGCTGGCTTAGAGTTATTACTGAAATCACCAACTAGATCAGTGTTTTTTGAACCTGGGTCTGCAGCATTGATTTGAATATGAGGTAGTCCTTTAGCATATTGTACTGTCAGCATCGTTACCGCAAGTATTGAAAATATTGCTCATGAAATGAATATTTCAGTAGAAGAAGTGGAAAGGGTATTAAACATGGATGCCCCTAATGGATTCTTTGGTAATAAATTACAAACATTTATACACTTAGTATGGGATGTTCGTGATTTAATAAATGACAATATTAGACAGAATGGTGATCAACCAAAAGATTATACGTATTTAAAAGGTGAAAAAGAAGATTATTGGTTTTTACAATAGGAGAGATAAATAATGGGTAAAAGTATATTAGTTATAGGTGCTACAGGTAAACAAGGCAATGCTGTAGTAAAACGATTATTGTTAGATGGTTGGAAAGTTCGTGCTTTTACACGTAATAAAAGTAATGAAAAATTAGCTTCAATAGATAATGACAATTTAGAAATATTTGAGGGCGATTTAAGTGACCAAGATAGTTTAACAAATGCTATGAAAGAACAATATGGTGTTTATAGTGTTCAACCAATTATTGTAGATGATATTGAAGAAGAATTACGCCAAGGGAAGATGATTATTAAAACGGCAGAAGAACAAAATATCGACTATGTTGTTTATAGTACTGCAGGTGGCGTCAACCGTGATCGTACAGGTCCCCATTTCGAAGCCTTAGCTGATATTGAGAATGAACTTAAAGACAGTTCATTAAATTATACAATTATTAAACCGTCATTCTTTATGGATAACTTCTTAAGAATTACTAAAGTTGAGAATGGAGAAATAATGATTCCTGAATTTATTAATCAAGATGTTAAATTCGCAATGATTTCTTCAATAGATATCGCTAGAATTGCATCCAATGTATTTGGCAATCCAGAAAAATATAACCATCAAGCTATTGAAATCGCTTCTGATGAACTTACATTAAAAAAAGTTGTTAAAACATTTGCAATGGTAACTGGTAAACCTACAGAAATTAAAGGTTCGTTCTCAAGTGGTACAGCAGAACGTGGATGGCTTGAAGAAAAAGGTTATATAATTGATTTTAATCAAATGGATGAGATCAATCCCGGTCGTCTAACGCTTGAGCAATGGATTAGTGAAGTGAATTTTTAAATTTTTTAGAAAATGAGGGGGAAGACTATGATTCAATCAATGTGGTTTAATTTACATGTCGAAGATTTAGAACGTAGCGAGCAATTTTACAGAGATTTAGGCTTTGAAATTAATAAAAATCCAGATATGCTAGACAAAATGGTTGGTATTAAAATCGGACAAACGATTGTGATTTTAATTGAAAATAACCATTTTGAAAAAGTGACGCATGAATCAGTTTCAAAACAACCTAATGAAGTCATTATATCTTTAGGTGTAAAAACGAATGATGAAGTAGATGAATTAATGCGAAAAGTGGAATCATCAGGCGGTAAAGTGATTGATGAACCAGGAACTTATCAAGGATACTATGGTGCAACTTTTGCAGACCCAGATGGACATAAGTATAATTTCTTAGTTTGTTAGCTAAAAATCAAAAGCCCTCGAAAAATCAATTTCGAGGGCCTTACTTTGTATACAACTAATTTTCTTGAATATTGCCGTATTCTTCTCTTAAGTCATACACTTTATCAGGTGTAACGTCTTGACCAAGTGGGTCTAAAACTTTCATTGTTGAGAAAGTATGAAGTACTTGACCTCTAATCATACCTAAATATTCTTGTCTTAATTGATGTTGTTCTTGTTTTTCTTCAACGCTCAAACTTTCAACTTTTTCTTTATTTGCTAATTGATTAATTCTATCTAGTAATTCTCTCATTATTTATTCCTCCTAATTTGTATGTGCTGGAAAGTGGGGTACAATATACGTTCCAACTTCTTCTATGAGTTCTTCGATATCACGATCATCATTTGTAAATCTTAAGATAATATGATTTGTATTAATTGATTCATAAGCTTTTAATATTTGCAATAAATTTTTACGTCCAGTACGGAAACCACCTTTGATCGGTTTAACGGTTTCATTTGGATTTCGGGATAAATTAATCATTAAGATATTCATAAACGGTTTGAAACGGTCGGTACCACTGTGCCAAGCTTCAACTAATTTCTTTTGACCTTGAAAAGGTTGGGCGTAAAATAACCAACCATCCATATGTTGTTGTAACCAGGACATAGACTGTCTTGAGTAGCCTGTACCAAACATAGGAATCGTATGATGTTTTGGCAATGCTTGTAACCCTGAATCCTCATATAACTCAAAAATTGAATTTGAAATGTTGGGAGAATGTGATTGCCAAAGTGCTCTTAATGATTGAATGGTTGTTTGATAACATTCTGTTAATTCACTTTCATCTACTTTAAATGCAGGGAATTCGAAAGAACGATCACCGGTAGCCATACCGAGTAATAAACGTTGATTGGAAATAAGATCAAGTGAGGCTGCTGATTTAGCAAGGTGAATGGGATGTCGTAAGGTTGCTACGGTACTACCCGTACCTAGTGCAATCTTAGAGGTAAAGGCACTCAGATAGGTTAAAAAGACGAAAGGATCATAATTCGTTGTAACTTTGCCTAAATGAGGACTGTACAGTGGATTATCTCTCACAGATAAACTTGTAAACCCCAAGGACTCCGCTTTTTGAGCGAGTCTCACTTGCGCATCAAAATCTATATTATTTTGTTGTTTATTATCAAATGGTACGGATAAACCCAGCGTCAATTTATTATTTTTGAACGTTCGTTTAAATCCCTCATGTTTCTCTATATCTGACATGTCTTTCCCTCCTAACATAATTTGATAGTAAAACAACACGTATTATTTAACTAACACTTGTTGTATAAATGTAATATACGCCCTATTTGAATAATATGCAACATACATGCTTATGAAACTTGTTGTTTAGACAACAATGGTAACGATGTGTTGTTTTGTTTGGATTTTCCATAAAAAAACTTCCAAGGCAATGCCTCAGAAGTTGAATTATAAGTGTGTTATATGATGAATTAAAAAAGGTAAATTTTTATCTATAAAAGATTCAGCAGAAAGTGAACTTGTATCGAGCCAATGTCGGGCAAGTCCACAAATACCAGCAGCAAGGAAACTTGCACTATTAACAAGTATCTCAATATCATGATCCGGATAGCTATTTCGCAACATAATTGTAAAGATATCTTCTAGCTCATTATTAATGCGTTTATGTGCTTGATTACAAAATGTTTCACTGTTTAGCTTACATGATTCTTGAACTTCAACCATATAATGTGCAATTGAAACAAATAGATTGGAAATAACGATCTCATTTATAACGTCAGAAATTGATAAAGTGTCATTTAAATCTTTCAGAATCGTTTCAGATAAAGTGTAATCGAGAATATCATATTTATCAGTAAAATGTGCATAAAATGTAGCACGATTCACTGTGGCACGTTCAGTAATGTCTTTTACAGTAATTTGAGACATTCTTTTCTCTCGAGAAACCTCTTGAAACGCTTCTACCAGTAGTTTCTTTGTTCTAATAATTCGAGGATCAACTTTAGTCGTAGACAATACAGACACCTCCCTTGATGACATATCACTTATATTAAATTATCTGTCGAAAAGAGAGGGTTGTCAAAGTTCACGCTTACAATGATATGTAACCATCAACCTAGACAATAGAGTAGTCAAACTTCAATTTCCTAATAAAATTTTTAAATTAATGATGGTTAAAATTAATTATGAGACGAGTTTCTACTATTATAATAGTCAATTTTGTTCATTATCTAGTCAATTAGTCTGACTATAAGCAAAGTATACACTTTCTTGTCTTGATATTTGGTAATATACAGAATAATAATGAATTAAAAAGGAGAGCGATGTTTGAAACAATTTATCAAAATAGTTATGACTATACTGATATGTGTAGGTATCGGTGTATCCGTAACTTATTTAATTCGTGAAATTGATATTCAACCATCTCAAATGACTTTAAATGATGATAATCAATTTGGTGATTGGAAGCGTGATGGACGATTGACGCATGGTTATGGCACTTATAATCATGGCCTAGAATTTGAAGGCAATGACAAACATTATGGTAACGATTATGATTTACCTGAAAATACCGAAGTTCTAGCAGCGACAGATGGGGTTGTCACAAGATTATTTGAAGATGAATTAGGTGGAAAAGTGATACAAATATCAGAATCAAATGGACAATATCATCAATGGTATATGCACTTAAACGATTTTAAAGTAACCCAAGGTCAAAAAGTTAAAGCTGGAGATGTTATCGCATTATCTGGTAATACAGGTGAACAGACAACAGGCTCACATTTACATTTTCAAAGAATGAAAGGTGGTATAGGCAATGATTATGCTGAAGATCCACAACCATTTATAAATCAGTTACCAGAAAAGGAAAAGAGTTTATTCAATATATAATTAGTTAAACTAATAGATATCATTACTAATCTGAAGCACAATTGTGTTTCAGTTTTTTTATTTTATAACTAAAAAAAGAATGGTACAAATGGTTAAAAGCAATGATCGTAACTAAATTTAAATTTTTAAGGAAAAAACTAAATTTAATATTCTGAAAATTTAGAATTTGTGATATAGTAAAATCTATCATTACTTATATGAGTGATTGGCATGAGCAGTATTAAAACATCATGCGAACTAGCTATAAAGTAAATTGAGCCACATATTAAGTGTGCAGAATAAACAATAGGAGGTTTTTTATATGACATCAACACTTAGAGAAATAGGCGTTAAAGATTTTACATTTAGAGTGCTATCGGGTGTAGCCATAGGTATCGTTGTTGGTTTAGTACCAAATGCCATTTTGGGAGAAATCTTTAAAGCATTCATGCATCATCATCCATTCTTTGGAACTTTGTTACATGTCGTACAAGCAATGCAATTTACAGTACCCGCATTAATCGGAGCACTCATTGCTTTGAAATTTGATATGACACCATTAGCGATTGCAGTTGTTGCTTGTGCATCTTATGTAGGAAGCGGGGCTGCACAATTTAAGAACGGTGCCTGGGTAATTGCCGGCATCGGAGACTTGATTAATACGATGATTACTGCAACGATTGCTGTATTATTTATTTTATTAATTGAAAAACGTGTTGGTAGCATGGCACTGATTGTGTATCCAACTATCGTAGGTGGTTTGTCCGCTACAATTGGTGTACTTATATTGCCATATGTACATATGATTACAACTGGCATTGGTAATATGGTTAATAGCTTCACAGAATTACAACCTGTATTGATGTGTATGCTTATTTCTATGGTCTTTAGTTTTATTATTATTTCACCATTATCAACAGTTGCGATAGCTATTGCTATTGGAATTACAGGTCTTGCAGCAGGTTCAGCATCTATTGGTATTTCAGCTACTGAAGCAGTATTACTTATTGGGACAAGCAAAGTGAACCGAGTTGCAGTACCAATTTCTATATTTTTCGGCGGTGTGAAAATGATGATGCCTAACATGGTGAAATATCCAATAATAATGTTACCAATTCTTATAACTGCTGGTATTTCAGGAATTGCTGGTAGCTTGATTGGTATTGCGGGAACTAAAGAGTCTGCAGGATTTGGTTTCATTGGAATGATTGGACCAATTAGTGCTTTTAAATTCTTACATGTAGATTCTGCAATATTAAGTATCTTACTCATTATTTTAGGGTTCTTTGTTGTACCATTAGTAACTGCATTTATTTTAGATATTATTTTCCGAAAAGTATTACGTCTTTATACAAACGACATATATAAATTTATGGGTTAACCATTTGTTAAATAGGAATTGATAAAGTGTTGATTATCGCATTTTATCAATTCTTTTTTGAAAATGAGAATACATATAGAGATTAAGATAAAATATGAAATAAATAGTGTTACAATAAAAATGAAATAATACGTTACATAAAGGGTGAATGGTTAATGGCTAATAAAATCGAAAAATTAGCACTAAAGACAGCTGAGCTTACAAGACAGACACACGAATTAGGTATTCCAGTTATGATTCTATTTGAAGGTGTCCCTGCTTCTGGAAAAACACGACTTTCAAATGAATTATTACTCAATTTTGATGCCAAATATACACATTTTATTGCGACACAATCACCACGAAAGGATGATTTGCGTTATCAGTTTTTACAAAAATATTGGAATACATTACCTAAAAAAGGTGATATCAATGTCTATTTTAGAAGCTGGTACTCTCATTATTTAGATTATCGGGAAAATGAAATTAAACATGAAAGATATAAAAATTACGAGGTTTTAAAAGAACAAATTGCATCTTTTGAAGATATGTTAATCGAGGATGATTATGAAATTATCAAATTCTTTATTGAGATCAATGAAGATAAAAGACAAGAACATATTAAACAAACAAAAGAAAATCCACTGATGCGTTGGAAAGTTCAAGAGTATGGAAGTGTATTATCAACAGAAACGTATTTAGAAGATATGCATCAATTTATTAAACAGGATAAACAATGGAAGATTATTGACTATACAGAACGCCAAATCGCGATTGAAAAGATGTATGAACACATAATTGAACGTTTAGAACAAGCCATAGCAAAACACCATGCGAAGGATAAAGCGTATGATGGTAAATTCTCAGAAAGTTTTTCTACTGAAATGTTTGATAAAGATGTGGAAAAGGTTTCTAAAGAAGAATATAAAACATTAATTACGGAATTGCAGAAACGGATGCGTGAAATACAATTTGCATTATATGATAGAAAGATTCCGTTAATTCTTGTATTTGAAGGAATGGATGCAGCAGGTAAAGGTGGTAACATTAAACGAATTAGGGAAAAGCTTGATCCAACTGGTTATGAAGTTAATGGTATCAGTGCACCGACAGATGTTGAACTGAAACATCATTATTTATGGCGCTTTGCAAAAGATATGCCAAGAAGCGGTCATATCGAATTATTTGATAGAAGTTGGTATGGGCGTGTATTAGTTGAGCGAATTGAAGGGTTTGCAACAGTAAATGAATGGCAACGTGCTTATGATGAGATCAACGCATTTGAAAAGATGTGGACGGATGAAGGTGCTATTATCTTGAAATTCTTCCTGACATTGGATAAAGACGAACAGCTTAAACGTTTTAAAGATCGTCAAAATAATGTAGATAAACAATGGAAAATCACTGATGAAGATTGGCGTAATCGAGACAAGTGGGATTTATACGTTGAAGCCAGCCACGACATGGTTAAAAAAACAAATACAACACATGCACCATGGCTAGTCGTACCAGCAGATCATAAGAAAACATCAAGAATAGAAATAATGAAATATATTATTCGTAAATGCGAAAAAGTATTATGGGGTGTCAAGGATTATTAAGTGATAAATTAATTACTGAATTGGATGAATCATGGAACCAAGAAACGATTGATTATAGAAACGTTTCTTGGTTTTTCTATGTTATATAAATAAATTGAATATATTCTAAGTTGTTAGAAATATTACGGTATTGTAACAAAATGGCAATTTGTAATATTACAGAATATGTAAAATTGTTGTAAATTTCTTAAAAGAGTATTGTAAAACCTTATTTCATGATGAAATTTTAAACGATTTGTTCAAAAAATAATATTACAGAATGAAATATAAATATTTCAATGTTACAAAATAAATCGTTCATTGTAATTTTTTGTAAGATAAGCGTAATACTATTGGCGTTTTTTTATGATATAGTACTTATTGTCAAAAGTTAAACACAGAACAAAACACAATAACTTAAGAATTTAACAGAACAAAAATATAAACTAATTTTTTTGGAGGAATTTTTTATTATGAAAAAAACAGTAATCGCGTCGTCATTAGCAGTAGCTTTAGGAGTAACAGGTTATGCATTAACTACAGATAACAGTGCACATGCATCTGAATCAACTACAAACTATGCACAATTAGCTAACTTAGCTCAAAATAACCCATCTGAATTAAATGCTCACCCAGTACAAGCTGGTGCATACAACATCACATTCGTTAAAGATGGTTTCAAATACAACTTCACTTCAGATGGTCAATCTTGGTCTTGGAACTACACTTACGTTGGTGGAGCTGACACAGTAGCAACTACACAAGCTGCTCCAGCTGCTCAATCAACTGACTACTCAGCTTCATACAGCAACGAAGCTTCAACTCAATCAGTAAGCTCAAACCAACAATCAAGCAACACTAACGTTGAAGCAGTATCTGCACCAAAAACTACTTCATACTCAGCTTCAACTTCATCATCTTCATCAGCTTCAACTGGTGGTTCAGTTAAAGAACAATTCTTAGCTAATGGTGGTACTGAAGCTGCTTGGAACGCAATCGTAATGCCTGAATCAGGTGGTAATCCTAACGCAGTTAACCCAGCTGGTTACAGAGGTTTAGGTCAAACTAAGGAATCATGGGGTACTGGTTCAGTAGCATCACAAACTAAAGGTATGATTAACTACGCTAACAGCCGTTACGGTTCATTAGATGCAGCAATTGCATTCCGTGATAACCACGGTTGGTGGTAGGATTTACTAAGGTAACTGGATAGTACATCGAGTTATCGAGGGAAGAGGTCGACTTTAAGGTCGGCCTCTTTTTTGTGTTTTAATAGACACTGTAGCGTAACGTTTACCAACCGCGATTATAGGGAGGATACTAAGACAATAAACAAATCGAAAGTATTGAATATTAATGTCGTTATGGAAAGTAATGAAATTAGGATTAATACATAGTGCGTTCTGGACAACTATACAATTATCAGTATCTAATATGATGTTACGATGCCCGACATCAGTATTTGTGAAATATGAAACGTTTTTTAAAATATGGTCGTGGGAAAAGAGAGGCACTTTATGGAATAAACTATTTCGTATTAATAAATGGAAACATTACATTCCAGAAGCAGCTCAATTCAATTATCGTATCTATAATAAAAGGCGACTGGCTTCATTTAAATTAGAAGATATACATTTTATGATTTTAGAAATGCGCCGTGCAGAACTTGTTCATTGGTTATCAATGATACCAATTGTTATTTTTATCAAAGCGCCTAAATATATACTATTCATTAATGTTTGTTATGTGATTTCGGCTAAATTACCGATCATACTCACACAGCGTTATAACCGTCCTAGGTTAGAACATTACTATCAACTACGAATGAAAAGAGATGAACGTACATGTCGCAAAAGAAAATCATCATTATAGGTGGAGGACTAGGTGGGATATCAGCTGCTATTCGTCTTGCTCAAAGTGGCTTTGATGTCTCGCTTTATGATAAGAATAACCACATTGGTGGGAAAGTAAATCGTTTAGAAACAGAGGGATTCGGTTTTGATTTAGGTCCATCTATTTTAACGATGCCATACATATTTGAAAACTTGTTTAACTATAGTGATAAGCAAATGAAAGACTATGTTACTATTGAACGATTACCTTTGCAATGGCGTAGTTTCTTCACTAATGGTGAAGTGATAGATTTATATGAAGACCTGTCTCAAATGTTAAATGCCAATACCTATCTTACTAATGACGATATTCAGCAACTTCATCAATTTTTAAATTATGCAGAAAAAATCCATCGATTTACGGAAAAGGGCTACTTTGCACTAGGACTTGATAAAGTGTCAGAGATAATTAAATATCAGGGACTATTGCGTTCACTTAAAGGTGTGGATTACTTCTCAACAATGCAACAAGCTATTAATCGTTATATTGAGAAACAAAAATTAAGAGATATGCTTGGCTACTTTATAAAATATGTTGGGTCTTCTTCTTATGATGCTCCAGCAGTGCTTACACTATTAATTCATATGCAATACGAACAAGGATTATGGTACGTTAAAGGTGGTATTCATAAACTTGCTCAGGCATTGGAACAATTAGCGATTGAAGAAGGCGTAGCTATACATACTGGTATGGATGTATGTAGTATTGATACGTATTTTAATCACATAACTGGTGTTAGATTAGATGATGGTTCACATGTGAGTGCAGATTACATTGTTTCTAATAGAGAAGTGATACCTACGTATCGTGACTTACTGCACTTTTCAAATAAAAAAATAGCGCAATTAGAGAAAGTTTATGGACCTGCAGCATCTGGCTATGTAATGCATTTAGGAGTAGACAAAGAATATGCTCAACTGGCACATCATAATTTCCTTTTCTCTAATGATTCTAAGCGTAATTATCGAGAAGTGTTTCATGATAAAGTATTGCCACAAGATCCAACAATTTATCTAGTTAATTCAAATAAATCCGACCCAACTCAAGCACCAGAAGGACATGAGAACTTAAAAGTATTGCCACATATTCCGTATATTCAAAACCAACCGTTTACTGAAGAACAATATAGTGATTTCCGGGAGCGTGTCTTAGATAAATTAGAAAAAATGGGGCTTACAGACTTACGTCAACATATCATATATGAAGATATTTGGACGCCACACGATATTGAACGCACTTATGGTTCAAATAAAGGTGCCATTTATGGTGTAGTGGCAGATAAGAAGAAAAATAAAGGGTTCAAGTTTCCTAAACAAAGTGAATACTTTGATAATTTATTCTTTGTTGGAGGATCTGTTAATCCTGGTGGCGGTATGCCGATGGTGACGTTAAGTGGACAACAAGTAGCAGATAAAATTAATGCACTTGAATGTAAGGTTACCACTGATTCAAGAGAATAGAGGTAATACAATTATGACTAAATTAGAGTCACTTCTCCATGCTAGTACAGGTCTATCATTAATAAGTGGTTATTTAATGTATAATCGTCGTTATTTACTCTCGTTTGATAAGAAACGCGAGGGTGAGACAACACAATCAATTAGTGTGATTATACCAGCGCGCAACGAGGAAAAGAGATTGCCTAAACTGTTAAAAAGTTTGTCTCAACAATCAATGCGAGTTGAATGTATAGTCATGGATGATGATTCAAATGATAGAACAGCTGAGATAGCACGAGAGATGGGCGCGAAAGTGTATAATGTGACGTATGACAACAATGGTAATACCTGGATTGGTAAGTCATATGCATGTTATCTAGGTGCTTCTTATACAGTATCAGATATTCTTATATTTATGGATGCAGACGTAGAATTGAATAATGAACACGCCCTAGAGGCAATTATTCAGTCATATGCACGACAACAATATCGTGGATTAATGAGTATTCAACCGTATCATGTTGTTTATAAACCTTATGAACACTTATCGGCTATGTTTAATCTTATGACAGTTGTAGGTACAAATAGTTTTTCGACTTTATCCAAATCTAAAGGGGAGTCATTAGCATTTGGACCTGTTACAGTCATGAACAAATCCGATTATATCCTGACACAAGGGCATAAAAATGCTGCATCTCATATTATTGAAGGATTTTCTTTAGGAAAAGCGTTTCAACGTTGCCAATTGCCAGTGACGCGGTTTGAAGGTCAGGGATTTGTTAGCTTTAGAATGTATGAAGCAGGATTTAAAACAATGATAGAGGGATGGACGAAACACTTAGCGGTAGGTGCTTCGTCAACACAACCTCATATCATGATGTTAATTATCTTATGGATGGTGGGATGTATCACCTCATTTAGCGGATTAGCACTTAGTTTATTTATGAAAACTTTGTCATTTAAGCGAATGGCGTTATCATATAGTTTATATACATTACAATTTATTCGTTTACATCGTCGAGTAGGACGTTTTTCAATTTTATTTTTAGCTATCAACCCAATATTGTTTTTAGTGTTTATTTTAGTTTATATAAATTCATATCGTCACATTCATTACACGAAACAGGTAAAATGGAAGGGACGACAATTTAGTATTAAATAATATTTAGCAGGGGGTTCTCCATGAGCACATTAGAAGAAAATTATCAATATTGTCATCAAATTATGAAAGATTACTCCAAGAGTTTCTCATATGCGTTTGATATGTTACCAGAACAACAACGACGAGCAATCTGGGCGATTTATGCAGTTTGTAGAATCGTTGATGATAGTATCGATGTACACCAAGACGTGGAATATCTACATAAGATTAACCGTGATGTTAAAGCTATTGAACATCAAACAACAACGACATTTGAAAGTGATGACCGCATTATGACGGCATTTGCTGATGCAGCTACACATTTCCAAATGAATTTCCAAGCCCTCTATGACTTAATTGATACGGTTGAAGCAGACCAGCATTTCGAAATGTTTGAAACAGATCGTGGTCTACTAGATTATTGTTATGGTGTTGCGGGAACTGTAGGCGTATTACTGATCCCAATACTAGCAACGCCACCGTCAGATGAAGCATATGAGTATGGAAAGCAATTAGGTGAAGCGCTTCAATTAACGAACATACTACGTGATGTTGGTGAAGATTATCGCAACGGGCGTATTTACTTTAGTAAAGCGCGTTTAAATGAATTTAATGTTTCAATTGCTGATGAAATAGAACGTGATCAACTCTCTGACAATTACATTAAAATTTGGGAATTCTACGCTACATTAGCCGATAATAACTATGACATGGTTTTAAATCATCTTGATGTATACAATGAAGAATCTCGAATGATTATTGAGTTAGCAGCCCAAGTATATCGAGGTATATTAACCGAAGTACGTAAAGCAGATTACTCATTGAAAGACCGTGCGTACGTTTCTAAATGGAAAAAACATAAAATCTACCGCAATTTAAAGAAAAAATATAAAGATTAGGTCAGATATATGCAATATAGCAGTAGTAGGCGCTGGCGTTACCGGCTTAGCAGCTGCAGCACGACTAGCCGCTAAAGGTCATCAAGTTACAATATTTGAGAAGAATGAACAAGTTGGTGGCCGTATGAGCCAATTTAAGAAAGATGGCTTTACTTTTGATATGGGACCAACCATAGTGATGGTACCGGATGTTTATAAAGCCGTATTTGAAGAAAGTGGCAAACGCTTTGAAGATTACGTAGATATGAAGCCACTTACACATATTTTTGATATTTATTTTTCTGATAAAGATAAAGTGAGTGTATCAACTGATTTAGCACAACTTAGTCAAACGTTAGAAGCGACAGAACCAGGTTCTACTCAAGGTTTTATGCAATTTTTAACGGATGTGTATAAACGATATGAAGTGGCTCGCAAATACTTCCTTGAACGAACATTCCGTAAACCAAGTGAATTTTATAACCCATTGACGCTATATCGTGGATTAAAATTAAAGACATTTAATAATGCGAATCAATTAATAGATAATTATGTATCCAATGAAAAAATACGTAAGTTACTCGCATTTCAAACGTTATACATAGGTATTGATCCTAAACAAGGGCCTTCAATTTATTCTATTATTCCAATGATTGAAATGGTACATGGTGTTCATTATATAAAAGGCGGTATGTATGGCTTAGCACAAGGTTTACTACAACTTGGTCAAGACCATGGTGTTAAAGTAGAACTTAATGCAGATGTACAAGAAATCATTATTGACCCTAAATTCAAACGTGCAGATGGTCTACGTGTTAATGGTGATATTCGACGTTTTGACAAAGTGCTATGTACTGCTGACTTTCCATATGTGGCACAAAACTTAATGCCTGTGCACTCACCTTTAAAGAACTATTCTCCTGAAAAGGTAGATAACATGGACTATTCATGTTCAGCATTTTTAATTTATGCAGGTATTAATCGTCAATTACGTGATAAATTACATGTACATAATGTTGTATTTGCTAGAGATTTTAGAGGCAATATTGATGACATTTTTAGTGGTAAGATGCCTGATGACCCATCATTATATCTTTACTTCCCATCTGTAGAAGACGAAGCATTAGCGCCTAAAGATCAGACAGGGATGTATGTCTTAATGCCAGTCCCTGAGTTGAAGACAGGTGAAATTGACTGGAACGATCCTAATATGGTTGAAAAAGCGAAAGATGTCATTTATAACAAATTAGAAACGATTGAGGCACTTAAAGATATACGTCAGGATGTTGTATCTGAAACAGTATTTACACCGCTTGATTTTGAGAGTCGTTATAATGCCAAATTCGGCTCAGCATTTGGACTTATGCCAACACTTACACAAAGTAATTATTATAGACCACCAAATGTATCAAGAGATTATAAAGACTTATACTTTGCAGGGGCAAGTACGCACCCTGGTGCAGGTGTGCCAATTGTGTTGACGAGTGCTAAAATTACTGCCGAAGCAATGTTAGAAGACATAGAACACGGAAAATAAAGTAAAACTTGCTATAAATCTGAAAATTATAAATATTGACAATACTTATTGAACTGATACAATAAATATTAATTCAATAGACTTATCCAGAGAAGTGAAGGGATTTGGCCCAATGAAACTTCAGCAACAGACTTAAAAGACAAAAGTACTGTGCTAACTCCAAAGAGGTATGCCTCAAAGATAAGTGTCATAGTCATAACTAAGCTATATGTCACTATCAATTGAGAGTGATATATAGCTTTTTTAATTTGAAAAGGGGGTAAATAATGACAATTTCTAATAAACTAGCCAATATTCCTGATAGTTATTTTGGTAAAACGATGGGGCGTAAGGTTGAGCATGGACCACTACCGTTAATTAATATGGCAGTTGGTATCCCGGATGGCGAAACGCCTAAAGGCATTGTTGATCACTTTGCTGATGCTGTTCGAATTCCTGAAAATCAAAAATATGGTGCATTTCATGGTAAGGAATCCTTTAAAGAAGCAATTGTTAATTTCTATCAACGACAATATGGTGTTGAACTGCATAAAGATGATGAAGTGTGCATACTTTATGGTACTAAAAATGGTTTAGTGGCTTTGCCTACATGTATTGTTAATCCTGGAGAAAACGTGCTACTTCCAGACCCAGGTTATACGGATTATCTTGCTGGTGTCATGCTTGCTGATGCCAATCCAGTACCACTTAATTTGGAGCCACCACATTATTTGCCAGATTGGAGCAAAGTAGATGCACAAACATTAGCACGTACGTCACTCGTTTATTTGACTTACCCAAATAATCCTACTGGATCAACGGCTACTAAAGCAGTGTTTGATGAAGCAATTCAAAGATTTAAAGGTACGCATACAAAGATCGTTCATGATTTCGCGTATAGTGCTTTTGGATTTGATGCAAAGAACCCAAGTATACTTGCTTCTAAAGATGCAAAGGAAGTAGCAATTGAAATTTTTTCATTATCTAAAGGTTATAATATGTCAGGATTTAGAGTAGGATTCGCAGTAGGTAACAAAGACATGATACAAGCGCTGAAGAAATATCAAACACATACTAATGCTGGTATGTTTGGTGCCCTTCAAGATGCAGCAACATACGCACTTAATCACTATGATGACTTTCTAGATCAACAAAATGAAACATTCAAACGTCGTCGTGACACGTTTGAGAAACAATTAAAAGATGCCAATTTACCATTTGTACATTCTAAAGGTGGTATTTACTCATGGCTTCAAACACCACCAGGGTATGATAGTGAATCATTTGAACAGTATTTGTTGAAAGAACAATCGATCTTAGTGGCGCCTGGCATTCCATTTGGTGAAAATGGTCGTCATTACGTCCGTATTTCCCTAGCATTAGATGACCAATTATTAACTGAAGCGGCTAAACGATTAGCTTCTTTATCTTATTTATATAACGAGTAACAAGAAGTCACAAATAGAAAGGATGAAATTTTATGACTAAAATTAAAATAATGAGTGTACGAGATGAAGATATTCCTTATATTGAAGAATGGGCGGAACAAAATAATGTCGAAGTAGAGTTAAATAAAGAAATATTAACAGAAGATAATGTCGATGATGTTCAAGGATTTGATGGTTTATCTTTGTCTCAACAACATCCAATATCGGAAGATGTATTTGCCAAATTGCAACAATTTGGCATTAAACATATTGCACAACGTAGTGCTGGATTTGATACATACGACTTAAATTTAGCTACACAATATGGCATTATCATATCTAATGTACCGTCATATTCACCTAGTTCAATTGCAGAGTTTGCAGTGACACAAGCCATTAATATTGTAAGAAATCAGAACGACATTCAACGTAAACTTAAAGACTATGATTTTAGATGGGAACCATCAATATTGTCGCGTTCAATAAGCGATTTAACCGTAGCTGTTATAGGAACAGGACGTATTGGTTCGATAGCGGCAAGTATTTTTGCAAAAGGATATAGAAGTCATGTTGTTGCATATGATCCATTTCCTAATGAAAAGGTTGCGCAATATGTTGAGTATAAGGATACGTTGGAAGAAGCTTTACGTGATGCAGATATTGTTACAGTTCATATTCCAGCAACGAAATATAATCCACATCTCTTCAATAGAGATTTATTTTCAAAATTTAAAAAAGGTGCCGTATTTGTAAACGCTGCTAGGGGATCGATAGTAGATACGAGAGCATTACTAGATGCGATTGATAGTGGACACATTAAAGGCGCAGCGTTAGACACCTATGAGCATGAACGAGGGTTGTTCCCAGGAGATTATCGTAATAAAGCAATTAATGATGACTTATTAGATGAACTAATTGCTAGAGAAGATATCTGGTTAACACCACATATCGCGTTTTATACTGATGCGGCAGTTAAGAACTTAATTGTTGATGCACTCGATGCAGTCATTGATGTCATGAATACAGGTACGACAAAATTAAGAGTGAATTAAAAAAATAAGAGTTGGGCATGGGACAGAATTATTTAAAAATTCAATGTCCCATACTCAACTCCTCATATTTTGCCAGCACGATTGCTCACTTTTCTAGTTCGCCTACATCCTAATGGCTTTTGTACGGGCCTTATTGACTGCCTAACAAAAGCAGGTTTCTTATTCAGATCTTATTTTACATCGTAGCCTTGGTCTTCAATAGCTTCTTTCATTTGTTCAACTGATACTCTATTTTCGTCGTAATCGACGCGAACTTGATTTTTATCTAAGTCTACTTCTGCTGAAGTCACACCGTTTAATTTCGCTAGTGCTGATTCAACAGCATTTCTACAATGATCACAACTCATACCTTCAACATTAATAACTTTATTAATCATACCTGTCACCTCCGATGTTCTTAGTAATATATACCCATATTTTACTCCTTTTTAATAAACAAAGAAATAAAATAGAAATGCTTCATAATTATAATTTCATTCGTTTTAGTCTTAAGGCATTACTTACTACACTAACTGAACTTAAGGCCATCGCAGCACCAGCTATCCAAGGGGCAAGTAATCCCATTGCCGCAATAGGGATGCCTGCAATGTTGTATCCAAATGCCCAGAATAAGTTCTGTTTAATATTGCGAATTGTTTTATGACTTGCATGAATGGCCTTAGGAACTAATTGGATATCTCCGCCAAGAATGGTGATATCTGCAGCTTCTATTGCTACTTCAGTGCCCGTTCCCATTGCAATGCCAATATCTGCTTTGACGAGGGCAGGCGCATCATTGATACCGTCACCGACCATAGCGACATTATGTTTCTGTTCTTGTAATTGAGTTATATGATGTGCTTTATCTTCAGGTAGGACGCCGGCAATGACTTGATCAATGCCGACTTCTTTAGCAATAGCTTTTGCAGTTCGTTCATTATCACCAGTTAGCATGACCGTTCTGATATTCATAGATGATAATTGTTGGATAGCTTCTTTAGCAGATGCTTTAACAGTGTCAGCTACAGCAATCATACCTCTTAGTTCGCCATCATAAGCTATTAGCATAACAGTGTGTCCCTCGGCTTCCATCTGTTTCATCTTCTGTTTAATGCTTTGTATATTGATTTGATGATCTAACATTAACTTTTGATTACCTACAAATAACATAGAATCATCTATAATGGCTTGTATTCCGTGACCTGGTAATGTTTGATAATTTGTGACATTTACCAAGTTAACTTTGTGTTGTTTGGCGTAGTTAACAATTGCAGTAGCAAGTGGGTGTTCAGAGTTATTTTCAGCTGAAGCAACTAAAGTTAAGGTATCTTTGTCACCTTCAAAATAAGTTACTTCTGGTTTGCCGTGTGTAAGTGTTCCTGTCTTGTCAAACACAACTGTATCAACTTGATTTGTACGTTCGACATATTCGCCACCTTTAAACAAAATACCATTTTCAGCAGCGCGACCAGTTCCAACCATTATTGAAGTTGGTGTAGCTAAACCAAGTGCACATGGACAAGCAATCACTAGAACTGATATCGCAGCAACAAGTGCATCTTCAAATTGACCAGGATGTACAAGTGTAATCCAAATTAAGAATGTCAGTAAAGCAATCGCAATAACAATTGGAACGAAATAACCTGATATAATATCAGCTAAACGTTGGATAGGTGCTTTAGAACTTTGAGCTTCCTCAACCACTTTAATAATATTGGATAGGGCAGTATCTTTGCCAACTTTAGTTGCCATAATTGTAATAACACCATTCGTATTCATAGTTGAGCCTATTACTACATCATCAACGTGTTTATCAACTGGCATGGATTCACCTGTTAGCATTGATTCATCAATAGCAGTTTCACCCTTAATAATTTTACCATCGACAGGTATCTTTTCACCGGGTTTAATTAACAAGATATCATCTACATTAACTTGATTGAGCGGTACCATTTTCTCCATACCATTATCATCAATTAGGCGTGCCTCTTTTGCTTGTAAGTTAAGTAATTCACTTAATGCATTCGTCGTTTGTGATTTAGCACGTGCTTCTAAATATTTTCCGAAAAGAATTAATGTGATAAGTACAGCGCTTGTCTCAAAGTAAAGGTGAGGCATGTTTGTGGCACCAGAAAACCATTTGATCATTTCATAAATACTGTAAAAGTATGCAGCACTAGTACCTAATGCAACGAGCACATCCATATTAAAGCCACCGTTGCGCAAGTTCTTATAAGCGCCAACATAAAATTGCCAACCAATGATAAATTGGATTGGTGTCGCAAGGATAAATTGGAACCAAGGATTCATTAAGATATCTGGTAAATGCATATTAAAGAGATGGACGAGCATTGTCATTAATAGAGGTAATGACAGAATAGTAGAGATTATTAATTTATTTCGCTTATGCTTAAGTTCTTGTTGTTTACGTGTTGCTTGATCTTCTTCGGATTGTTTAGGCTGTGCGTCGTAACCTAAGTTTCTAATTCGTCCAATTAAGGTATCTAAATCCGTTTGTCCAGGATAATACGTTACCATTGCTTGTTCAGTTGTTAAATTAACTGTCGCATCTTTAACACCTGGTGCTTTATTTAATACTTTCTCTATACGATTTGAACATGCTGCGCAGGTCATACCAGTAATGTCTAACTCAGCTTTGTCAATGACAACATCATACCCAAGCTTTTGAACCGTTGTAACAAAGTCATTTATTGCATAGTCATTAGTATCATATTCAATCGTTGCTTTTTCCGTTGTCAAATTAACTTGTGCTTTTACGTTATCCATTTTATTTAAGCGCTTTTCAATACGATTCGAGCAAGCTGCACAAGTCATACCAGTAATGTTCAATGTGGCATTTTGTTTATTGCTCATTAAGACACCTCCATTACAATTCATACATAATATACCCCCTTAGGGTATTCGAGTCAATGTTTCTGTCTTAATTTTTCGCATAAAAAAAGTAGGACAGAATTTTTTTCGAATTCATTGTCCTACTACTTCGAATTTGCAAAATAGCATCATTATATTATTTATGTCCTAGACTACTAACTACTATTGTAATGATTATATAGCTTACTTAGAAAAAATCAGATGGCTTAAAATTTTCTAAATTTAAGTCTTTATAATTATTAAAATCAAAATTGGATATATTTTGAACAAGTTCACCGTTTTTCGCTTGATTATAATAATAATTTGCTTCGTTCATTACATCATGATCTTGGAATGTCTTTACAACGCCAAGAATGATAAGCAATGCAATGATACCTTTCAATAAACCTCTCATAGAATGTCGCACTCCTTTTTCTGTAATATCTCGTTAGTGGCTTTAGTTGGTTTCTTTAATAGAAGTTTAATTTAATTATATAGGCTTTCTAATAAAATTGCATGAGACTAGGGAACTGGCTTTTTATAGTTCTAAAGTTGTAATAAATTGAACGGTTCTATACACATTGATCTATTGTTTCAAAAGAGTCTTTATTGGGAACGGTTAAGTAAATGGATAAGGAGTGAAAATGAATGAATCTATTAGAATTCCATAAACAAATTAAAGGTTATACTCAAAATCGTCAACCAGGAACAGAGAGAGACATGGATCCTAGACCCATTTCAGAACTAGATGAATATAAAGCAGCTGGTAAATTGCAAGGTAAAGTTGCATTAATTACTGGTGGTGACTCAGGGATTGGTCGCTCTGTTGCGATCTTATTTGCAAAAGAGGGCGCTAATGTAGCTATTGGTTATTATGATGAGCATGAAGATGCAAAGGAAACTGTTAATCGTCTTAAAGAGATTGGCGTAAAGGCTAAAGCATATGCCCATGATTTAAAAGATGCACAACAATCTAAAGATTTAGTGCAACAAGTTGTTCAAGAATTTGGTGGTCTAAATATTCTAGTCAATAATGGTGCGGTCCAATATCCTCAAGATAGTTTCATGGATATTACGCCTGAACAATTTAAAGATACATTCGAAACAAATATATTTGGCATGTTCTTCTTATCACAAGCTGCCGTTCCATATCTAAGTGACAACGATACAATTATTAATACGACAAGTGTGACGGCATATCGTGGTTCTGGTCATTTAATTGATTACGCTTCAACTAAAGGTGCGATTGTTTCGTTTACACGTTCACTAGCAACCACACTAATGGAGAAAAATATTCGAGTTAACGGTGTGGCACCTGGTCCAATTTATACACCACTCATTCCGGCTACTTTTGATGAAGACAAAGTAGAAAATCAAGGTGGCAACACACCAATGGGTAGACGTGGACAACCAGCAGAACTTGCGCCAGCTTATGTATTTCTTGCTACAAATGCGGATAGTTCTTACATCACTGGTCAAATCATCCATGTTAATGGTGGAGACTATATTACAACTTAAATGAAAATTTTAATGTATTGAGCCATAAAGGTGTCTAGTGCCTTTATGGCTTATTTTATGTTGAAAAAGAAAGTGTTTCCGTGCGAAAACCACTTAATTTGTTTAAACTATAATATAAATATTAAATAAAGGTGGGTAAGTACAATGACAGAAAAAGAAAAGATGTTAGCACACCAGTGGTATGATGCCAATTTTGATAAAGATTTGGAAACTGAACGAGTACGTGCAAAAGATTTATGTTTTGACTTTAACCAAACGCGACCGAGTGATGACAGTAGAAGACAGGCTATATTAACTGAATTATTTGGTTATACATTAGAGAATGTCGCAATTAATAGTCCGTTCGATACAGATTATGGTTGGAATGTTAAATTAGGCAAAAATGTGTTTGTTAATAGTAATTGTTACTTCATGGATGGAGGTGGCATCACGATTGGTAATGATGTATTTATAGGTCCGTCTTGTGGCTTCTATACTGCCCATCATCCATTAACGCCTAAAGAACGTAATGCAGGTTTAGAGTTGGCACAGCCGATTACTATTGGAAATAATATTTGGTTTGGTGGCAATGTCGTTGTCACACCTGGTGTAACGATTGGAGATGGTTCAGTTATAGCAGCAGGAAGTGTAGTAACTAAAGATGTACCACCGAATAGCCTAGTTGCGGGTGTGCCTGCTAAAGTAATAAGAGAGATAAATGAAAATGACGCACCTAAAAATTAATAGGACTATTTATCTATAAAACAACTTTTGAGTACTTCCTTAACTTGATGTCGGCTAATTGGATTAAAGGTACAATAGTTAAAGTATACGAATGACTAATAATTAAAACTTTTCAGATAATATGTATGTAAGCGATTGCAAAAATAACCCGAAGCATAGTAGAATGAAATTAATGATACAAATTATCATTTTAAGTAAGTCAATGTTTTACTGATTTTTATAATTCTTACAAATACATAGGGGGTAATTAAGAATGGTAGTACCTTTCAAAAATGAACCTGGGATTGATTTTTCAGTACAAGAAAATGTAGAAAGATTTCAAAAAACGTTAGAGCAAGTTAAAAATGAACTTGGTCAAACACTTCCAATTGTGATTGACGGTGAGCACATTACTAAAGATGATACATTTGATTCAATTAATCCAGCTAATACATCGGAATTAATTGCTAAAGTATCTAAAGCTACTAAGGAAGATGTAGATAAAGCGTTTGAATCTTCAAACAAAGCTTATAAAGCATGGCGTCAATGGTCACATAAAGATCGTGCAGAGTTATTATTACGCGTTGCAGCAATTATTCGCCGTCGTAAAGAGGAAATCTCTGCAGTCATGGTATATGAAGCAGGTAAACCTTGGGATGAGGCTGTTGGCGATGCAGCAGAAGGTATCGACTTTATCGAATACTATGCACGTTCAATGATGGAATTAGCAGATGGTAAACCGGTATTAGATCGTGAAGGAGAACATAACAAGTACTTCTATAAATCAATTGGTACTGGTGTTACAATTCCACCTTGGAACTTCCCATTTGCAATTATGGCTGGTACAACATTAGCACCAGTTGTTGCTGGTAACACAGTTCTATTGAAACCTGCTGAAGATACAGTATTAACAGCGTATAAATTAATCGAAATCTTAGAAGAAGCGGGTCTTCCTAAAGGTGTTGTTAACTTTGTACCTGGTGATCCGAAAGAAATCGGTGACTATTTAGTTGATTCTGTTCATACACACTTTGTTACATTTACAGGTTCACGTGCAACAGGAACTCGTATTTACGAACGTAGCGCAGTTGTTCAAGAAGGACAAACATTCTTAAAACGTGTTATTGCAGAAATGGGCGGTAAAGATGCGATTGTCGTTGATGAAAATATTGATACTGATTTAGCTGCAGAATCAATTATAACGTCAGCATTTGGTTTCTCAGGCCAAAAATGTTCTGCATGTTCACGTGCCATCGTACACAGTTCAGTGTATGATGAAGTATTAGAAAAAGCGGTAGCATTAACTAAAGAATTAACAGTTGGTAACACTGTAGATAATACATTCATGGGCCCTGTTATTAATAAAAAACAATTCGACAAAATTAAAAAATATATCGAAATTGGTGGAAAAGAAGGTAAAATTGAAATCGGTGGCGAAGCTGATGATTCAACGGGTTACTTCATTAAACCAACAATTATTTCAGGATTAAAATCATCTGATCAAGTCATGCAAGAAGAAATCTTTGGTCCAGTGGTTGGCTTTACTAAATTTGATAATTTTGAAGAAGCGATTGAAATTGCGAATGATACAGACTATGGCTTAACAGGTGCGGTTATCACAAATAATCGTGAAAACTGGATTAAAGCAGTGAATGAATTCGATGTAGGTAACTTATATCTTAACCGTGGATGTACTGCAGCAGTAGTAGGTTACCATCCATTTGGTGGCTTCAAAATGTCTGGTACAGATGCCAAAACAGGTAGTCCAGACTACTTATTAAACTTCTTAGAACAAAAAGTCGTTTCAGAAATGTTCTAATGAATTAAGATCAATATATAACAAGTTTAATAAAATTTAGAATAACATTTCTAAATAATTAGTCAGTAAATGAGTATAGTCCATTCATTTACTGACTTATTTTTATTTCATTAAATTGGTGGTACTTGCCTAGGAAGCTGTAATGTAGTTCTTTGACTTTAATCATTAGAACAACTTACTTAAGTGCTCAAGCACGTAAGTTCCATTTCCACAGTTTGTTTTGTTTGTAGATTTGCTAGTTGAAAATTTCTTTGCTGAGGCCCATTCCCCAGCTCTATTTATTATCTATATCAACGCTACTTTCTTAAATGTGTATGACTTAAATGTTAAATAAAAGAAGCAAATTCTATATAATTTCAATAGAATCTGCTTCTCACTTATCTAAGAATATTGTGTCATAAAACCTTTTATTAATAGTTTAATAAAAACAATGTGATTTTTAATTAAGTTTTGTATAGTCTTGGCCATGTAACATCCAACGTACGCCATATTTATCTGTAAAGGCGCCCATTTTTCCACCCCAGAATTGTTCTTTGAGTGGCATTTCAATGTCTAATGAGTCATGATCTTTAATTTCATCGTAAAACTGTTGAACTCTATCTGAATCGTCTTGATTGTTGACATCGAAATCAATAAGTAATGAAATACCATTGTTGATGTTCTCTACACGTCCGAATGAATCAGAGCATAAAATTTTAACACCTAACACTTCAAATTCAGCGTGCATTGTAGCTTCTGCAGCCTGTTCTTTTGTCATGCCAAATTGTTCCGCTTGTTCTTCGCTCACTTCTAATCTTTTGACGTTTGTAGCGCCAAATACTTCTTCGTAATATGCTATTGCATCTTTTGCTTTTTCAAATGCTAAATATGGAAATAATTCAGTCATGATAAAACCCCTTTAGTTAGTTTGTAACCCAGTCCATTATATAATGAATAGATGTAAATAGCGATTAATATACGGTCGTGAAACTTTGAACAAAATAGAATGATTATTCTAATTAATCATGTGCTTTGATATTGATAAGTTTATGAAAGATTTGGTCCATTTGCTTAGGTTTAATCTCGACATTTTCATTCTTTTTCCAATCGATAAATGCATTTAGTACCGAACCAAACACATAGAATACTAGGCTTTTCGGTACTACATTATCAACAGTAATACGATGCATGTTGGTTTTGAAATCCTTTTGCATTATTTCAATTAAATATTTATTGCGAACATCTTCAAACTCTTTATCGTTATATTGCTTAAGTTCAATTCGAGATACCTCTTCTTTATTGAAAGAATTAGCTAAAGTTTGAAAAGGATTATTCAAACGTTCTTTAATATCAGTCGCAAAATAGTCATCGTGTGTTAATTTTAATAGGTATTTAAGCAATTCGTATTTATCGTAAAAATGTTTATAAAAAGTAGTGCGATGAACACTAGCATGCTTACAAATTTTATTAACCGTTAATGGTGTAAACATCTCTTGTTCGAGCAATGAATATAAGCTATCAGTTAATGCTTTTTAGTTTTAATTACCCGTAAGTCTTTATCATTCAAAATTGTTCTCCCCTAACATAGATAGAAGAATCTAATAAATTTGGTGAAACATAATATTTAATTATAGATTATATAAATAAACATGCATTTACATTAAAAATGTAAATTACGTATAAAAAATAAACTGATTAAAAATATGAAATGTATTGTGTAATGATTTTGGCATAGCGTTTTAAAGCGTTATGAAAGGGTATATGATATCCAAATAGAAACATTGTTTAACTATTAAAAATAAAATTGTATTTTTCATAAATTTATTCTATTTTCTAAGTTTAATTTATAGAAATAATCTATATGGGAGGATTTTAATTATGAAAGGCACTAAACAATTAGATCAAATTAAAGAAGATAATAAGAAGCAACTAAAAAAATTATTTAAATATGATAAAGATAATGCATTAACATTTAGCAAAGAAGATCGTGAAAAAGTTCAAGATAAATTTGGCGTATATGTTATCTTCGATAAAAAGACGCCTATCTTCGTTGGTCAAACAGGAGGCTATTCTACTGGTTACCAACTTATTACAAAAGACTTATTCAATAAATTAGGTCAATATAATTTAAAATCAGGCGTCGGCACTACTAAATTTAAAAAAGGTTTAGCACAGAAAAAAGGTGTCAATGAAGAGGATATTAAATCAATTACAGCTGAAGATTATAATTTGAAATTCCAATATGTCAATGTTAAAGATGAACCAGCGTTCATTAATGTTTTAGAAATCTTAGCAATTGAGTATGCTAAAGATAAAGGTTATGAATTATATAATTTTAACCAAAACTAATAACATCAATTGATTAGTATAAATGAATTGTTATAAGAGGTTAGGACAACAGTGGGTCCGGGACTATGAATTAAGAATTAATTCTGTCCTACAATCCATGATAGTCCTAACCTTTTGTTTTCATTTTCTGAAAAGTGGTATTGATGAGTAAAACTTATCTAAAGTAGGAGATACTATGGCAATTCGTGTCCATTTTCAAGACCAATCAAACCACTTCCATACTGCATGTACATTTTCAGCTATTCCTGAGGATGCCAAACTTGTGTGGATTGATTTTGAGAATCCGACGAAAAACGATCAAGCATTACTCACTCAACGATTCAATATTGCTAGGCACCACATAGAGGAATCTGTATTTACAGTTACGAGACCTAAAGTTAGTAATCATCCACAGAAAAAGCATTTATATTTAATATTGCATGCCATTAGTCATAATAATTTCTCAGCAGAACCCCTGAGTATTACTGTTAAGGGTAATTGGATAATCACGGTTCATAAATATCCAATGGAAGTATTATCAGATATCATTACGTCATTCAATAAGTCACCTAAAGCTATAACTACGATTGAACTAACAACTATCATGGTTGATAAAATTACACATCAATATTTTAAATATGTGGATCATGTTGAAGACATAGTTTTTTCTTTTGAGAATCAAAATGTAGATAAAGTCAATAACCGTAAATTAATGGATGATGTATATAATATTCGTTCTGAAATTATTAAACTGAAGCGTGTGCTCATTCCTATGGAGCAACTCCTAAATGAAATAATAGATGAATCACCATTAGACGTATCACATGAATATCAATTATTGATTAAACATATTCATAGTAGATTATTAAGACAAACAGATACGTTAATGGCCTGTGAGCATATCACAGATGATATTAAAGATAATAACGAGTCTTATCGCTCTAATAGAATTAATGGTGTGATGAATGTCTTAACCATTATTTCGTCTATATTCTTTCCGCTATCATTTTTAACGGGATGGTATGGCATGAACTTCTCTTATATGCCAGAACTTGATTGGCATTATAGTTATTTCGTCTTTATTGCTATTTCATTAGTGGTTGTTGTTTCACTCATTACTCTTTTCAAAAAGAAGAACTGGTTCTAACGCAAACTAAATAAGCGTATGATTCTACAAATGGTAGATTCACACGCTTATATCTATTAATGTTGCTTCTTTTCATCTAGGAGCTGTTTATATTTGCGTTTGTAATATTTAGACAGTTTCATGTCATGGACAAAAGAGATTACAGGTCGTGCTGTCATTTGAATACTTCCAATCACAAATAGTATTGTGCCGGCAATCATGGTTTGGTCACTAAAAAATAGAAAACTACCAATTAAAAATATAATGCCCAGTACGATATCGTTGATTTGATATAGGGCTTTGTAGAAGAATGAGATTTGCTTCGCATGATCATCTTCATTAAATTGATTGGTATTAAAATGTAAATCAACATCATCTTTATTTAAACCAGCCATTTTAACACCTCCATTATTTTAAGTAATAACATACTTCCCGTTGTACTTTGACATGAAACTTCTTCATAATGGTCAGAAAGGAGGGGTATGATGTCTTATTCAATGCTTTACAAATCTCTCGTACAAAATTTAGAACTCATCAGTGATGGTGAGTCACTTACACACGTACTTTATAAATATAACGACACAACTGTTACTCATCCAACTAATCCTGATTTAGATATTTTTAAAAAAGTGGTTGAGTGGTTAAATGAATATTTCTCAGGAAATCGTCCGCAAATTGATTTTTCACTTAAACCGGAAGGCACTGATTTTCAAAAAAGTGTGTGGCGAAAGCTACAAGAAATAGAATATGGACAATTAAAAACATATGGTGATCTAGCGAATCTTGTAGGTGAAGAACGCAATAAGCCGAATATGTCTGCACAAGCAATAGGTGGTGCAGTCGGTAGTAATCCGATTTCTATTATTATTCCATGCCATCGCGTGGTTGGAAAAGATGGAAGTTTAACAGGATATGGTGGCACGATTAATCATAAAATTAAACTACTCGAGCTTGAGCAAGTAGATATGAATAATTTGTATAGACCTAAAAATTCAACTAAACCATAACACTTTTACTTTACACGTAAATAAAGAGGCGTTCGAGATAAGAGCCTAAATTGCCCTTATTTTGAATGCCTCTTAATTAATATCAACGTTATTTAGGAATATGATATTGACGTATATCGTCCTGAATATTTTCTAAGTAGTAAATAGACTTATCGTCATCAGTTTGTTCAGTAGCGTGATCGAATTCTAAATCATCGAATCGCTTGAAGAAACTTTCATAGTCTTCAACTGAAACTTCTTGACGTTCATTCAATAAGGCTTTATGTCCTTCAATATCTAATTGTTTTTCATAGCCTTCGACTAGCGTAGCACTAAAGAATTCTCCTACAGAACCAGATCCATAGCTAAATAATCCAATAGTTTGACCACCTTTAAGTGATCTATTCTCTAATAATGAAATCAAACTTAGATATAAAGAGCCAGTATAAATATTACCTACATAGCGATTGTAATATACTGCATCTTCATATCCAGATGTTAAACGTTCTTGCGTCGTTTCATCGGCATCATTGATAATTGAGTCTAAAGCTTTTTTACCCATTTTAGTGAAAGGTACGTGGAAACATAATGACTCAAAGTCAGATAATGTTTTATCTTCACGTCGAGCATATTCGTTCCAACTTTCTTGGAATGATTTGATATATGCATCTTTAGATAACGCACCGGCAACTAATGGATATTTATGTCCAGTTGGTCTCCAGAAGTCATACACATCTTCAGTATATGCAACGGCATCATCATTCAATTCTAAGATACTTGGATTATTTGAAATCAACATAGCTACGGCACCAGCACCTTGTGTCGGTTCACCACCAGATTGAATACCGTAACGAGCTGTATCACTTGCGATAACAAGTACCTTTTCATTAGGTCGTTTCTCAATGTAGTCTTTAGCTAATTGGATTGCAGGTGTTGCAGCATAGCAAGCTTCTTTCATTTCGAAGCAGCGTGCGAATGGCTGAATACCTAGTAAATTGTGAATTTGTACTGCAGCAGCTTTGGCATTATCGATTGCAGATTCAGTTGCTACAATGACCATTCCAATATGTTTTTTATCATCATCTGTTATAATATCTTTAGCAGCATTAGCCCCCATAGATACAATATCTTGTGATACTGGACTGACTGCCATTTGGGTTTGACCAATCCCAATTAAAAATTTATTTGGATCAACTTGGCGAGCTTCAGCAAGCTTAGCCATGTCTACATAGTATTTAGGTACGTAAAAGTTAATTTTATCGATTCCTATACTCACGGGCACTACATCCTTTCGTTATTCTAATTTTATAATTCATATTAATAGTAGCTTTTTGAGACAATTTCATTTAAAATGCTCACTAATAGAAAGCGTTTTCATACGAAAAGTTAAATGCAATAACGCATGTCGTTTAATACAGTAATAAAATAAAATACGTGAAACTGCATGGTAGAACATTGAGTGTGAGATAACTTCTATCGGCTATTATTAATAATCATATTAATAGTTATTTTACCAAATTAAATAACTAAATTACAATTTATATATAAACTACATATAAGGAGATAAAGAATGAAAAAAATTGCTATAGTTAGTGCTAAAAGAACGCCAATCGGTAGATATAAAGGTAAATTAAGAAATTATTCTGCAGTTGAATTGGGAACGACAGCTTTGAAAGGTGCAATCGATTCAGCAAATATTGATCCTAATATAATACAACAAGTTATTTTCGGTAATGTGCTACAAAGTGGTGTAGGACAAAACCCAGCACGTCAAATTGCGATTAAAGCGGGTGTACCTGATACAACACCAGCTATGACAATTAATGAGGTATGTGGATCAGGTCTTAAAGCAATTATATTAGGGAAACAGTTAATTCAATTAGGTGAAGCGGATGTAGTAGCAGTGGGTGGAGTTGAAAGTATGACAAATGCCCCACAATTAATCTTAAAAGAAGGTCAAGAACCAGTGGAAAGCTTTATGCATGATGGTTTAACAGATGCCTTTCATTATGTACCAATGGGTGTAACAGCTGAGAACATAGCTGAAAAATATGACATCACGCGTGAAATGCAAGATGAGTTCGCAAATCATTCACAAGCTAAAGCAGCTAAAGCGACGCAAGATGGTAAATTTAATAATGAAATCATCGGTATGACTGACGCAGAAGGGGAACAAATGACTTCTGATGAAGGTGTTCGCCCAAATAGTAGTGTTGAGAAGCTTGCGACATTAAAGACAATTTTCAAAGAAGATGGGACAGTAACTGGTGGTAATGCTTCAAGTATTAATGATGGTTCATCTGCACTCATTTTAATGGAAGAATCATATGCTAAAGCGCATGGTTACGATATTTTAGGAATTGTTGGAGATTATGCAGAAGTAGGTTGTGACCCACAATATATGGGCTATGCGCCATTCTATGCTGTTGAGAAGCTACTTGATAAAACGGATAGCAAAATCGATGACGTTGATATTGTAGAAATGACTGAAGCATTTGCTGCACAAAGTATACCAGTCAAAGACAATTTGCATATTCCAGATGAAAAATTAAATATCTATGGCGGTGCTATTGCACTAGGACACCCAATTGGTGCCAGTGGTGCTAGATTAGTCACTACTTTAGTGAACGCACTTGAACAAGAAAATAAACGTACGGGTATTGCTACAGCATGTATTGGTGGAGGACTAGGTATCGCTCTAATGATTGATAAAGGGGAATAATGGTATGAAGAGTTTAGATAAGACATTTCGACATTTATCTCGTGAAGATAAATTAAAACAACTTGTTGATTATGGATGGTTAACTGATGAAAGCTATGATGTTTTACTAAAAAATCCATTAATTAATGAAGAAGTTGCGAATAGTTTAATTGAGAATGTAATTGGTCAAGGTACATTGCCTGTAGGTTTATTACCTAAAATCATTGTCGATGATAAAGAATATGTTGTACCGATGATGGTTGAAGAACCTTCAGTAGTAGCTGCTGCAAGCTATGGCGCTAAGTTAGTCAACAATACAGGTGGCTTTAAAACAGTTAAGAGTGAACGATTAATGATTGGCCAAATTGTATTTGATGATGTTAGTGATACAGATGCCTTAGCACAAGCCATATATGATTTAGAGCCACAAATTAAACAGATTGCAGCTGAAGCTTACCCATCAATTATAGAACGTGGTGGTGGTTACAGACGTATTGAAATTGATACGTTCCCAGAGAATCAACTATTGTCTTTAAAAGTATTTGTAGATACTAAAGATGCAATGGGTGCCAATATGCTTAATACAATCTTGGAAGCTATAACTGCACATATGAAGAATGAGTTTCCAAATCGCGATGTGCTTATGAGCATTTTGTCTAACCATGCCACAGCCTCAGTAGTACGAGTTCAAGGTGAAATTGATATCAAAGATTTAAATAAAGGTGATCGTTCTGGTGAAGAAGTAGCACAACGCATGGAGCGTGCTTCTGTACTAGCACAAGTCGATATACATCGTGCTGCAACACACAATAAAGGTGTTATGAATGGCATTCACGCCGTAGTCTTAGCAACTGGTAATGATACGCGCGGAGCAGAAGCAAGTGCACATGCATATGCCAGTCGTGATGAACAATATAGAGGTATTGCGACTTGGAAGTTTGATAAAGAACGTGGTCGCTTAGTCGGAACAATAGAAGTACCGATGACATTAGCGATCGTCGGTGGCGGTACGAAAGTATTGCCAATTGCGAAAGCATCACTTGAATTATTGAATGTTCAATCAGCACAAGAATTAGGTCAGGTTGTTGCTGCTGTTGGATTGGCACAGAACTTTTCAGCATGTAGAGCCTTAGTTTCTGAAGGTATTCAAAAAGGTCACATGAGTTTACAATACAAATCATTAGCTATCGTAGTAGGTGCTCAAGGTGATGAGATTGCTCGTGTTGCCGAAGCATTGAAAGCTGCGCCTAAAGCTAATACTGCTACAGCTCAACAAATTTTAAAAGATTTACGACAACAATAACAATATTTAGAAAAGCCACTAATTACGAGTAAGGTTCTTAAATCAAGACCTCGATTCATAAGTAGTGGCTTTTATTTATCATTTATATGTCATTATTTATTTTAGTAGATGTAATTATAATTACGTGCAGACCATTTACTTAAGTAGCGAGTTCCGTATGCACTAGGTCTATTGTAATTATATTCAGAAACTTTAATACTACCATTACTATATACACGTTCAACTACAGCAACGTGACCATAATATCCTGCAGTAGATTGCATTACTGCGTAGCGTTTAGGCGTGTGACCAGTTCTGTAACCAGAGCGTTTTGCGTTGTAATACCAGTTTTTTGCATTTCCCCAACGATTTGAAACAGGTTTGCCAAGTTGAGCACGGCGTTGATATGCCCACCAAGTACATTGACCTTTCGTATAGTAATTATATGAAGCGGCTTTAGATACGTGCGTGTGTTCAATGTTTTGATATGTAAAAGTTCCTGCGAACATGATTCCAGTAGCGAGTAAAAGACGTGAAAATAATTTTTTAAATTTCATTTTGTTCTCCTCAAAATATAAAAGAATTAAAAACTGTATTAATCATATTTGTTAAAAAGGTGTAATACAATATAAGAAACGAATTATACAAGTAACTGTAATATATATGAAATATAACTGCGTAATTTGTAACTTATTTTACATTAAAGTAATTTTGCACAATTTAAGATAGTAGCATGGTATTGTCTTAAAGTTCGTAGCATCATTTAATTTTAAATGTGAAATTTTTTAAGTTTACCCTATAATAAAAGCGCCATAAAGGCGCTTGGTGAGATGATACGTCCATGATGTATAATAACAAATTAGAAATTATACATTTGTGAATTGGTTAAAAACAGCCAATGCTCTTTTAACGATAGTCACGGGTATGTTTTCTGGACATGGATTATTTCGAAAATATGACAATACTTCTACTTGGCTCTTCACGTCTCTAGGGAAATTGCTATCTTGATTAATCCAATTTACCAATTCACCTAATGGTGTGTCATCACCAACAAAATTTTGCATAAATTCGTAAAAGCTCAATGCCTCACCTCTTCAATCAATTTGAGCCTATGTGATTATAACATTTTTTTATAATGAAACATATAGGGTCTTACATTGAATTTGAATTAGACTTGTTCTCGGAAATATTTAGTTTAACTTTACATATTTTTATTTTCTCAAAAATATTTCGTGTATAATGAAATTACAATAATGAACAAAGAGGGTGAGCATTTGGACATCAAACATATGAAATATTTTATGGAAGTAGTTAATCAAGGTGGTATGACAAATGCTTCGAAATCTCTATACATAGCGCAGCCGACGATTAGTAAAGCAATTAAAGATATAGAAAATGAATTGAAAATGACATTATTTGATCGTCAAAAGCGTTACCTCGTACTCACTGATGCGGGTAAAATATTCTATAAAAAGTGCGAAGAAATTATAACGTTATATGATAATATTCCTTTCGAAATTAATGGGCTATTAGGATTAGAAACAGGTCATATCAATATAGGTATGTCTGCAGTAATGGACATGCAACAATTTATCTACATACTAGGGGAGTTTCACAAGCTCTATCCAAACGTTACGTATAATTTAAATGAAAGTGGCGGTAAATCTATAGAGACGCGACTTATTAATGATCAAATTGATATTGGAATTACTACCATTCCAATAGATGAGAACGTCTTTGACTATTTACCATTATATAGCGAAGATTTGAGATTAGTTGTAAGTAAAGAACATGACCTTGCATCACGTGATTCTGTTACAATGGCAGAACTTAAGAATGAAGATTTTATATTGTTTAACGAAGACTTTTACCTTAATGATAAAATTATTGCCGCAGCTAAAAATGCAGGTTTTCTCCCAAATACGGTTTCAAATGTCTCGCAATGGAACTTTATTGAGTATCTGTTGCTGGCACGTTTAGGTGTAAGTATCTTACCAGAGCACATCGCTAACATGCTCAAAGACAATATCAGAAGTATTAAGATTGAGGATACTGGAATGAGTTGGGAACTAGGTGCAATTTGGAAAAAGGATAAACTATTAAGTCACGCTACCTCTAAATGGATAGAATTTATGAGCAAAAGATTAAAATATGACTAAATAATACTTCATAACAACAAGCACAATAAATAGATAAATAAAAATAGAGAAGCGTTTAAACGAAACGCTTCTCTATTTTATTTGCATATGTTGGGTTCGTTCCGAACGCAATAATATTGTCATCGAAATTCAATCACACCAATACGTATAGTTATTAAAGCGATTACATAGAAATAAACTATAGGTGGTATTTAAAATGGATATTTTTCTATTTTCTTAGGTTGAATTAGAATGATGAATGTAGGTTTAAATTTCACTGTAACAATTTCGACATATTTTAGTGGGAGGTCAGTCTTCTTGAAAAAAGTATTATTTATTTCAAAAGTTATCATACAAATTGCCATTATCATAGTCATTAGTTACTTAGGTAGTTTATTGCAAACATTATTGCATATACCACTAGCTGGAAGTATCGTAGGCATGATAATGTTGTACATTTTACTTGAACTGAAAGTGATACGTATGAATTGGATATCTGACGGCGCAGAATTTCTATTAGCTACAATGGTGTTTTTCTTTATACCTTCTGTAGTAGGAATAATGGATGTTGTTTCTGATATTACAAAGAGTTATATCATTTTCTTCTTATTAATTATTGTAGGTACAAGTTGCGTTGCACTAGCTTCTGGTTACATCGCTGAAAAGATGGTTAAACAACCTAACGTTAAGAGAGGTCATCAATAGTATGACATTCATTCAAGCTATCTTAATGATATTGTTGACCGTCGTTATGTATTTTTCTGCAAAAAAGCTACAACAAAAATATGATAATCCATTTTTGAACCCAGCGTTAGTAGGTTCGGTTGGTGTCATTATTGTATTATTGTTAACACATCAAAACTATCATGATTATATGACAGGTGGTAAATGGATCAATCATTTATTGAATGCCACTGTTGTATGTTTAGCTTACCCACTATATAAGAATCGACATAAAATTATTGAGAATTTAAGTATTATCTTTTCAAGCGTGATGGTTGGCGTAATACTTAATTTTGTGTTAGTGTTTACCTCGTTAAACTTATTGGGTTACGATGAGGAGACGATAGTAACAATATTACCACGTTCAATAACAGCTGCTGTAGGTATCGAAGTATCACAGGAATTAGGTGGTACTGATACGATTACAGTATTATTCATTATAACTACAGGTTTAATAGGTAGTATGATGGGATCAATGTTATTGAAAGTAGGTAACTTTAAGACCTCTATTGCCAGAGGGTTAACATATGGGAATGCATCACACGCTTTTGGTACCGCAAAAGCATTAGAACACGATACTGAATCTGGTGCATTTAGTTCAATTGGAATGATATTAACTGCTGTAATTAGTTCGATACTTATTCCAATTATGATTATTTTATTCTACTAAAGGGAATATATATATTGTACTCGTTTAAAAAGAGAAAGGAGCTATTGTAATAATGGCGAAGATAAAAGCAAACGAAGCATTAGTTAAAGCGTTAGAAGCATGGGATATTGATCACTTATATGGTATTCCAGGGGATTCAATTGACGCAGTAGTAGATAGTCTACGTACTGTTAGAGACTCATTTAAATTCTATCATGTACGTCATGAAGAAGTAGCAAGTTTAGCTGCAGCTTCATACACTAAGATGACAGGTAAAATTGGGGTAGCATTAAGTATCGGTGGTCCTGGTATCGTTCACTTATTAAATGGTATGTATGATGCAAAAATGGATCGCGTACCTCAATTAATTTTAGCTGGTCAAACAAATAGTACTTTATTAGGTACAAAAGCTTTCCAAGAAACAAACATTACTGATATGGTGTCAGATGTTTCTGTATATAATCACCAAATTCAAAAAGGTGATAACGTATTTGAAATTGTTAACGAAGCTATTCGTACAGCATACGAAAAACGCGGTGTAGCAGTAGTTGTATGTCCTAATGACTTATTAACTCAAAAAATTAAAGATACAACTCATCGTGCTATAGACACTACTAAACCAAAAGCACCAACTCCAACATTACGTAGCATTAAAAAAGCAGCAAAATTAATCGATAAAAGTAAAAAACCAGTAATGATTATTGGTGTAGGTGCACAAAATGCTAAAGATGAATTACGTGAATTTGTAGAAGCGGCTAAAATTCCAGTAATTCATACGTTACCAGCTAAAACAATCATTCCTGATGATCACCCATATAGCATCGGTAACTTAGGTAAAATCGGAACAAAAACATCTTACCAAACAATTCAAGATGCCGATTTATTAATCATGGCAGGTACTAACTATCCTTACGTTGACTACCTACCTAAGAAAAATATTAAAGCAATTCAAATTGATACAAACCCAGATGTAATTGGACATCGTTTCAGTGTCAATGTTGGTATCGTTGGTGACGCGAAACTTGCTTTCCATCAATTAACTGATGCTATCAAACACGTACCACAACGCCCATTCTTAGAAAAAACATTAGAACGTAAAGCTGTTTGGGATAAATGGATGGAACAAGATATGAATCAAGAAAGCACACCAATCCGCCCAGAACGTTTAATGAAATCAATTAGTAAATATAGTGACGATGATGCTGTATTCTCAATCGATGTAGGTACATCTACAGTTTGGTCAACACGTTACCTAAACTTATCGGTAAATAATAAATTTATTATTTCTTCTTGGTTAGGTACAATGGGTTGCGGACTTCCAGGAGCAATTGCTTCTAAAATCGCTTTCCCTAAACGTCAAGCTATCTCAATTAGCGGTGACGGTGCATTCCAAATGGTAATGCAAGACTTTGCAACTGCTGTTCAATATGACTTACCAATGACAATTTTTGTTATGAATAACAAACAATTATCATTTATTAAATATGAACAACAAGCTGCAGGTGAATTAGAATATGCCATTGATTTCTCTGATATGGACCATGCTAAATTCGCTGAAGCTGCAGGCGGTAAAGGTTATGTATTAAAAGATCCTAGCCGTATCGATGAAGTAGTAGAAGCAGCGTTAAATGAAAATGTACCAACAATCGTTGATGTACATGTTGATCCAAATGCCGCACCATTACCAGGTAAAATTGTTAATGAAGAAGCAATCAACTATGGTAAATGGGCTTACAGATCAATCACTGAAGATAAAAAATTAGACTTCGACGAAATTCCACCAATTTCTGTCGCTGCTAAACGTTTCTTATAAGAAATAGATTCGACACACTGACGAAAGCAATGCTTTTGTCAGTGTTTTTTTATGAATATTTGGCTCTATAATAAATTGGACTGATGACTAAAAATCATCAGTCCAATTTTTATGTTTGAATACAAAAATAGCGCAATTACCTCTATAATTATTAGCTACCAAACAAAATAAAAAAGAAAGGTAATGCGCCTATGTGTAAGTCTATAT
>NZ_JBXARC010000016.1:0-48713 GCF_058807855.1 Staphylococcus sp. GW821-FHT11H10 | reverse complement strand
AAATAAAGAAGCCAGTAAATGAATTTGTTAAAACTCATTTACTGGCTATTTCTCTAGGGTTTATGTCCCAGACTCTTAGTTCTGTTTTATGAGAATTATAATATACTAGTTACAACGTTTAACTTGTCCGTGATTTATAATTCTTCAATATGTTGTGCATTTGATAAAAATTCAATCGTATTTTTACTTTCTTCTCTTCTATCTTTTCTACGTTGTACACGCTTAGGCGCACTTTCATAGAACCATTTTTCAACTTTTGATTCCGGATAGACATCTGGTACTTGGACTGGCTTACCATTATCATCTAATGCAACAAAAGTTAAGAAACTTAAGGCTGCTAAATGTCTTTCTTTATTTAATACATCCTCAATAATTATTTGAACACAAACTTCCATTGAACTTGTACCTGCATAACTAACCATCGCTTCATAAGAAGTAATATCACCTGTTTTAATTGGTCTTAAAAAATCTACAGAATCAGTTGATGCTGTAACTACTTGGGCATTAGCATGTTTCATTGCAGTAATGGCTGCAATTTCATCTATGTTAGCCATCAATGAACCACCAAACATTGTGTGGTGATGATTGGTGTCTTGAGGAAATACTTGTTTAGCTTTATAACTTTTTGATTCAGACATTGATTTACGAATACCTTGAGAATTTGACATGCGTTATACCCCTTTTATTTTAATTTCTATTTTTATTGAGCCCAATTGCCGTTTTTAAACACTAATTCTTTAGTGTCATCCTGTTTAATTCCATAAATCGTTAAATCTGCACTTCCTATCATGAAGTCAACATGGACATTTGAATCATTAAGACCACTGGCAATTTTTTCTTCAGTCGTCATTTCAGTACCACCTTCAACATTAAAGCCATATGCCGAACCAATAGCTAAATGACATGATGCGTTTTCATCAAATAACGTGTTGTAGAAAATAGTATTACGATTTGAAATTGGAGAATCATCAGGTACTAAAGCGACTTCTCCTAGTCGCTTAGAACCCTCATCAGTATTGATCAAATCTCTAAGCATATCTTCGCCTTTGTCTGCTTTGAAATCTACGATTTGTCCATCTTTAAACGTTAATGTAAAGCCATCAATGATTGTACCATTATAACTTAATGGTAATTTATTTGTTACATATCCATTAACGTTGTTACGATCAGGAGCTGTAAAAACTTCTTCAGTTGGTAAATTAGCTATAAAAGCTTGTTGATTACCATTAACATAGCTCGTAGCATCTTCCCAAATATGTCCTTTAGGAAGTCCTACAACTAAGTCTGTTCCTTCGGATTGATAATGTAACGCTTTATAATTTTTTTCTTGCATCAATTTAGCATGTACACTTAAGTTTTCTATATGTTTTTTCCAATTTTCAATAGGATCGTTCCCATCAATTCTTACGATATCAAACACTTCATCAATAAACTTTTCTAATGCAATTTCTTCATCTAAATCTGGATAAACACGTCTAGCCCAATCTTTAGAAGGAAAAGCAGCAACAACCCATGGAAATCGATTCTTCTGACTTCCTTCCATATATCCTTTGAATGCTTGACTATAACTTATTTGATTGGCTTTGAGTTTTTCAGGGTCTATACCATTTAGCAAGTTTGGATCACCACTAAGTAAAGCTAAATTTGCAGCGCCACGATTAGCATAATCCATTCGTTCATCTACTTCATACGATTTAACTGCCTGATTTTCAAAGTAATCTACTGATTCATACTCAAATTTAAGTCTATTTAATTTAGAATCTGAATAATTTACTTTTACGTCTGAAGCTCCAGCTTTATATGATTCTTCAACAATTAAACGTGTTAAATCGATGGCATCAACTGAAGATCTAATAAAAACAGGTTGTTTAGGTTGTACATTCATACCTATTTTAACTAATAATTCTGCATACTGTTGTAATTTCTCGTTATAACTTAATGAAGTCATATCATCATCCTCCCTAATCTTGACGTAAGTTCCCCAACTCATCAGCAATTGCTGTAACTTCGCTTGGTGAAAAAGAATCTTTAGACATAACAAAATTATGAATTTCTTCTATATCTTGCTGATTAGCATTTTTAAATTTATCTGGATTTAACAAACCTTGATTAACAATATTTAATTTTTTTCTAATATCTGCAATCATTGTTTCATTATTATTTTGACTCACGTTATCACCTCTTTAATACAATATTCTATCAAAGTATGATAATTTAACAAACTTTTATCGGATATAGTATTATTATGTCTTTATAAAATTTTAAAATAACTATAAAATGGTTTATATAGGATTAAATAGGGGGAATAGAATATGGTAGATGTAGCATTTGTATGTCTAGGAAACATATGTCGCTCTCCTATGGCTGAAGCAATCATGCGTCAACGTTTGATAGATAGAAACATTTCAGGCGTTAACGTTTACTCAAAAGGAACAGGTAAATGGAACCTTGGAGAACCTCCCCATGAAGGGACTCAAGATATTCTTAATCGCCATAATATACCTTTTGATGGTATGATTAGTGAGTTATTTGAATCAAGTGATGATTTTGATTATATTATTGCTATGGATCAAAGCAATGTTGATAATATCCAAAACATCAATCCTAATATAAAAGGAAAATTGTTCAAATTGCTCGAATTTAGTAACATGGAAGAGAGTGATGTGCCAGATCCTTATTACACTAATAATTTTGAAGGTGTATATGAAATGGTACAATCATCTTGTGACAATCTAATTGATTTCATCGTCAAAGATGCAAATTTGAAAGAGGGGTAAATAAAATGGAAAACAAATTAATTCCTGGTATTTTAATTGGCGCTATTGTTGGTGGTGCTGCTACTTTAGCTGATAAATCAACACGTAACGCTTTAGTTCAATCTGTAAAAGATGTTAAAGAAGGTAATCGTTCACGCAAACCTTCTAAATTCAATTCTATTAAAGACGAAGTTTTATATTGGAAAGATACAATTGAAGAAATTCGTCGTAATAACCCAGAATTAGAAAAATCAATTAAAGATGCTAAAGATACTTTCGTTGAACGTAAGAATAACCGCATTGGTCAATAATTGATTGTTTATTTTAGCTAAATCTTTTTTTATAACTTTAGTTAAAATAGAAACTAACTGAAAGTGAAAAGTAAAATATTTTTGTTTTTCACTCATAGTAAGGCGGGACAATGAAATCTTTATTATATAACAGGTTTCTGTCCCGCTTATTTTACTATTTAAATTAATGTATGTGGTTAAAGCAAAGGAGATTGTTATGTCAAAAGAAAATAAATCAAACTCGAAGTATCTTAACTCTATTAAAGACGAGCAAGAGAAGAACCAAGATAAAATAAATGTTGATCGTACATATGTAGAGCCTCAAGAATTTCAATCTAAAGAACCAAAAAAAGACAATCAAGTCTTTTTCGTTTCACGGTTAAACAAACCAGCTAAGTATACAAAAAAATCTAATTTTCTTTCTTATTTAATTTATCGAATAGGCAAAGATGACGCTTCAGGTTTAGCAGCACAAATGACTTACCATTTTGTATTAGCTATGTTCCCAATGTTAATTTTCCTATTAACATTGTTACCATTATTTAACTTAGACCAAAGCCAAATCACCGGTTTATTAAGTAATGCACCTGCTGACACATCGAGTCTTATTAAAGGTGTAATTAGCGATGTTACTAAAAATTCTAGTGGCGGTTTACTTTCTATCGGGTTAATCTTAGCAATTTGGTCAGCTTCAAATGGTATGACTGCAATTATGAATTCATTCAATGTAGCTTATGATGTTGAAGATAATAGAAATGGTATTCTTTTAAAGATACTAAGTGTTATTTTCACAATTGTGTTAGGCGTCGTATTTTTAGTTGCGATGGCATTACCTACTATGGGGTCAGTTATTGCTCATTTCTTATTCGGTCCTCTTGGATTGGATAGTCAAGTTAAATGGATCTTTAGTTTAATAAGAGTTGTATTACCATTAATTATTATTTTGATTCTATTTACAATTCTATACTCAGTAGCTCCAAACGTTAAAACTAAACTAAAATCAGTATTACCAGGAGCTATATTTACATCAGTTATCTGGTTACTTGGGTCTTTCGCATTTGGTTTCTACATTTCAAATTTTGGAAACTACTCTAAGACTTATGGCAGTATCGCAGGTATTATTATCTTATTAATTTGGTTATATTTAACAAGTTTTATCATTATTATTGGTGCTGAAATTAATGCAATCATCCACCAAAGACATGTCATTAATGGACAAACTCCTGAAGAAGCAGCGCTCGACCATGATGATAATAACCAAAACCACTATAATGAAGATACTACTTATGAATATAAACATACAGCTACTGGCAAAGATGAAGACTATAAAGTCGATAAAGATCCTGAAGATAAACATGAAGAAGATGCTTCATTAACTGAGAAAATTAAAGATAAATTTACTAATAATGACGATGATAATAAAAAATAAGTGTTTAATGACTAATTAAATTAAAAAAAGGTTGAGGCATCGGTTTATTGCCTCAACCTTTTTTTATTGAATCAAATTATGTTGGAATGCATAAATTACGGCTTGTGTTCTATCTTGTACTTCTAATTTACTCAATATATTACTTACATGAGTTTTAACGGTTTTAATTGTAATATGAGAAGCACTCGCTATTTCTTGATTTGAATAACCTTTTGCAATTAATAATAAAATTTCCATTTCACGCTCAGTCAGCATTTCATATAATTCTGCACGTTTCTTCATTCTGTTACGCATCTTAACTAAAACTTCTGGTTCAAATACGGATTCACCATTAAAAGTTTTGCGTACTGCGTCGGCTATATCACTAGCACTAGTCGTTTTTAAAATATAGCTATCTACACCAGCATCTAATGCTCTATATACCTCTTTATCTTCAATAAAACTAGTTAACATTACAACTTTAATATGTGGCAAATCTTTTTTGATTTGAGTAGTTGCTTCAACGCCATCCATATCATCCATTAATAAATCCATAAGAATTAAATCAGGTTTTAATTCATGAGCTTTTGCAATGGCATCTTTACCAGATTCCCCTTCTCCAACTATCTCAATGTCAGATTGTGTTGATAGATAACTTGATATCCCAATTCGAACCATTTCATGGTCATCAACGAACAAAACTTTAATCGTCATTATTATCATCCTCCCTATTTAATGGTGCTTTAACTTCTATTCTCGTTCCAGAATCCGGTAACGAAACAATATGGAATGTCGCACCAATTTCTAATGCGCGTTCTCTCATATTTTTTAATCCATAACTTTGTTCTAATTTCTCGTCAACATTGAATCCCTTACCATTATCTTGAATTCGAAGTAATAGATAATCTTGTTGGTTAAATAATTCCACTGTGACTTTAGTTCCATTAGAATGTCTTAACGTATTTGATATAGCCTCTTGTGTAATTCTAAATAAATGATCTTCTATACCTTTAGGAACCTTGAAATCTTGAATATCGTGTATGACTTTCATAGGCACTTTCTTTTGCAAATCAATAACTAAATCTTTGATACCTTCACCTAGTGATTTATCTTTTAGTCCTAAAGGTCTCAAATGAAGTAATAATGCGCGCATTTCAAGTTGAGATTCCTGAACCATTTTCTCTAAAACTGGTATTTGTTGATCAAGCGGTGCCTCTAATTTTGTTTCTTTTATAGCAGATAACATCATACTTGCTGCAAAAAGTTGTTGACTTACAGAGTCATGTAACTCGCGAGCTAATCTCTGTCGTTCATTCTCAATGATTTTCTTAACTTTGACATCATTCATATTGTAATTTTCATTAGTTAAGTTTTGCGTTTTCATTCGTAAACGGTGCAACTCTTGATTTAGAGGAACTAATGTTTGATAAAGATCTATGGTTTCGTTATAGAGCTCAATGTTTTGATCATTGATACCTACTGTTTCTCCTTCAATGGCATGCTCAATTTGCGACTTAATCCACTGATTTTGTTGATTAATTTTATATGCGAGAATTGAACCTACTATAATACAAAGTAAAATGATGACTAAATTTAAAAATAGAAAAACAGGTATCCCAAAAATTTGAGTATAAAACATACCTTGGAAATAGATAATATTAACAAATACTTTATCTATAAATAAGAACGCGGTTAACATGCTATAAACTAGTATAAGCATTGAACCGATAGCTCTTAAGTAGTGGTTCATCGGTAAATCACCTCAACATCTCCTATGAATGTTGAAACATAAACATTGACATTATAATTCTCTTCTTTAGGCTTCTCTTCAACTTGGATATGATTATTTTCAACTTTATAAGATTGGCCATTTAAATAAGCATTTCCATATAGAGCAGCCATGTGTAAATTAATATTATAATTCAATGGTACCACTAACTGAATTTTCCCTAAAATATGTCTTACTACTATTGTATTATTCTCTTTAATATTTGCAGCTTTTGTCATATCGATGTGTATATCACCAACACCATGTTGAATTTGTACATCTTCCCATTTATAAACATATACTGGTGTGCGTTGCTCTCCAAACCACTTTTGTTTAATAAATTGAGGTGATGTAACTTCATCTTCTGAAGCAATCACTTTTAAAGGTTTAAACTTAAAAATGAGATATCTAATGATTACGATAACTAGAAAGACAAATAATATTATGATGGTATATTTATTCGACAATAAAGTAAATGCTATAAGCAATGCACCTATCCAAAACGCTAAGAGACCCCTTACTTTATGAAAGTAAAGGTAGCCTACATAAACTAATATACATCCTAAAAGTAATACAAATAGGTAGCCTATTTTCTCAAAAAAGATGTAATAAAAATTGGCAATAATCATTAATGCCGTAAATATGATTAATAACTCTGTCGATATATATTTTCGAGTCAATGTGTCGCCCCCTATTCCTCTCAATTAAGCTACTACACTCATTTGTTCAATTATGTCACATTGCCCTTGTGTTGTGATCTTTTCTTTTGAGCAACGATGAATATCCGCTTCAATTCTTGCACAATAGGCTTCAAATAAATCAAGCTGTCTTTTAAGACCTTCAATTTCATAATTATTAATTTCTTGTGCATGTTTAATATTATACGTATTAGTAATATCAATATATTTATTTTCTAATGTTGCAGTTAAACTGTCAATCAACTTATTCATTTGTGTTTTCTTTTCTTTTAAATATTCAATATAATTTTCAATGCTCTTTAATTTACGATCTAAACTGATTTTGTAATCATTAATGTTTCGTTTAATAACTACTTTAAGAAAGTGTTGTAAATATAAGTCCATATAATTCATAGAACCACCTCGTCCTTGATTAAGCTCAATTATAGTTTAAAGTGACTCAAACTCATATAGGCTCTAGGACCATCTTACTCTCATACTTTAGTACGATGTTTATTATTTCTATAGAATTTATATAAAATTCATGTAAGTTACACCTCAAATTTTATTTTCAACTTAAACAGGTCTATGATTAATTATATTTATTTTTGAACGAAGGTAACATCAATGATTAACACACATCGTCTTAATTGGCTTCCTTATGTACTTGTTGTGATTTCACTTCACATTCTGTGTTTTGGCCTCCTCTATTTAGCAAATACTAATCATTTACTACTAGGTATGGGATTATTTGCTTATACATTAGTACTTCGATACGCTTTTGATGCAGACCATATAGCTGCTATTGATAATACAGTGCGTAAATTATTCCAACAATAACGTAATCCAGTATGTGTAGGTTTCTACTTCTCAATTGGACATTCGACAGTAGTCTTTTTTATGGCTGTCTTTTTAGGCATTTAACTTAAATAGGCTAAAGATGCATTACCCCACTTTCAAGAAATTGGTGGAATTATTGGCACTCTCGTTTCAGGAACATTTTTAATTATCATAGGTATATTAAATCTAATGATATTAATTTCTTTAATAACTTTATTTTTAAAGTTTCGCAAAGACAAAATTAATGATGAGAAGTTAAATGATTTATTAGATACACGTGGCTTTGTTTCTCGTATGTTCGGACCATACTTTAAATTTATTAGTCATATTTGGCATGTCTTGCCACCAGGCTTTCTATTTGTTTTAGGATTGGATACTGCTAGTGAAATCTCATTGCTATCTTTATCTTCAGGTGCATCACAGCAAGCAATTTCATTCGTAGGTATAATATCTTTACCTATATTGTTTGCTGCCGGAATGAGTTTGCTAGATACATTAGACGGTATACTTATGATTTCTGCTTATAATTGGGCATTCTTCACTCCTATTCGAAAAATTTATTACAATATTACAATTACTGCTATATCTGTTATCGCTGCGCTATTAATTGGCACTGTTGAATTACTACAAATACTAGTTGATAAGCTTCAATTAAAAGGTTCTATCTGGGAATTTATTGAAAACATACAATTTGATAATATAGGTTATATTTTAGTGATTTTATTTATTATCAGTTGGCTCATTTCTACTTTAATTTGGAAATTTGGCAAAGTTGAACAACGATGGTCTTAATAGATTCATTTCTTGGACATTATTCGTAGAATAGTTAATACTTTATTGACTTTCACAAAGGAGATTATGTTATGACTAAAACTATTGCTCTAGTTACTGGTGCTTAATCAGGACTAGGATTTGAAACATCGCTCATGCTTGCTGAAAAAGGATTTCAAGTATATGCCACGATGCGTAATTTAGAAAAACAAATAGATTTAAAAAATGAAGCTACTAAAAGAAATGTAGACCTAACCATTTTAGAATTGAATGTAACCAAATTAGATAGTATTAAATCTACTGTTGAATTCATTATACAAGAAGAAGCTCGTATAGACATTTTGATTAACAATGCTGGCGCCGGCTTTAATAAAACTACAGAACAAGCAACCGATGAAGAAATAAATTGACAACTTAATTTAAATTTAATGGCTGTTATTCGAATGACCAAAGCTGTATTACCAATCATGAGATCACAAAGAGAAGGTCGTGTTATCAATATTTCGTCAGTTGGAGGCCTAGTTGGACAACCTTTCAACGAAATATATTGTGCCGCTAAGTTTGGTGTTGAAGGTTATACAGAATCTTTAGCAAGTTATATTCAACCTGAATTCAATATTAAATTTACTATTATTGAACCCAGAGGCATACAATCTGAATTTATGCCCAACATTATGAACCACTTAACTCAAACTGGTGGCATACAAGAAGATGAATATACGCACTTATACAATTCATATACTAGTGGTATTAAAGAAAATTATGGGCATGATGCTTCTCAAAGTTCACATGAAGTTGCGCAAGTCATTTTAAAAACAATTGAAATGAAAGAACCACCTATCAGAACGCGTACGTCTGATTGGTCTGAAACTTTCACAAAAATTAAAACCAAACTAGACCCAGATGGCAAACAACAGCAGAAACAAGTCTATAAATTATTAGTTAAATAACTTTATAAAACTAACTAGTATAAACTAAAAAACCAGTAAATGAGCGTTGTCATCTCTTTTACTGGTTAATTTATATATATATCGAATTTTTAATTAATAGTAATTAAATATGAAATTAATCAATTTTTGTAGTTAATAATGGTCCATCTTTAGTAACGATAACCGTATGTTCGATTTGAGCGACAAAACTCTTATCTCTAGTTTCGAAGGCCCATTCATTTTTACCTTCTGTTACAAAAGTTGCTTTAGAAGAAATAAATGGCTCTACTGCAATTACAACCCCTTCTTTAAGTAAAGTTTTATCTTTAGGATCATAATAGTTCATAACATGGTTAGGCGCCTCATGTAGTGATTGACCTACACCATGCCCAGTTAGATTTTTAATGACAGTTAAATCATTTTGACGTGCTGTTGCATGTACTGCTTTACCGATATTACTTAATTTAGTTCCAGGTTTAACTTTTGCCATTGCATTTTCAAATGCCATTAGTGCAACATCACATACTTTTTGTTTAAGTGGGTCACTTGCTTCACCCACAACAAAAGAAATACCAGTATCAGCGTAATAACCATTTTTTAGAGCTGATACATCTATATTAACTAAATCTCCTTCACGGATGATTCGTTTGCCAGGAATGCCATGGGCTACTTCTTCATTAACACTTATACATGTTTGCCCAGGGAAATTCTCATCATGAATAGGTGCTGAAATAGCACCATGTTCTTCAAACAAATCTTTAGCTATGTTGTCTAATTCTTTAGTTGTAATACCAGGTTTAGTAGCTTCTTGCATAGTATCTCTAACCTTAGCACAAATGTAACCTATCTCTTTTAAGGCTTGTAATTCTTCTTCTGTTTTTATAATCATAATATCCCGTTCCTTTTTAAATTGTGATTACACCTTATTATACCAAAAAAATTTTGATATACTAAACATACAAAAAATGAAGCGCAAAATAATTTCTGTTTAAAAGATAAAATTATAATTGTTATTTTCGTACAACGAGAGGATTTATCATATGGATAAATGGTACAAGAAAATTATAGGAGCGAGAACAATCAAAACTGGCCTAGCGACCTTTTTAACATCGCTATTTTGTTTGATGCTTGATCTCACTCCAATCTTCGCTATATTAACTGCTATTGTAACTATCGAACCTACTGCAAAGGCGTCATTAAAAAAAGGTTATAGAAGATTGCCCGCAACGGTAATTGGTGCATTATTTGCTGTACTTTTTACTTTTATTTTTGGTGACCAATCGGCTTTAACGTATACGTTTAGTGCACTTTTTACTATCTTAGTTTGTACTAAATTAAACCTGCAAGTTGGTACTACTGTTGCGGTGTTAACATCGGTTGCCATGATACCCGGCATACACGACGCCTATTTATTCAACTTTTTTTCAAGATTATTAACTGCATTAATCGGTTTGGTTACAGCAGGATTGGTCAATTTTATAGTTCTGCCTCCTAAATATTATCAGCAAATTGAAGATAATTTAACGCAATCCGAATATAAAATGTATGAGTTGTTCTCTTCAAGATGTAACGAATTATTATTAGGAAAATTTGATTCTGATCATAGTAATGATCTTTTAAATAAGTTGATGGGTGTTATAAACAAGACTGAAACTTTAACTGGCTATCAAAAAGACGAATTACGTTATCATAAAAACAAAGAAGATGAATGGAAACGATTAAAAAATATTTCGAACCGTTCCTATATCGATAGATTACTGGCTACTCACCTATCAAATATTATATATTTACCTAAGCACATACATTTAGTTTTTACACCTGAGGAAAAAATAGCTATTATTAAAATTAGTAATAGCGTCAATAATATTATCAAAAGCAATCATTTTGAACCTCACCGCTCATCTGCATCAACACTTAAATCTTCTGTTAAACGCTTAGAAAAATTTGATCAGAATCAAATCAAAAGTCATGTCATTTATGAAATACTTCTAATCTATAAATTATTAGATAGTAGATATAATGACAAATAAAAAATGACGTACTGGAAAATTTCTATAAATCCGGTACGTCATTTTTAATTGCTTATTATATTTGTTATTTTTTTGATGATCTTTCTATAATAACTCTTTTAGCCGCTTCTTCTTCAGTGTTATCTAATTGTTTAGGTTCAAAAGGTATACCTTTACGTTCACAGGCTTTTTCTAATAAATAATCAGTCAGTTCATGATTCTTTGGAAGGATAGGTCCATGTAAATATGTTCCTAATAAATTTTTATAGTGAATACCTTCTTGTTTATCATCATCATTATTACCGTGACCAACCGTAACATGTCCTAACGTACCAAAATTATGATGTGTTCGACCACCGTGATTCTCGAAGCCAACTATCGTTCCAAATGTATCACTCTCGATTACTATATCACCAGTTAATCGTTCAGTTCGTGATTCAGTATAGAAATCTAAGATACCTAAACCTTCAAGTTCAGTTCCATCAGGCGTAATATATTTTGTTCCTAAAAATTGATAACCACCACAAATCGTTAATCCTGGCATACCATCTTCAATAGCATCTTTAAGTGTAGTCTTTATCTTGCTTAATTCCTTAGTAGCAATACTTTGTTCTCTATCACTGCCACCGCCGATAAAGAATATATCACAATTATCAAGCGTCACACCTTCAGTTTGGTTAACTTCTACTACATTTAATTGAATACCACGTTTCTTTGCTCTTTGTTTGAGTGCAATAATATTTCCTATATCACTATATAAATTTAATTTATCTGACATAAAATGATAAACGGTTAATTCATTCATATTTATTGCCCTCCTTTAAATGAACGATTAAGTTGTTCTAACATTGGAGATAAAGATGTGTAGTTAGGAATAGCTACCGTGAAACCTTCATAATTCATTGTCATCGCAGTTGCTTTATAAATATCTTTTACAAGTATAATTGGAACATTTACTTCGGCTAATTTCAGACGTAATTGTAATTCTTCAGCTCGAGTCCCTGTAACAATAATCGTTTCAATATTTTGTTCGCTTAATTTCTCGAAATCGGCATCATAAATCCAAGAAGTATCACGACCATCAGCTGCATTATCATTTAGACTAATGACATATACTTTTTTACCTACTAACTGTTCTCCTACTAATAAACTAGCATTCATACCTGCAGGATTCTTAGCTAAATTAATCATGGCTTCTTTATGATCAAGTTTGAAATATTGCATACGACCATTATCTGAAGTATATGATTCGAAACCAATTCGAATAGACTCATCATTGAGTCCTAATTCTCTCAACACAGTATAGGCAGCTAATGCATTATAAGCGTTGAAGTCTCCGGCAATTTTCATGTTAAATGTTGTTTCATTTATATTTAATGCTAAGAACGGAGATACTGTGAATGATGAAACTTCATATTTAGGTAATTCACGTTTGAATCCACATGAACAATGGTAATGACCGATTTGATTATAATGAATGTAATCGTATGCTAATAATTTGCCACAATTTGGGCAATACTTACTCTCGTTCATAGTACTTTGCTCAAACTCATGTGCGTGTGCTTTCATACCATAATAAACGATAGAGTCACTAGCTATTTTAAGTCGACTTACAAAAGGATCATCCGCATTGAGTAACAATTTAATTCCTTTATTACTAATTGACTTAGCTATGTTATTTACCATTATATCTATTTCGCCAAAGCGATCCATTTGATCACGGAAGAAATTAGTAAATATCATCATTGATGGAGTGACTTCTTTTAAAACTCGAGGAATAGATCCTTCATCGATTTCAATAACCGCTACTTTAGTATTTTTAGTGCTTTGCATGATAAAGGCAGATGTGATGCCTGCTGCCATATTAGCACCTTCATTATTATGTATAATATCAATATGATTTGCTTTTAATGTATGTCCTATAAGATTAGATGTCGTCGTTTTACCATTAGTCCCACTAATAAAAACGATGTCATCTACTTGTGCAGCTAATTTTCTTAATATATTTTGATCCACTTTGCGGGCAACTTGTCCAGGTAAATCTGTACCTTTTTTCCCAGCAGCGATACTAGCCTTACGAGCCAATTTCGCTAAGTGCGTTGCAGTCCATTGTCTCATGTGCTTCCTCCTCATATAAATCACATGAATAATTATAACACGTAAAGGGTATAACAAAAAACATTCTCAATTAAAAATAGCAAGTTACATTCTAGATTATAATAATTATTATTTACTAATGAGAATAGATTTGTTATACTTCTAATGAACAAAGGCAAAATCAATTATAAAATCTTAAATAGAGGTGACTTAATTATGCTAAGTAAAGACTTGTTAGAAGCACTTAATGATCAAATGAACCATGAATATTTCGCAGCTCATGCTTATATGGCAATGGCAGCTTATTGCGATGATGCTTCATATGAAGGTTTCGCTAACTTCTATATCCAACAAGCTAAAGAAGAACGTTTCCACGGTAAAAAAATCTATGATTATATCAATGATCGTGGTGAACATGCTGAATTTAAATCAATACCAGCGCCTAAAACTGAATTTAAATCTATCCTTGAAACATTTAAAGATGGATTAGCACAGGAACAAGATGTTACTCGTCGTTTTTACAATTTATCTGAAATAGCTCAAAAAGATAAAGACTATGCTACGATTTCTTTCTTAAACTGGTTCTTAGATGAGCAAGTTGAAGAAGAATCAACATTTGAAACACATATTGATTATTTAAATCGTATTGGTGATGACTGCAATACTTTATATTTATATGAAAAAGAATTAGCAGCTCGTTCATTTGATGAAGAATAACTTTTATCTCAAGGTTTAATTGTGATTGAGACAAACTATTTTTATTGCTTGCCTAGTACATTGTAACTAACTAACATGCACAAAAAGGTGTAATGCTAGTTATTCTCAAGACTCATAAATATTAATGGAGTGGATAATGAATTCGAAATGAATTCATTTCTACTCTTTTTTTATTTTATGAATGCAACATTCTGGAAATAAATTTATATTTTTAGCTAAAATAAAAGAATCAATACTTGAAAGGACAGTGTTAGGAATGGAAAATGCCTTTATAGCATTAGACTTCGAAACTGCAAATGGTAAACGTACAAGTATCTGTTCAGTTGGTATGGTCAAAGTAGTTAACAATGAGATTGTGGAATCTTTTTATACTTTAGTTAACCCTTTTGATTATTTCTCTCAGACGAATATTGAGGTTCACGGTATTACACCTGAAGACGTGAATGATGCTCCCAGTTTTGAATATGTATTCCCTTATATGATGCAATTTATTGGTAAATTACCTGTTGTTGCTCACAATGCTGCTTTTGATATGAATGTACTTCATCAAAGTTTAAAACAGTTAAATATAGAAACACCCTCCATGATTTACTTCTGTTCATATCAACTTGCTAAACGTACAATTGATGCATATCGTTACGGACTAAAACATTTAATGAAACATTATAAATTAGATTTTCACGGTCATCATGATGCACTCAACGATGCTAAAGCATGTGCAATGATTACGTTTAGATTATTAAAACACTATGACAATTTACAAAGTATGCTCCAAATTTATGGCAAAAATTTAAAAGATAAAGGTTAACCCACATGAATTGCAATTACTGGTTTAGTTTAATTGCTAATGTCATCATGAACCTTTTTATCTTTCTATAAAATCATAAATCGTCATATTCTCATATGTTGACTGTTCTAAATTGCCAACCGTTACACCGATTAACCTTATTGGAACATCAGGATCCTTCAAATCATTATACAAATCATAAGCTACATTATATATATCAATATCTCTACTTACTGCCTCTCTTAAACTTCTTTGTTTAGAAAATGTTTCATATTGATAAGTTTTTAATTTAACTGTTACCGTACTACCTGATTTTTGTAACTTGGATAAACGTTCTGCTGTCTTGCCAGATAGTTCCCATATTTTTTGTAAAATTTCTTCATCATCATTCACATCAGTTGAAAATGTTCGTTCAGTACCCACAGATTTACGCACTCTCGTTGCTTTTACTTCACTATGATCAATTCCTCGCGCTTTAAGATATAAGCCACGACCTCTTTTTCCGAACCAACGTATTAATTCAAATTCAGTTTTATCATACAAATCTTTACCTGTATAAATATCATGGTTATGCATGACTTTTTTCGACGCTTTACCCACACCTGGAAAGTCACCAATATCTAGATTCATTAAAATATCGTTTACATTATTATAATCGATAACCTTCATGCCATTAGGCTTATTCATACCACTTGCTAATTTTGCTAAAAATTTATTATAAGATACACCTGCAGAAGAAGTTAAACCAGTTTGTTCAAATATATCGCGTCGAATAAACGTTGCGATTTTAGATGCAGACAAGTCAGGTCTAACAAGGTGAGTAATATCTAAATACGCTTCATCCAATGACATTGGTTCTACAATATCTGTATAACTTTTAAATATAGACATAATCACGGCAGAGGCTTCTCTATAAGCGTCAAATCTTGCTCTTACATAATATCCATTAGGACATAATTTATGCGCTTGAGACATTGGCATTGCAGAATGAACCCCATATTTTCTAGGCTCGTAAGAAGCAGTAGAAACCACGCCACGAGTACTTGCCTTACCACCTACAATTACAGGTTTACCTTTTAATGTAGGGTTATCTCGCATTTCTACTTGTGCAAAAAAGTAATCCATATCAATATGAATAATCCTTCTTTCAGCCATAGTCTCACCTCTTTTAAAATAAAATAAGCCTCAATATAATTATAATGTGACTAGCAACAAAACTCATGAAATGTGCACATAAATAATTATATTGAGACTCACTATTTATTCAAATTCGTTATTAGCTTGTATTGGTCGTTGATGATACATAATTAAACCTTCATCTGATGGATGTACATATTCAAATTTATTAGTAAATGTAATACCTACTAAATATAAATCGATTAAGCAATATCCAATATGTATACTTAACATAATAATAATTGAGGAGTATGCGTAAATACTGAATATAAACATTAATAATCCTGTTAATATAAACATTGGAGCTAGCATTATTGTGCAAAATTGCCATTTATTAAAATATTTTTTGGAAATATGTACTAAAAGAAAACCTTTTTTATATTTAAAATGAGGCTGTTCCCCTCTTGAAAAAATAAAAAATGAAATTCTATGAATGAGTTCATGTAGTCCTAAAATAACTATAAACCCTAAAATACCGTATAATAAGTTAGCTAAAAATGTTTGTTCATGAATAGTTGTAAACATAAATGCCCATTTATAAGTAAACACTATCATAAATAAAATTACTACTAATTGAGTTGCCATAAATTTAGGTAAGTTGATTCTATTTGGTGAAAAATCAATTTTCTGCACAATAATAACCTCCAATCTCTGTTAATTTTCAACCATAGTATACACAGTCGATGTTGAGAAAAAAACTTTTTTATAAGATTTAATGCTCTGTAACCATTTCTTAATATTTGTATTAAAATTTCACGTTTAAGATTTTCTTTCAAATAATGCAACTGTCTCTACATGTGTTGTTTGAGGAAACATATCGACAGGTGTAATTTCTTGCAATTCATATTGTGAATCTAATATTTGAGCATCTCTTTGTTGCGTAGAAGGATTACAAGAGATGTAGACAATACGCTTAGGATTTAGTTTGAGCAGTGTTTGTAAGAAGGTTTCATCGCACCCTTTTCTAGGTGGATCTACCATAACAACATCTGGTTTGATACCTTGTTGTTTCCATTTTATAATGACTTCTTCTGCTTTACCACAGACAAAAGTTGTATTTTCAAATCCATTTAAAGTCGCATTTTGTTGTGCATCTTTAATCGCTGACGGTACAACCTCAACACCATAAACATGTTTCGCTACTGGAGCCATATATAAACCTATCGTACCAATACCGCAATATGTATCAAGAACTGTTTCTTCACCTGTCAATTGCGCATACTCTATTGCTTGTTGATATAATTTTTCAGTTTGTGAAGAATTTATTTGGTAGAATGATTGGTCACTTATCTTAAATGTAGTATCACTAAGTTGATCTGCAATCTTATCTTTGCCGTATAACGTTACAGACTGTTCCCCCATAATAACATTAGAATGACTTTTATTAATATTTTGTTTAATGCTAGTTATGTTAGGAAAAGTTTCTTTCAGTTTTTCAACTAAAATTGAAGCTTGCTGGAAATTTTTACCATTTGTTACAAAAACTACCATCTTATCATCAGAATAATAACCTGTGCGAATAACTAAATGTCTTAAAAGTCCTTTTTTTGTACTCTCATTATAAACACTAATATCGTAATCAATAATCCATTGTTTGACGTGATTCATAATGTCTTGGTGTACATCATCTTGAATTAAGCAACTATCCATATCGATAATATCGTGACTTCTTTGTCGATAATATCCTATAATTGCTTTTCCATCTCTATCTTTACCAATTGGCAACTGTGATTTATTTCTGTAATGCCAAGGATGATCCATACCGATAGTTTTGTTAATGATTGTATTGCTAAATTGTGCTTTTCTATGGAATAAGTTGGTAACTTGTGACTGCTTCATAGCCAATTGGGCATCATAAGTCATGTGTTGCAATTGACAACCACCACACTTCCAATAGTATTTACATGGCGGTTCCACGCGTTGCTCACTTGGTTTAATAACTTGAAGAAGCTTACCAATAGCAAAATTTTTCTTCACTTTAATAATTTTGTATTTAATTACTTCACCAATTAACGCATTTGGCACAAATATCGGATAACGGTCGATTTTAATGACACCATGCCCTTCATGTGTTAAATCAACAACGTTACCTTGTTTTATTTCATTTTTATTTATGGTTTCCATTATTTCACCCCACATAAAAAGAGGTTAGAGTAGTTTAATCTTGGTTTTGTTTTTCATACCTAAGACATCAAAACTATTGCTCAACCTCTTCAACTGTATAATTTACTCTGATATTTCATTGTTTTTAATAATTTCTTCATTCGATGGCTTCTCTTCAATAATGCCATCTTCGACTTGTTGATCTTCAGTTAATTCTTCATTATATATATCTTTTGGCGTACATACTTCGATATGTCTTTTTAAATTCAAGAAATTAGCTGGTAATTTACCACCATATTCACCATCTACATTCAGTTGCATTTCAGTAAAGGATGAGATATTAATTGATTTAGCTTTCTCATAAATAACCTTTGGATGTTTAATGTGTTCTCCGCGAGATGCTAAAGTCATAATGTGTCCTAATTCAGCAAGGTTAGCCTTTTCTACAATAATTAATGTGAAATGCCCGTCGTCTAACTTAGCATCTGGAACTAATTTCTCAAATCCTGCCATTGAGTTTGTCAGTCCCAATAAGAATAATAATGCCTCACCTTGAAAAACTTGATTATCATATTCTATACGCAAATCTACAGCTTTCATCTGAGGTAACATTTCAAATCCTTTAATGTAATACGCAAAGGGACCTACAATTGATTTTAATCGACTTGGCGTCTCATATGAAACTTGAGTTAATTGACCACCAGCTGCTAAATTGATGAAATAACGATTATTCATTTTTCCTATATCAACTTTTGTCGTGTGATCATCAATAATAACATCAACAGCACCCATAATATCACTTGGTAAGTGTAAGGCCCTACCGAAATCATTCACTGTCCCCATAGGGATGATACCTAATTTAGGACGATTGGGTTGTTCAGCTATGCCATTAACAACTTCATTAAGTGTGCCATCTCCACCAGCTGCTATAATAATATCATAATCTCTTTTAAGTGCACGTTCAGCTTCAAGCGTTGCATCGCCTTCACGCTCAGTAGCATAAGCACTTGTCTCATAACCGGCACGTTCTAATTTAATTAAAACATCTGGTAAAGTTCTTTTAAAAAGTTCCTTTCCAGAAGTTGGATTATAAATGATTCTTGCACATTTTCTCATAAATTATCCCTCATCTTTTTATACATATTCTTATATTAAATGATTTATAGGAGAGTTGGAAGTATTTAAATCAATAATCTTTAAAATACATTTATTACACTATTTACAATTAAATAATCAAAGCAGTTATAACATTAAAAATAATTGAACTAAAAACACCACACACCAAAATTAAAAGGCTTGTTCCCTAACCATGATAGGAAACAAACCTTAAATGATGCTTTAATTCATTATGTTTAAATCTTTAATTAACGTTTATCTAATTCTTGTTTTAATATTTGGTTTACTTTTTGAGGATTAGCTTGGCCTTTAGATGCTTTCATAATTTGACCAACTAAGAAGCCCATTGCTTTCCCTTTACCATTTTTATAATCTTCAACAGATTGAGGATTATTATCTAAAGCTTCAGTGACGAATTTAGTTAAAGTAGCTTCATCAGAAATTTGAACTAAACCTTTATCTTCCATAATTTGTTTAGCATCGCCACCATTTTCAGCTAATTCTGGGAAAACTTTTTTAGCGATTTTACTACTCATCGTACCATCTTCAATAAGTTTAATCATACCAGCAAGGTTTTCTGGTGTTAATTTAGTATCTTGTAAATCAACTTGGTTTTTATTTAAATATTCATTAACGCCACCCATTAACCAGTTTGAAGTTAACTTAACGTCTGCACCTTTTTCAATAGCACCTTCAAAGAAATCAGACATTTCTTTAGTAAGTGTTAATACGTGCGCATCGTATTCAGGTAAACCTAAATCATTTACATATTTAGCTTTACGCTCATCTGGTAATTCAGGGATTGTTTGACGTACACGCTCTTTCCATTCTTCATCTACGTATAAAGGTACAATGTCAGGTTCAGGGAAGTAACGGTAGTCATCTGAGCCTTCTTTAACACGCATAAGGATTGTTTTACCAGTTGATTCATCAAAGCGGCGCGTCTCTTGTCCAATTGTACCGCCGTTTAATAATTCTTCTTCTTGGCGTTTTTCTTCGTACTCTAAACCTTTTCTAACATAGTTAAATGAATTTAGGTTTTTTAATTCAGTTTTTGTACCGAACTCTTCTTGTCCATAAGGACGTAATGAAATGTTGGCATCACAACGTAATGAGCCTTCTTCCATTTTACAGTCTGATACACCTGTATATTGAATAATTGAACGTAATTTTTCTAAATAAGCATAAGCTTCTTTAGGGGATCTAATATCTGGTTCAGATACAATTTCAATTAATGGTGTACCTTGACGGTTTAAGTCTACTAAAGAGTATCCATCTTTATGTGTTGATTTACCAGCATCTTCTTCCATGTGAAGACGTGTGATTCCGATACGTTTTGTTTCACCATCTACTTCAATATCAATATAACCATTTTCCCCAATTGGTTGATCAAATTGAGAAATTTGATAAGCTTTAGGATTATCTGGATAGAAATAGTTTTTACGGTCAAATTTAGAATTTGTAGCGATATCCATATTTAAAGCCATTGATGCACGCATAGCCCAGTCTACAGCACGTCTATTAACAACCGGTAATACACCAGGATATGCTAAATCAATAACATTTGTATTTGAGTTAGGTTCAGCTCCAAAATGTGCTGGTGATGGAGAGAACATTTTTGAGTCTGTTTTTAGCTCAACGTGAACTTCAAGTCCGATAACTGTTTCAAAATGCATTATTTCCACTCCTTATAATTTTTCATATGCGTCATGTAAATTGAATTGTGTTTCATATTGATATGCCACACGATATAACGTCTTTTCATCAAAAGGTTTACCGATAAATTGTAAGCCAATTGGTCTACCGTTTGATTGCCCACAAGGAACAGAAATACCTGGTAAACCAGCTAAGTTAACAGGTGTAGTTAATAAGTCATTAGCATACATAGTTAATGGATCATCGATTTCATCACCTAAGTTAAACGCAGTAGTTGGTGCAGTTGGACCTACAACAACATCATAGTTTTCAAAAACTTTATCAAAGTCATTCTTGATTAATGTTCTAACTTTTTGTGATTTTTTATAGTAAGCATCATAATAACCAGAACTTAATGCAAATGTACCTAGGAAGATACGACGCTTAACTTCAGCACCAAATCCTTCAGATCTAGACATTTTATATAATTCTTCTAATGATTGGGCTTCTTTTGAATGGTAGCCATAGCGTATACCATCAAAGCGAGCTAAGTTCGCTGATGCTTCTGATGACGCGATAACATAATATGATGGAATACCATATTTCGTATTTGGAAGTGATACTTCATCAACTTCTGCACCTAGAGATTTAAGTGTTTCAACTGCATTCTTAACAGCTTCTTTAACATCTTCATTGATACCTTCACCTAAATATTCTTTTGGTAAAGCAACTTTTAAGCCTTTAATGTCTTTACCAATTTCTGAAGTAAAGTCAACGTCTTCAACTGGTGCACTTGTAGAATCATTTCTATCAACGCCTGAAATTGTCTCTAGAACGATAGCGTTATCTTTAACATTTCTTGTAATTGGACCAATTTGGTCTAATGAAGATGCAAAAGCAACTAAACCGAAACGTGATACACGTCCGTAAGTTGGTTTCATACCAACTACACCACAATATGCTGCTGGTTGTCGAATTGAACCACCAGTATCTGAACCTAGACTGAATGGTACTAAACCTGCTGCAACTGCTGCTGCTGAACCACCTGACGAACCACCTGGTACAGCTGTATGATCGAATGGGTTAACAGTTTGTTTGAAATATGATGTTTCAGTTGAACCACCCATAGCAAATTCATCCATGTTCAGTTTACCGATTAGAATCGCATTTTCATCATGTAGTTTGTTCATTACAGTAGATTCATAGATTGGAACAAATCCTTCTAACATCTTACTAGCACATGTTGTTTCCACATCTTTAGTAATGATGTTGTCCTTAATTCCCATAGGAATACCAAACAATTTACCTTCCATTTGACCTTTTGCTTGTAATTCATCTAATTCTTTCGCTTTTTTAATAGCATTATCTTTATCTAGTGCTAAAAATGATTTAATAGTAGGATCCGTTTCTTCAATTGCATCATAGATGTCTTTGACAACTTCTGAAGGCTTAATCTCATTGTTTTTAATCATTTCTGATAATTTTTCAACTGATTCATAACGAATACTCATCTTAAGCTTCCTCCTCATTCATGATAGCTGGTACTTTAAATTGACCATTTTCTGTCTCTTTAGCATTTTTTAATGCAAGTTCTTGAGGAATGCCCTCGATTGCTTCATCATCACGTAACACATTTTGCAAATCTAATACATGATAAGTTGGTTCAATACCTTCTGTATCTGCTGTGTCATTTTGTTTAGCAAAATCTAAGATACTTTCAAGTGTATTAGCCATTTCTTCAGTTTCTTCTTCAGAAATTTGAAGTCTTGCTAAATGTGCTATATGTTCAACCTCTTCACGTGTAACTTTAGTCATTTATTAAAAGCCTCCTTATTACTCATTCATCATAAAATTGTATCAAATTTTCACTTAAAAATCTAAATATTTATTGAGACAACATAACTTCATGACATTATTGATGATTAATTCATAGGTAAGTAATTAATAAACACTTTATAAATAATGTAACTCAATTATTAATTTAACGAAAATACTGACCTAAATTATATATAAAAAATATTTATAATCTTTAATATGCATATTACGTATAATAAAATCAATAAACTTTTTTACATTTTGAAAACGCTTACTATTGTGCTTTGAAAGTATTTTTCTTTTTAAAAATTAAAATTTATACTTCTCTAAACCATTCACCACATTGTATAATATTACATGTAACTAAATCATTTAAAAAAGTTGCATACTCATGTAATTGAAATTTACTAATGTTTATAAGTCATCTAAGTCTTTACACCATATAAAAAAAGGGGGTATTTCTTTATGCTTATTTTAGGAGCAAGCTTGCCTAGTCAAGTTAATACCAATTGGCAAACATACATAATGATTGCGATTTATTTTATTATTTTACTTATCATTGGATATTACGGCTACAAACAAGCTACAGGTAATTTAAGTGAATATATGCTTGGTGGACGTAGTATCGGACCATATATCACTGCTTTATCTGCAGGTGCATCAGATATGAGTGGCTGGATGATAATGGGACTACCTGGTTCTGTCTATAGCACTGGTTTATCAGCAATATGGATAACAATTGGTCTCACATTAGGTGCATATGTTAACTATCTTGTCGTTGCACCAAGGTTGAGAGTTTATACTGAAGTGGCAGGTGATGCAATCACCCTTCCTGATTTCTTCAAAAATCGACTTAACGATAAAGAAAATATTATTAAAATCATTTCTGGTTTAATAATAGTTGTATTCTTTACTCTTTATACACACTCTGGGTTTGTATCAGGTGGTAAACTATTTGAAAGTGCGTTTGGACTAAATTACCATTTTGGATTAATTTTAGTTGCAGTTATCGTTATCGCTTATACTTTTTTCGGAGGATATTTAGCCGTATCTATAACTGATTTCTTCCAAGGTGTAATCATGTTAATTGCAATGGTTATGGTCCCTATTGTTGCAATGTTACAACTTAATGGGTGGGATACGTTTTCTCGAGTTGCTGAAATGAAGCCAACAAATATGGATTTATTTAGAGGGACAACTTTTCTTGGCATTGTTTCATTATTTGCATGGGGTCTAGGTTATTTTGGACAACCTCATATCATCGTAAGATTTATGTCTATAAAGTCACAAAAAATGCTACCCAAAGCTCGCCGTTTAGGTATAAGTTGGATGACTGTAGGGTTACTTGGTGCTGTAGGCGTAGGGTTAACTGGTATCGCATTCATTCCAGATAATCATATTAAGATGGATGATCCTGAGACACTATTCATCATTATGAGTCAAATTTTATTTCATCCTTTAGTAGGCGGGTTCTTATTAGCTGCCATTCTTGCAGCTATCATGAGCACTATCTCATCACAACTATTAGTAACATCAAGTTCATTAACTGAAGACTTTTATAAATTAATACGTGGTGAAGAGCGTGTGAAAACACATCAAAAAGAATTCGTGTTAGTTGGTAGATTGTCTGTATTAGTTGTGGCAATTGTAGCAATTGCGATTGCTTGGTCTCCAAATGATACAATACTTAACTTAGTTGGTAACGCATGGGCCGGCTTTGGAGCTTCTTTCAGTCCATTAGTATTATTCTCACTTTATTGGAAAAAGCTTACACGAGCTGGTGCTATCAGCGGTATGGTAGCAGGTGCCCTTGTGGTAATTATATGGATTGCTTGGATTAAACCTTTAGCGAGTATAAATGAAATTTTCGGAATGTATGAAATTATTCCAGGATTCATTATTAGTGTCATCGTTACATATGTAGTGAGTTTATTGACTCAACATCCAGGTGACTTTGTTGAAAGAGATATTGAAAAAGTTAAATCTATTGTTCGTGAAAAATAATAATATTAAACAAAAACTACGGATAACCCAACTTGTAGGCGTTATCCGTAGTTTTATGTTAATTATTATAAATATGAACTTGGGGCTCTTTATCTTCTTTAGATTTACTAATCAAAGCTCTTGGTGTATTTCCGTCTTTAATTCGAATTTCATAGCTATCGATATTGTCAAAATATTTTCTAGCTTGTTCTGTAACATATTGGGTAATACCAATCGTTTCAGCTTGACTATAATAATCAATAGGTAAATCTATAGTTAATTGTGTTGGTTTTTTACCGTCAAATTTAACTTTACCTACTGCTTGAGTGAAGTTAGTAAAGTAAGATTGTAGGTTGTCATTGAATTGTTTAAAATTATTATTCAAATTTTCATTGTATTTTTTTGCTGTTGAAGATGGTAATAATGCTGACACTTGATCAATTTTTTTCCATTTATTAATTTTAGTTTGATCATCATCAACTGTAGTATTAGCAATAAATTCTCCTGGTGTAATTGAATTTTGATCGGATTGTTTATAAATTGCAAAATGAATAGGAATATCTTTTAAATCATCATTGGCTCTTAATCTTGTTAAGATTTCTGAAGCCATTTGTTTACCTTGTTTTTCAATTTCCTTATCATCAAGTTCTTTGCTATAAGTCTCTCCATCTTTCTCTTTTTGATAATAATAAACACTATTCATGGCTAAGCCAATTGTCATACCTTTAATATTTTTTCCTTTAGTATCCCCACTATCGTAAAAATCTTGTTCAAGAATATTAGATAAATAAGCTGGAGATTGTTCTGCGATTTTTTCTGGATCATCCTCACCTTTGTGTGATGGATTTAATCCTAAATTCTCACTCGCTTTATTGGATTCTTTCTCTTTTTCACTCATTTTATCTATTTCTTTTTTAGTGTATTTGGGATTTAAATAACTATTAAGAGTATCTTTATCTAGATATTGGCCGTCTTGATAAAGGTAATCATCAGTTGGAAATACATCTTTGCTTAGTGTCAATAAACCACTTTCGAAATCGTCACCATTGTAACTATTTGCCATGTTATCTTGTAATACACCACGGGCCTTACTTTCTTTGAATGGCAAAATCGTGCGGTAATTATCACCTTGTACGTTTTTATCTGTTGCTATTGTTTTCACATTATTTGAGTCAGTTTTAGTTTCTTGTTTATTCACAGATTGGTTATTTTTATTATCATTGTTATTGCCACATGCCGTTAACAACACAATCGACGTTATAATTAAGAATAGGGTCCGCTTCATTGCCGTTCTCCTCTAACTAGATATTTCATTTTGTTTAGCCACGAATTGCTCTTCTGTCCAAATTTCAGTACCAAACTTTTCTGCCTTAGTTAATTTAGAACCTGCATCTTCACCAGCAATTACTAAATCTGTTTTTTTAGTTACACTACTTGTAACTTTTGCGCCTTGTAATTCTAACCAGGCAGATGCTTCTTTTCGTGTCAGTTGTTGTAATTTACCTGTTAAAACAATTGTTTTATTTTTAAAATCAGGGTGACCTTCTATATCAGAAGTTTTAATTCCATTATAAACCATATTGACATTTTTATATTTTAATTTTTCAATTAATGCTTTAATATCTTCATTTTCTAAATATGTTACAACAGATTGAGCTAACTTATCTCCAATATCATGAATACTAATAAGTTCTTCTTCAGTTACTTCAAGTAGTCTATCCATTGTTTCGTATTTTTCAGCTAGAACTTGACTTGCTTTAACTCCTAGATGACGTATTCCTAAACCAAATAATAGATGCTCTAGAGAATTGGCTTTAGCATCTTCAATCGCTTTTAGTAGATTTTCAACTTTTTTGGAACCCATACGCTCTAAAGGTAATAAATCGTCTTCAGTTAGGTAGAAGATGTCGGCCACATCATTAATCACATTGTGATGATAGAGTTGTTGTATAATTTTAGTTCCTAAGCCATCAATATTTATGGCTTGACGTGATACAAAGTGAATCAACCCCTCTACAAGTTGAGCCTGACACTTTGGATTTATACAACGTAATGCAACCTCCCCTTCAATTCTTACCAACTCATGGTCACAACTCGGACAATGTGTTGGCATTGAATACGGTAATGTACCTTCAGGTCGGCGTTCCGTAATACTTTTCACTACTTCTGGTATAATATCGCCAGCTTTTTTAACTACTACACTATCCCCAATTCTGATATCTCTCTCATGTATTAAATCTTCATTATGTAAAGATGCTCTAGATACAGTTGTCCCAGCAACTCTTACAGGATCAAGAATCGCAGTTGGTGTTACAACACCTGTTCTACCAATACTTAACTCAATATCTTGTAATGTTGTTACCACTTCTTCGGCAGGAAACTTATATGCAATCGCCCATCTTGGAGATTTCTGCGTGTATCCCATTTCATCTTGTTGTTCAATGTCATTCACTTTTATAACGATGCCATCAATATCATAGGATAATTGTTCACGTTGTTTTGTCCATTTCTCAATATATTCTAATACACCTTCAATATCACCCACGCGCATACGCTCATGATTTGTCTTAAATCCTAAACGATCTAATTCATCCAACGCACCACTCTGAGTAGTTGCATCAAAATCTGTAAAATCATTAACACTATATAAGAATACACTTAATTTACGTTTAGCTGCCAATTTGGGATCAAGTTGCCTTAACGATCCCGCTGCTGCGTTTCGTGGATTAGCGAATGGTTGTTCTTCATTCTTTTCTTTTTCTTCATTTAGTCTTATAAAAGAACTACGAGGCATGTAAGCTTCGCCACGCACTTCAAAACTTAATGGTTCATTAATCTTTAATGGAATAGCATGAATGGTGCGTAAATTTTCAGTGATATCTTCACCTGTAGTACCATCACCTCGAGTTAAACCTTGAACGAAGCGACCTTCTACATATTTAAGGGACACAGCTAATCCATCAATTTTCAATTCACACATATATTCAACACTACCGACTTGTTCACGAATACGTTGATCAAAACGACGTAATTCTTGTTCATTGAAAGCATTACCTAAACTTAACATTGGTGTATCATGGTTGACTTTTTCGAAAGAAGATTGCACCTCTCCTCCTACACGTACAGTAGGAGAATCAGGTGACTTAAATTCAGGATGTGCCTCTTCTATATCTATTAATTCTCTTAATAATTTATCGTATTCACTATCTGGCACTGAAGGATTATCTTGTACATAATATTCATAACCATATTGATTTAATAAATCATGTAATTCATTCACACGACTTTTGATATTGCCCATAAATTAATCCTCCTTTTTCTCGATTGGAGCAAATTGAGCTAACAGGCGCTTTGGTCCTTCTGATTTAAATATAATATCTAATTCAACTGAGCCATTTTTCTCATTAACGTTACTTACCATGCCTTCACCCCATGATTTATGCGTAACTTTATCTCCTATTTTCCAATCAGAAGCAGAAACTTGTTTTTTAGAAGACGTTGTACGTTTGCTAAATCCACGCTTAGGTTGTTTGGTTGAAGTTTTTGGGGTAATCGTTTGACGCTGCTGCTTAGATGGTGTTTCTAATAGATCTTCCGGGATTTCACGTAAAAATCTAGAAGGCATATTAGATTGTGAGCGTCCATATAACATTCTAGACGTCGCGTGCGTAATATATAGAACTTCTTCAGCTCTTGTTATTGCTACATAACAAATCCGACGTTCTTCTTCCATTTCGTGGTCATCATCACTCTTAATTGCACGTATATGTGGAAATAGCGATTCTTCCATTCCCATAAGGAACACAATTGGAAATTCTAAACCTTTCGCCGAGTGCATTGTCATAAGGGTTACGCCACTTTCAATTTGAGCTTCATCGATGTCTGCTACTAGTGATAAATCCGTTAAAAAGTTAATCAAGGATTGTTCTTCTAATGGTGTATTCTCTTCATAATCTTTAGGCACAGACATAAATTCATCTATATTTTCAAGTCTACTACGTGATTCCAGTGTTTGTTCACGTTCAAGCATATCTCTATACCCAGATTTATCTAATATTTCAACAACAATTTCACTTACCTCTAAAAATTCCTGTTCTTTAATTAAGTTTTGAATTAGTTCATAAAATTTAATGCACTCTTGAGTTACTTTTTTTGAAAGACCAATAAAATCTACTTCTGCCAATGCGTCAAACATACTTATATTGTTATCATTCGCATAGCGTTGAATTTTCTCAACTGATGAAGGTCCTATCCCTCGTTTTGGAACATTGATTATGCGTTGTAAACTAATTTCATCATTACTATTAGCTACTACTCTCAAATAACTTAATAAGTCTTTAATTTCTTTTCTGTCATAGAATTTTTGGCCTCCAACCATCGTATAAGGAAGATTAGATTTCATAAATGTTTCTTCTAAAACACGTGACTGTGCATTGGTTCTATAAAGTATTGCCATATCACTATAATCTTTTCCAGCTTTACGGTGTTTCATTATTTCTCTAACCACATACTCAGCTTCATCACGCTCAGTCATTGCTTCATAATATTTAATTTTTTCGCCACCAGTATTTGCAGTCCACAGACCTTTAGGCTTTCTTTCTGAGTTATGTTTAATGACTTCATTTGCAGCAGTTAGGATGGTCTTTGTAGAACGATAATTTTGTTCTAAAAATATCGTTTTAGCATCAGGGTAATCTTCTTCAAAAGATAGGATATTTTGAATATCTGCACCCCTCCAACCATAAATTGACTGATCTGAGTCACCAACTACACAAAGATTTTTAAATTTACTAGCTAACAACTTTACTAATGTATATTGTGCTTTATTTGTATCTTGATATTCGTCTACGTGAATATATTGGAATTTGTTTTGATAATATTCAAGTGCATCTGGAATGCGTTCGAACAACTGAATTGTTTTCATAATTAAATCGTCAAAATCAAGTGCTTCATTTCGAGTCAATTGACGTTGGTATCCACTATAAACAGTAGCTACCATTTGCGAATGGAAGTCATTAGCCTCATTTATTGCATCTTCTGGTGTTTTAAGTTCATTTTTTAAGTTACTTATCGCCCCAATAAACATTCTTGGTTCAAAGCGTTTACTGTCAATATTTTCATTTTTTAGAACGTCTTTTATGACGGATTTTTGGTCAGTAGGATCAATAATAGTAAAATTACGTTCAATGCCTATTCTATCTGCATCACGTCTTAATATTCTTACGCACATAGAGTGGAATGTAGACATCCAAATCACTTGTGCTTCTTCTCCTACTAATTGTTCAACACGTTCTTTCATTTCTTTAGCTGCTTTATTTGTAAAAGTAATTGCTAATATATTGTAAGGAGAAACGTCTTTTTCATCTAATAAATAGGCGATACGATGTGTTAATACTCTCGTTTTACCTGAACCAGCGCCGGCCATAATTAGTAATGGACCTTCTGTAGTTCTTACCGCTTCACTTTGCTCTTTATTCATATTATTAACTAATGAATTCATTTATTAGACTCCTTTTTTATTTTTACTGTTTTAATAGCCTTTTTAATATCGTCATAAATAATATTACCTACTACAATAGTGTCAGCATATTGTGCCATCTCTCTGGCTTGTTCTATAGATGTAATGCCACCGCCATAAAACAATTGTGTATTTGTTAATAATCTGGATGCGGCTTCCACTTTTTCAACATCGCCATACTGACCACTATATTCTAAGTACATCAACGGTAGTTTGTACATCTCATTAACCATTTGCGCATATGCCTCTACATCTTCAATATCTATATTAGTATTTGATTGCGTTAATTTTGCTACTTTACTATCAGGATTTAAAACTAAATACCCTTCTAATACGACTTCATCAAAATTAACCATGAATCCGAATTGCTTTAGAGCTTTATGCATCATTCCATTATGATATGTAGTATCCTGACTATTTAGAACTGTTGGTACAAAATAAAAATCGAAACCAGGAATAATACTCTCAATATTAGATATTTCGAGGACTAATGGTAATGGATATCTTCTTACTCTACTCATCAAATGAATGACATTATCTTCGGTAACATTATCTGTGCCACCAATCATGATAGCATCAGTATCTGACATACATAGTGCATCTAAATCATTATCACTTATTTCTTTGGCGGGATCTAATTTAAACACATGTTGCCACGCTTTAATGTCATACATAATCCTTTAACTCCTTTTTTTAACATACACTAAATTATATCATTTTTAGTGTACCAATTCTAAACAGAATCATTAGAATCTATACTGTCTATTAAAGAACGAAAGACCTAATATCTTATAAGTTTATTTGTTAAAAATTAAGTAAATTAAAAGTTGTTTACTTACTATTAGCCTGTATAAATTCAATATAAAACAGAACGCTCCCATCAAAATATCCAAATTATTGTCAATTTTGAAGGGAGCATTTCAATTTATAAATATATGTTAAACGTAATATTATTTTTTTGTTTCTATATTTAATCGTTCTAATATCATTGTATATGCGTCATTACCCCATTGTAATGATCGTTTTACTCTAGATATTGTTGCTGTAGAAGCACCAGATTCTTTTTCGATTGTTGCGTAAGTATACCCTTGTTTAATCATCTTAGCAACTTGTAATCTTTGAGATAATGATTGTAATTCATTGACAGTGCATAAATCATCAAAGAATTGATAACATTCTTCTCTATTTTCAAGTGTAAGAATCGCATCAAAAAGTTCATCTAACGCTTGTCCTCGTAATTTCTCTATTTGCATCTCAAACAACCCCTATAATCCGTTTTCAATATAATCTCATTTTAACGCATTAAATAGTTAAAGTGTAGTATTTTTATTGAAAACCGTTAACTTATTACTCTAAACCTGCACGTTTAAAGATTGTATCAACTTGATTTAAATGATGTTCAGGGTTGAAACATTCATCTAATTCTTCTTTAGAAAGCACATTAGTGATAGACTCATCCTTTTCTATTAATTGACGGAATGGTGTTTTAGTTTCCCAAGATTCCATTGCTTTAGGCTGCACTCTATCATATGCTTCTTCACGAACCATGCCTTTATTAATTAACGCTAGTAATACACGTTGTGAGAAGATTAGTCCAAATGTTTTATCGATATTATTTCTCATGTTGTCTTCAAAAACAGTTAGTCTATCAACAATATTAGTGAATCTATTTAAAGCATAATCTAAAGCAATTGTAACATCTGGTAACATGATACGTTCAGCTGAAGAGTGAGAAATATCACGTTCGTGCCATAAAGGCACATTTTCATAAGCCGTTGTAATGTAACCTCGAATCACTCTTGAAATACCTGTTATATTTTCTGAACCAATAGGATTTCTTTTATGAGGCATAGCTGATGACCCTTTTTGACCTTTTGCAAATGCTTCTTCAACTTCACGTGTTTCTGTTTTTTGTAAATTACGTATCTCTACCGCAAATTTTTCAAGAGATGTAGCTACTAGTGCTAGTGTAGCGATATAGTATGCATGACGGTCACGTTGTAATGTTTGAGTAGAAACGGATGCAGTATCAATGCCTAAATGGTCACATACATATTGTTCTATTTCAGGAGGAATGTTAGCAAATGTACCAACTGCACCACTCATTTTACCAACTTCTATTTCTTTACGTACCTCTTTGAAACGCTTTAGATTACGTTTCATTTCTGTATACCATAATGCCATTTTAACACCAAATGTAGTCGGTTCAGCATGTACACCATGTGTACGCCCCATCATCAATGTGTATTTATAATTTTTAGCTTTCTCTTCTAAAACTTTTATGAAACGTTCAATATCTTTCTCAATAATTTCGTTGGCCTGCTTTATAACATAACTTAGCGCTGTATCAACTACATCTGTAGAAGTTAAGCCATAATGAACCCATTTACGTTCGTCACCTAACGTTTCCGATACTTGTCTAGTAAATGCCACAACATCGTGTCTTGTTTCTTGTTCGATTTCTTGAGCACGTTTCACATCTACTTTAGCGTTCTGTCTTATTTTTTTTACATCTTCTTTAGGAATGTGGCCTAATTCACTCCAAGCTTCACAGGCCAAGATTTCAACCTCTAACCAAGCTTCATATCTATTTTGATCAGTCCAAATATTTGCCATTTCTTCTCTTGAATAACGATCAATCATTTCTAATCTCCTATTCTATGTATAAATTTATAATTCAAAACTGTACATTAAACGTAAATTATTGGGAAAAGTTCGTTTTTAAAACTTCATTTTTAGTTTAACAGATAATTAATCAAATGTATAAATCTTTTTTTACAAACTTAGTATAATGGATTTTATCTAAATAATACACTTATCTAACAATAATCCGATAATAAAAAGAGTAAAAAGAAGTTGTACTTTAGCTTCTTTTCACTCTTAATAAAATTAATTTGAGTTGTAATTTATATTATTAAATCAAAGCTTTTTACCAACAAATTGAATATCCTGTCTTAATACTACTACATTACCTTTTTCATCTTCAGTGTATATAGGTTTTTCAATTCGTTTAACTGGCATATAGCCTTCTTCACGCATACGTGTTAAACATTCTGAGATTGTTTCATTTTCATTTACTTTGAACTTCATCGTCATGCTCCACAACACTTTCTATTTCTTCTACTTCGTATGCTTTTACTTTTCGAGTTCGAACGCCTTTAGTCCAGAAACCGCCGTGAATCGCTCTTGGCTCATACGCTATAATAAACGCTTTCTCATCTAAATTTCGTACTGTCTCCATTAATTTACGTTCATAACGTCTTGGCGTTAAAATCTGCATTACCATTCGACTACCATCGCGACCATGTGCTGCATAGTGTGTAACACCATAACCTAAATTTCTTAACTCATTTGGTAAATCAATTTCATACTCTGATGAGGTTACATTTACGACTGTATAACCTAATGCGAGTTTTTCTTCAATTTTCATACCTACTAAAATCCCAATCGAAAAACCAAACGCATAAGCAAAGATATTTTGAATTTGGTCTAAACTAGACATTACCATACCAAGACCAACTACATATACTAACACTTCAAGGAAACTTACTGCAGCCGCCATATAACGATAACCTTTTAACGTTAATATTGTACGCATTGTTAAAAATGTAACATAAAAAACGTTGATGACGAATATCGCTAATACCATTGACCATGGATTTGAAGTTATCACTGACATACTAATCCCCTTTTCTTACATGGATATCTAAAATCGAAATAATTTTATCAGTGAATTTTTATTTTGTCACTAGAAAATCTTTTTTTAATTTTTAGGCCAAGTATAACGCGTATAGGCTAATTCACGTTTATGTGCATTTTTGACATAGTGATTTTCAATCGTATCACGGGCTTCACTAGATATACGTTTACCTTCTAAATAGTCATCAATTTGATCATAAGTAACACCCAAAGCTTCTTCATCAGGTAATTGTGGTTTATCATCCTCTAAATCTGCTGTGGGAACTTTTTCGTATAAATGCTTTGGTGCGTTCAAATATTTAAGTAGCTGTCTTCCTTGTCTTTTATTTAGACCAAAGATAGGTGCGATATCAGCAGCACCATCACCGTACTTAGTATAAAATCCTGTAATATTCTCTGCAGAATGATCCGTACCAATAACAATACCACTACGATTTGATGCGATTGAAAATTGAACCTTCATACGTTCACGTGCTTTTTCGTTACCACGTTGAAAATCTGTTAATTCAATACCAGCCTCGTTTAAAGATTTAACACTTTGATCAACAGCAGGTTTAATATTGACAGTAATGATTTCATCGGGATGAATAAAGTTTAATGCATCTTCAACTTCTTCTGCATCTTTCTGCACACCATATGGTAATTTCACAGCAATAAATTGACAATCTCGCCCTTCATTACGTAATTCTTCAACTGCTAGCTGAGCTAATTTACCAGTCAAAGTAGAATCTTGACCACCAGAAATACCTAACACTAAAGATTTAATAAATGAATGTGATTGCACATAGCTTTTAATAAATTGAATAATTTCACGTGACTCTTGTTCACTATCAATATGTTTCTTCACTTTCATTTCATTGACTACAATATCTTGTAAATTAGTCATTGTCTTCCTCCATCTCTTTTACGTGTTCTGCAACTTCGAAAATACGCTTATGTTTGTTGTCCCAACAAGCTGTACTTAAATCCACAGGGTATTCTTGAGGATTTAAATAACGTTTATTTTCATCCCATAATTTAGATAATGCCTTTTTAGAGTATTCTTGTGCCTCTTTTTCACTCGGTAATTGGTAAACAAGTTTCCCATTTTCAAAGATTGAATGATGCAAGTCAATCGCTTCAAAGTGTTTGATATGTTTCATTTTATACGTGTGAACTGGATGGAACATTTTTAAAGGTTTTTCATTATTAGGATTCTCATGTTCTAGAGTAATATAGTCGCCTTCTGCTTTACCTGTTTTAGTATTTATAATGCGATACACTTTCTTCTTACCAGGTGTTGTCACTTTTTCTGCATTGTTGGACAGTTTAATTCTATCAACATATCGGCCGTTGTCATCTACAACTGCTACTAGTTTATATACTGCACCAAGTGCTGGTTGGTCATAACCAGTAATTAATTTCGTACCTACACCCCATGAGTCAACTTTAGCTCCTTGAGATTTCAAACTCATTATCGTTTGTTCATCTAAGTCATTAGATGCGATGATTTTAGCATCTTTGAATCCCGCTTCATCTAACATTCTGCGTGCTTCTTTAGATAAATAAGCAATATCTCCAGAATCTAAACGGATACCAATGAAATTGATTTTATCCCCTAGTTCTTTCGCTACTTTAATAGCTGTAGGAACACCTGATTTAAGCGTGTGGAACGTATCAACTAAGAACACACAATTTTTATGGCGTTCTGCATAAATTTTAAAAGCTTTATATTCATCACCATATGTTTGAACTAAAGCGTGTGCATGCGTACCAGAAACGGGTATACCAAATAATTTACCGGAACGCACATTACTAGTAGAATCAAAACCACCGATATAAGCAGCTCTAGCCCCCCATAACGCAGCATCTAACTCTTGTGCACGGCGAGTTCCAAATTCCATTAATGTATCATCAGGTGCTACTTGACGAATTCTACTTGCTTTAGTCGAAATTAATGTATGGAAGTTGATTATATTAAGTAATACGGTTTCTATAAGTTGCGCTTGAATTAATGGTGCCTCCACTCTAAGTAATGGTTCATTTCCAAAACACAATTCACCTTCTTGCATTGAGCGAATATTACCAGTGAACTTTAAATTTTTTAAATAGTTTAAGAAATCATTTTTATAACCTATTGACTGTAAATATTCAATATCAGAATCACTAAAATGAAAATGTTCAATAAATTGAATTACTCTTTTTAAACCATTAAAAACTGCATATCCACTCTCAAATGGCATACTTCTAAAATACAAATCAAATACTGCATTTCGTTCATGAATACCATCATTCCAATAGCTCTCTGCCATGTTAATTTGGTATAAGTCATTATGTAACATTAAACTGTCATCTTCGTAACGATACACCACAATCTCTCCTAACGATGTTTTAGTACATTTTATCATAATTCAGTAGAAGTGCGTATTCACATCCTATTGATACAATTAAAATTTAAATAAGTATCAATAAGACAAATTCGTGACAATCTATGTAATTGAATGAGTTAATTTATTGTCTAGATTATAATATGAACCGAGGTGGTTATATGTTATTGGAAGAAGCAAGAAGTTTTATCGAAACGATGTATCGTGAACTTAATTACAATCCATCTATTTTTGATAAAAGAATAAAAGAGATAGAAAAAGAAATTGAACATACTGGTACATATACGCATACTTTGGAAGAGTTGTCGTATGGCGCTAAACTTGCTTGGCGTAACTCTAATCGCTGTATTGGACGCTTATTTTGGGATTCTTTAAATGTAGAAGATGCTAGAAACGTTGATAATGAGCGTGATTTTATAGATACAATCAATCATCATCTTGAACATGCGACGAATAATGGTAAGATCAAGCCTTATATAACGATTTTTTCACCTAATCAAGCACCTCGTATCTATAATAATCAACTTATTAGATATGCTGGTTATGAACATGCCGGTGATCCATCTGAACGTGAAATCACACAATTAGCTGAGCATTTAGGTTGGAAAGGCAAAGGTACTGATTTCGATGTACTACCACTCATTTATCAATTACCTAATGATTCTATAAAATGGTTTGAGTTACCCCATGAATTAATAAAAGAAGTTGAAATAGAACATGAACATTATCCAAAGTTAAAGGATTTAAATTTAAAATGGTATGGTGTTCCAATCATTTCTAATATGGATTTGAAAATTGGTGGCATTACTTATCCAACTGCCCCGTTTAATGGATGGTATATGGTAACAGAAATTGCAGTACGCAATTTCACTGACTCTTACCGCTATAATTTATTGGAAAGTATTGCAGAAGCGTTTGAATTTGGTACACTAAAAAATAATTCTTTTAATAAAGATCGAACACTCGTTGAACTTAATTATGCTGTATACCATTCATTTAAATCTCAAGGTGTTTCTATTGTTGATCACCTTACTGCATCAAAACAATTTCAATTATTTGAAGAAAAGGAACTAGCAAATAACCGTGATGTCACAGGTAAATGGTCTTGGTTAGCCCCACCACTTTCACCGACCCTAACTTCAAATTATCATCATGGTTATAATAATGAAATCAAGGATCCTAATTTTCATTATAAAAAGAAACAGTCAATGAAATGTCCATTTCACTAGTGTTCGATAATACGAGGTGACGAACAAAGATGCGTTTATATTATTTAGGCCCTAAGGGAACATTTTCTTATTTAGCTGCAAAAACTTATTTATCTGAGGAAGAAGTTACATATTCACCTAAATCAAATCTTTATGAAGTAATTAAAGCCGTTAATAGTCATAGTGATGCTGTAGGTATCGTACCTATTGAGAACTCAATTGAAGGTACTATTAATATTGTTGCGGATGCACTTGCACAAGAAGATATATACGCTCATGGCGAAATCCATTTAGATATTAATTTTGGTTTATACGCTAATAAAGGTACTTCACTGGATGATATTAAAAAGGTTTATTCCATTGCACCTGCAATAAGTCAAACGAGTCAATATATCCATCGACATCATTTCTTATATGATTATGTTGATAGTACGATTCAAAGTTTAGAAAAAATTGACACACATGTCGCTGCTATTGCACCATTAGGAAGCGGAGAGTCATATGGTTTCGAACCGATAGATACACATATACAAGACTATCCACATAACGTCACTCGTTTTTTAGTAGTAAAAAGTAACGAGCACTACAATGAATCTGCTTCTAGTACGCTATTACTGATAACACCTAAACACGATAAAGCTGGATTATTAGCTAGTATACTTAACACATTTGCTTTATTTGATATTAACTTGTCATGGATTGAGTCTAGACCTCTTAAGACGCAGTTAGGTATGTACAGATTTTTTGTTCAAACCGATATTGGGAAAAATGAAAAACTCAATAAGGTTATCACAATATTACAGACTTTAGATTTTGAAGTTAAAATTATAGGTGCATTTAATCACCATTAGATAAATATCGAAAGGCATTATGACGAAATTATAAAAAATTTGCTGTCTTGTCCTTATTTAACACTGATGTATCGAAATTAAATAGCCAGTAAATGCGTCTTCAAAACGTATTTACTGGCTATTTATTGTTGGGTTGTGTTCGAAAACATTATCTCTACTCAGTCTACATTAATTTTTTTAATGGTAACATCTTCACCCTGGTTTAGGGTTAAATCTTCTATATCTTCTAAATGTATAGTTTGTGATGCTTTATCAAAAGTATTACCGGCGATAAACACTTGCTGATGTTTTACATTATTATAGCTTCTAATGTGAATGGCATCTTTTTTCATTTCTCCAATAAAGTGATTACCAATCACACTGAAATTCTCACCAGCTTGAGATTCCATGACTTTGCCAGTAACAGGATCAGCAGCATTTTTTCCATCTTTTACCCCTAAAAATCGAATACCACCTTTACAATTTTTGAATTTATTGCGTGAAATAATCATATTTTTAGCTTTTAGGGGTGTTAGTGCATAGTCTTCAGTCCCCTCAAAACAATTATCTTTTATATGCACATTTTCGTAGAACTTATTATACCTGCTTGCATGTGAGCCAATTGCTCTATTCCATGGACGCATTTGATGGTCATCTGAATTCCCAAAATAACAATTCTCAATGACTACATTTTTAGTGATGGTTCCGTCTGTCGTCCCAAATTTAGGAAACGCACCAGGTACTTGAATATCTAATTGAATTGCTTCAGAAAATGAACGATCCCCATCAAAATCATTAAAACCTTTAAAATTGCAATTTTTGATATACAAACCATTGATACCACAAGCGTCTAGAGCGTGTCCGTCAACTACGTTTAATACTGTTACACCTATTAATTGAATATCTTCTGCATGTCCAATTGACATCGCAGTATTATTGTATGGATATTTAGAGCCATTCATATCAAACGTTCCACCTTTAATATAAATATGACTATTACCTTGATATCCTTTATAAAAACCAAAACGATGGCCATTTTTTAAAAGTGCATCCTTACCACATCTTAGTAATGTCGTATCATCTTCTAGTAATAAAGTTGTTGAGTCATAAATGATGAGTGCTTTCGAAATATAATATGTACCGCTAGGTATAAGTACAGTGTGTTCACCATATCTTGCTTTATTCAGTGCTCGTTGTATTGCTTTAGTGTCTTTGCGTTTATTACATCCTTTTAATCCATAATCTTGAGCATTTATTAACATAACGTATCCCCTATCTAAACTTTCAAACCTATTTTATTGCTATATACCATTTTAGAATGGGATTAGCTATAATATATATAATGATTAATGAGGTAATAATTTAATCGTTTCTATATAATTATACAATTTTTAAATAGCTCAAACATTTAATAGAGAGGAAGATTGATTATGACTAGAAAAGCACTAATAGTAGTAGATTATTCTTATGACTTCATTGCAGATGATGGTCGATTAACATGTGGTAAACCTGGGCAAGATATTGAATCTTTTATACTGAAACGTTTAGAGACATATCAGTCTGAAGGCCAAGATATTTTCTTTATGATGGATTTACATTATGAGAACGATATGTTCCATCCTGAGACAAAGTTATTCCCTCCTCACAATATTGAGGGCACAGCAGGACGTGAATTATATGGTAAGATTAAAGCCTTTTATAATAACATTAGTGGAAACAGTAATATTCATTATTTAAATAAGCGTCGTTATGATTCATTCTATGGTACACCTCTAGATAGTCTATTGAGAGAGAGAAATATAAAAGATATTGAAATTGTGGGTGTTTGTACAGATATTTGTATTTTACACACTGCTGTTTCAGCCTATAATTTGGGGTATAACATTACTATTCCGAAAGATGGTGTTGCTTCATTCAATGAGAGTGGTCATAAATGGGCTTTAGGACATTTTGTAAACTCATTAGGCGCAGAGGTAGATGTAGCTAAATGAAACATGATAAAATAAGATGAAAAATTAAATGATAAGGGTGGATAATAACAATGGCAAAAACTTATATTTTTGGACATCAAAATCCAGACACAGATGCAATAGCATCAGCTATCATCATGGCTGATTTTGAACAATTAACTGGTAACTCTGAAGCGACGCCATATCGTTTAGGAGATATTAATCCTGAAACTAAATTTGCTTTAGATCATTTTGAAGTTAAAGCACCAGAATTATTAAGTGATAATTTAGATGGTCAAGAAGTAATCTTAGTCGATCACAATGAGTTCCAACAAAGTGCTGAAACAATTTCTGACGCAGAGATTAAACACGTTGTGGATCATCATAGAATCGCTAATTTCGAAACTGCTTCACCGCTTTGGTACCGCGCAGAACCAGTTGGTTGTACTGCTACTATTCTTTACAAAATGTACAAAGAACGTGGCTTTGAAATTAAACCGCATATCGCAGGTTTGATGATTTCAGCAATTATTTCTGATAGCTTATTATTCAAATCTCCTACTTGTACTGATGAGGATGTAAATGCTGCTAAAGATTTAAAAGATTTAGCAAATGTTGATTTAGATGAATATGGCTTAGAAATGTTAAAAGCTGGTGCATCAACTACTGATAAATCTGCAGAGGAATTATTAGACATGGATGCTAAATCATTTAATATGGGCGACTATGTTACACGCATTGCCCAAGTAAATACTGTCGACATTGATGAAGTATTAAATCGTAAAGAAGATCTTGAAAAAGCAATGTTAGAAACAAGTGCTAATGAAAAGTATGATTTATTTGTATTAGTAGTTACTGACATTATTAATAGTGATTCTAAAATCTTAGTAGTAGGTGCTGAAAAAGATAAAGTCGGCGAGGCATTTAAAGTTCAATTAGATGATGGCATGGCATTCTTATCAGGCGTTGTATCACGTAAAAAACAAGTGGTACCTCAAATCACAGATGCTCTAATTAAATAAAACATATTGGCAATTTAGTTATCGCCTTTATATACGCAGTTGAATGAATCTTTTCATTCAACTGTTTTTTATTGAAAAATATTTAGGGTATAGATATGATGAATTACATCATTTATTTTAATTTAATTCTTTAATATAGATTTTACTATTTAGGAGGTATCACACATTGCCAAGCATTGAGCAACAATTTGAAGAAAGTAAAGCTTTTTTCAAAACACATAAAACGAAAGATTTAAAATTTCGAAAACATCAATTAAAACTTCTAAGTAAAAGTATTAAAAATCATGAAAATGATTTACTAGATGCTCTAAAGACTGATTTGGGAAAAAGTCCTGTTGAAGCATATGCCACAGAAATTGCTATCACACTAAAAAGTATTAAAACTGCGAGAAAAGAACTTAAAAATTGGTCTAAAACAAAACAAGTTGATACACCTCTATTTATGTTTCCGGCAAAAAGTTATATCAAACAAGAACCATATGGCACAGTATTAATCATTGGTCCATTTAATTATCCTGTACAGTTACTATTTGAACCTTTAATTGGGGCTATTGCAGCTGGAAATACTGCTATTATAAAACCATCTGAATTAACACCTCACGTTGCCACGGTCATTCGTCAAATTATTGAAGACGTATTTACTACTGATTATATAGGTGTTATCGAGGGTGGTATAGAAGAAACACAAACATTAATTAATCTGCCATTTGACTACATATTCTTTACAGGTAGTGACAAGGTTGGTCAAATCGTGTATGAAGCAGCAAGCAAAAATTTAGTTCCTGTTACCCTTGAATTAGGCGGTAAATCTCCAGTTATTGTAGATGATACTGCTAATATTAAAGTTGCTAGTGATCGTATTAGTTTCGGTAAATTTACTAATGCAGGACAAACATGTGTGGCTCCGGATTATATATTAGTTAATAAGAAGGTCAAAAACGAATTGGTTGAAGCACTTAAACAAAGTATTCAAGAATTTTATGGTACTAACATAGAGGAAAGTCCAGATTTTGGTCGCATAGTTAATGATAAACACTTTAATCGCTTAAATGAATTACTTAACGTGCACCAAAACCATGTTATTTTCGGTGGTAATGCAAATGCTACAACACGCTATATAGAACCAACTATTTTAGATAGTATTACGTCAAGTTCTAAAATCATGCAAGATGAAATCTTTGGACCTATATTACCTATTATTACTTATGATGATTTTAATGAGGCAGTAGATATTATTCAGAGTAAAGCTAAACCGTTAAGTTTATATTTATTTAGTGAAGATGAGAATACTACACACCGTGTATTAAACGAATTATCTTTCGGTGGCGGTGCAATTAATGATACTTTAATGCATCTTGCTAATCCTAATTTACCATTTGGTGGTGTCGGAATGTCTGGCATTGGACAATATCATGGTAAATATACTTTCCAAACCTTTAGCCATAGCAAGTCATACATCTTTAGGTCTACGCGATTAGATTCAAGTGTTATGTATCCGCCTTATAAAGGTAAATTTAAATATATTAGAACATTTTTTAAAAACTTATAAAAATTTGCAAAAAGCCACGACATTTTACACTGCCGTGGCTTAGTATTTTACTTAAATAAAACTAACATGTACACCTTCAGGTGCAATTTGTTGATTATCTGTTGGCGTTAATTTACCAGTATTTGTGTCTCTTTTAAAAACTGTAATTTCATAATTACCCTCTTGATGGGCACAAACTAGATAGTCATCTGATTCAGTAATATTAAAATCTCTTGGGAATTGGTCCCCACTTTTAACGATTTCTACAGGGTTTAGTCCCGCGCCATTCTCTGTAATCGTGAATACCGCAATACTATCATGACCACGGTTACTAATATATAAAGTTTGTTGATCATGCGATAAGCGAACAGCCGCTAATTTAGTGTCATCATTAAAATCTTCAGGAACAGTTAAATGACGTTCTAGTTCTTCAAATTGACCATCTTTATATTTAGCTACGCTAACATAATTAGATAATTCATGAACAATGTAGGCATATTCACCATTATTGTGAAATGCAATATGTCTTGGACCATCTTGATCTTTAAATTTAGAAACTTTGTATTCTTTAAGACCTTCATTACTGAATTCATAAGTTACAACTCTGTCTGTACCTAAATCAGTAGCTACAACATATTTGCAATCGGGTGTTTCATTTATATAGTGGACATGTGAATGCTCTTGACGTTCATGACTTCCAAGTGGATAGTCGTGATTTAATTCTTGAATTAACTTAATGATCTCACCTGTATCTTTATTCAATTGATATATTCTAGCGATACCAGCGCCGTACACTGCTTCAAATAAAAAATTGTGGTCAGATGATACCGATATATAGCAACCTGTACCCTCTACAGATTCTAAGCATTTATTAATTAATGTTAACGAACCAGAAGCTTCTTTTTTAAAAGCAGCTACCCCGCAGTGTTCACCTTCTTTAGTGATTGCGTATAAATAATCATCTGTTTGAGCAAGATAAGTAGATGCTTCAATCTCATAACCAGTATTAACAGAACTAATTTGTCCACTATCTTCATTTAATTCGAATAAGTAAATACCTTTACCTTCTTTTTTTGTGTATGAACCAATATAACCCTTCGTCGTCATCAGAATACCTCCTATTGTCTAATTACCTTTATTTTATTAAAAGATTGGTGTCTATGACAATTATTCTTAATCATTGTTTGAATTTATTGAAATAAAAAACCAGTAACTTCAAAACGGAAGTCACTGGTTAAATTACTATTATTACGCGTTATTACTTTCGATATCTGAAACGATTTCTTTAGTTTTTCTTTCGATATCTTCAAAGTCTTTCTTGAAGATGTAAGCAAATGCTACAACACCTACACCAACTACTACTGATGTAATAACTACTAAGCTTAATAAGAATTTGAATAAACCTTTAATTAAATCCCACATGTATGTTTCACCTCTAAATAGATATAAGTATGTTTACAATATTATATATTATCATACTTACTGTTATGGTTAAATAGATACCTTTTTTCGTCTTATAATAATAACTATAAAATAAATTTCAAAATTCAAAAACTTCATAAATTTTCAATTGTAAATTAGTTTAATACAACCACCAAGCTTTTACTTTGTTATATACTTTTAAATAAGCGTCTTGAAACATAGTACCCCTCCTTGTTTTTTAAATTTTTCTTGCTATCATGTTCAGTATAATAATAATTATATTAGTTTTCAATTAATGCTATTTTACAATATTTAGAATTTTCAGGAGGCCTTCTCATGCAACAAGTGAAATCAGATATAATGACGTTTAGAGGATCGCATTATGATTTAGGGGTCATAACAGCGCTATGGCTAAAACAAACACCCTTATTGCAAAATCGTGAACGTGAATGGAAAAAACGTATGCCCCGATTTGATATAGATGTTAACGAAACGTATCAAGTATTTCAAACATACGCGCCAGAAATATGGGAAGAGTTAATGGGTATGCAAGAAGTACTGAACTTACCTACAAAACAAATGATATTAAATTTTGCACATTATCGTTTCACAGATTTAAAAGAAAGTGGATGTACTGTATTTCAAGGTAAGGATTTTATGGTGCGCAATTATGATTATCATCCTGCCACATACGATGGGAGATATTTATTATTCCAACCTAATGACGGAGGGCTAGCGCAAATTGGGCCTACGTCTAGAGTAACAGGTCGTATGGATGGTATGAATGAAGCTGGTTTGACGATGGGCTATAACTTTATGCATCGTAAACACCCTGCTAATGGCTTTGTATGTTATATGATTGGTCGTCTTGTTTTAGAATATTGTAAAGACGTTGATGAAGCCGTTAGATTCTTGAAAGAACTCCCTCATAGAAGCTCTTTCAGTTATATTTTAATGGATAGAAAGCTTAATCACGCAATCGTTGAGGTTACACCACGTTCTTTTGATGTCAGATATGATAAAGTATGTACAAATCATTTCGAAATCTTAACGCATGAAAACCGAAATTACACAAAAGAATCACGTGAACGTCTAGAACGTACTGTCTCACAAACTTCACAAAGCTTAGATAAACATACAGCTTTTAAATTATTTAATGATCCAAAATTCGAAATATATAGCAAATTATTTAAAAGTTGGTCAGGTACGATACACACTTCAATGTATGAACCGCAAAACTTAACCGCTTGGATGACACTAGGTGAAAATCAATCACCCACATCAATAAATTTTCAATCTTGGTTAGATGGAAATGAGTTAACTATCCAACAATTTAATGGTCTAATTGATACCGATTTAACATTCGCAAATTATTAAAAAATAGACGAACTTTAAAATCGTTCGTCGACTTATATAAGTGATTGCCTCTTATTGTGTAGGCAATCATTTTACTTTATTGTGATATTTTCTTTTACCGTGTAAAATTCAATTACATTATTACTATTTCCTACCTTACCTTTATTAAAAGCTTTATTTTCAACTTTTGCCTCTCCTGTACCTGGGTGTAATTTTAATAAAGTATTTTTAGGTTCATCTTTATAGTCCAAATGAATATAATCAAGCTTACTTGAGCCTTTTACATCTGTTTCACTATTCATGTTTGTGAAATTAAGATAACCAAGTTCACTTACAAATAACGATTTTTTTAACTTTGAATTATTTACTTCGACGTTACCTACCCCTGTCTTAAATTCACTATTAAAGATATCACTGTTTTTAATTTTTACTCCACCAGCATCGCTCTTGAAGGAAAGATTATCAAATTTTGAATTTTGAATTTTTAAATATTTATTGTCTTGATAAATCGAACCTTTCTTCGCGTTAATGCCATCAAGATTCACATTTCCAAATCCTGAATATACATCTAAATTATTAATGTTTTTATTTGGAAGTGTAACTTCAATTTTTGATTTACTTTGATTAAAAGGATTAATATTAACGCTATAACCCCTCTTATCAGATTTATGCTCTTTTATATATAATGTATCTTTTGTGCGATATACCTTAACATCATTATCACCATAATATTTAACACCACAATGTTCTCCTTGCTTAATTGTGAGTTCTGAATTATAGCTGTCAATATTTAAATTATTCATTTTCACATTACTGTATGCTCTATCATATTTTAGCTTTTTATATTCATCTTTATCATGCACAAACCAGACTAAAGTTGCTGCTAAGAAAAATCCTACAAATATTACTATGCCTGTTATCATTGCCTTCTTCATTGTTTAATTCTTCCTTTAACCGTTTGGATATACCAAGTTAAATATTTTAATACAAGTCGATATAAATTTTGTGTAATTTTCATGGTAACTACAAATAAGACGATACCTAATCCGGCATATGAAATGCTAAATAAGAAATTGCTAAACGAATCAACAATCCCTTTAATGATACTCATTGATATTATTATTAATGGAAGAGAAATTAAAAAAACAGAGAATATAAACACTACAATCAATAATGCTATAAATATTACAATAGGGATGATGATGAAGAAAAAAGAAAGCACGCCAAGACTTAATGAAGCCATTATAGCCCTAATAATATTACGTAGGTTAGGTGTTACTTTAGCATAGGATATTGCTTCTTTGGCTTTAACTTCTTTACCTATATCATGTGGTTCTCTTAAATCCGATATAATATCTTTTTCTGATTTCCCTTTCGATTCTTGTTCATAGAAATGATTTTCATAATCATCCATGAGTTTATCTTTTTCTTTTCTTGGTAATTCATCAAGTTCTAATTCAAGTTCATTTAAAAAGGTAATCTTATCCATTATTTCACTTACTTTCTTAATTGAATTATCTCTATCTTATCGAAAAGTAGCTTATTTTGAAGTGCATTGTAAAAGTATCACTTTTTAACGACTAAAAAATTCTATTCGTTTAACCACATTATCCTTATATAAAATGGATAGCTTCATATGGTGCTCTTTATCAACATAAATTAACGCATCATATCCCTTACCTACTTTATCTTTACGATAATTATCACCTAAATAATTGATTGCATGATCCACTCTATCTCCAATTTTAACACCAAAGTTTGTTGTTACATCATGATCATTAATCAATACGATCCCTTTTACTGTTTGGTGTTTATTTTTTACTTTTACAGTTAAATCTTTATGTTTTTTATCATTATAGAATTTGTATCTATCCAACTTTATGTGATGATTTATCTCATAATCATTTTCATTAAATGGTTCATTTAATTGAATATCATTTATCTTCACTTCAGTAAGATTAATTGTTTTTTCATTTTTATAGATTGTAAGACACGTAACCACTATAAAAGCTATTATTGTAAAAATACTAAAGATTATCCATCGATTTTGAATGCGCAACCGTACCACCACTTCTATTCTTATTAACTTAAATATATCATAACCACTTACTGAGAAACATCTAAACCACTACAATCATTTCTTACAGAATTGTAACGTTGTTTTAACGTTCTTATTAATTGTGATAAAACTAATATATTTTAAGTTTTATAATTATTCATTCTTAGTAAAAATTGTTATAATGATATAAATTTAACGGGGAGGTTTTATTTATGGCTAATTTAGAAACATATTTTAATAATAGTCAGCCACTTGATGAATATATCGATAGCATGACTGTGAATAAAGATAATGTACTAACAATTTACAATGCATTCACACTACCTTCGTCTGACGATAGAATCAATCAACTTAAAGATAGTTCTTATTCTAAAGTCTTGGTTATAAGTGAAGATTGGTGCGGCGACGCTATGATGAACTTACCTATATTAAAGCGTATAAGTGAATCACTACAGCTAGAAGTACGCGTATTCCATAGAGATGAAGACACAAATCTCATTGATCAATATTTAACAAATGGTACAGCACGCTCGATTCCAATCTTTATCTTTATGAATGATCAATTTGAACAGGTGAGTGTTTGGGGCCCTAGAGCTCGTGAAGCCCAAGAATTTGTTACTCAACTTAGAGCTGAAAAACTACCACCTAAAGATGCACACAATTATGAGGATAAAGAAAAAGAAGTACATCATGAAATCACTTCTAAATATAAATCAGATACTGACTTATGGAATCAAGTTTATGACTCTATAATCAGTAAGTTAATGCTATAAAAGTATATATAGTAAGAGGGTAATAAAACAAAATGGCTCTATAATAAATTGGACTGATGACTAAAAATCATCAGTCCAATTTTTATGTTTGAATACAAAAATGGCG
>NZ_JBXARC010000015.1:0-52631 GCF_058807855.1 Staphylococcus sp. GW821-FHT11H10 | reverse complement strand
ATTGCGCCATTTTTGTATTCAAACATAAAAATTGGACTGATGATTTTTAGTCATCAGTCCAATTTATTATAGAGCCAAAAAAGGTCGATACCCTACGTAAGGATATCGACCTTTTTACTTACTAGTTTCAATTAAACTAATTTATTTTTTCTTTTTATTATTCTTAGAAACGACTTGAGTGTTTTTACCTTTTTTATTTGAGTTACTATTATTTTCCTTAAATTTTTCAATCATTGGTGCAACTTCTCTTTGAGCAACTTTTTCATAGTACATATTGGCGAAGTATGTTTGAACAACCAAGAATGCCGCACTGACTGACCAATATAAACCTAAAGCTGAAGCCGAACTTAATGAAATCCAAATAATCATGATTGGTGATACAATCATCATCATATATGTCATTTGACGTTGTTCTTGAGGCATTTGCTTACTTGATACCCAAGCTTGGATAAAGTAAAGCACACCGGCAATGATAGTAATCCAAATATCAGGATGTATTAAATTAAACCATAAGAAGTGAGGATGTTCTGCAATACCGCCACCAATACGGTAACGTAATACAAAGTATAATCCCATGACAACTGGCATTTGAATTAATACAGGTAAACATCCTAATGCACTCTTCATTGGATTAATATCGTATTTCTTATAAACTTCCATCATTTCTTGGTTTGCTGCCATTTTCTCTTCTTGAGTACGTGCACGTTTAACTTTCTCTTGCACACCATCAACTTCTGGTTTGGCAACTTTCATTTTTTCACGCATCAAATGACTATTTTTATAGTTTGATAGCATGAATGGTAACAAGATAATACGTATTACTAAAACTAATACGATAATTGCAATACCGTAGTCATCGTTAAATACTGAATGGCCTAACCAATGTAATACTTTAGACATTGGTTCTACGAATGTATTATAGAAAAATCCATCTCTATTACTAGACTTAGAATAGTCACATCCGGCTAAAAAGACCATTACCCCTAATAACAAAGGTAGTAACGCTTTCTTCTTCATTTTTACACCTCTATTGATATATTCACATAGGGATTATTTTATCATAGTAACCGTGTACTAGAAAACAAAAAAAGAAAAATTTTATTATTTATTTGAAATAACTTTTCATTTTAGTAACAGTCTTGTCAATATTATGACTACGTGCAATCGCTGAAATAACTGAAACACCATCTGCACCATTTTGAGCAATAGGTTCAATATTGTCTTCTGTTATGCCTCCAATTGCTACCATTGGTAACGAAGGATTGATGTTCTTTAATGTAGCAATCATTGATGGACCTACTGGTGCGTTAGCATCATTTTTAGAGATTGTTGCAAACATAGGTCCAACTCCAATATAATCAACATGTTCCAAATCCGAATGATAATATTCTTTCTCATTTCCAATGCTAAGCCCAATGATTTTATCTTTGAAGCGTTCAGCAAAAGACTTCACATTTTCATCATCTTGCCCTACATGAATACCGTCTGCATTTATTTTCTCAGCTAAATCAACGTCGTCATTTACAATAAATGGTACTTGATAGTCATGACATAGTTTTAATAAATCAATTGCTAAATGTTCTTTCTCAACACCATCTAATGATGTTGGCCCCTTTTCACGGAATTGAAAAAGGGTAATTCCAGCTTCTAAAGCTTGTTTTAGTATTTCTCTAATATCTTTTCCTTCTGGAACATCTTGCGTACCGCAAATAAAATAAACGTTTAATGATGATGAATTAAACATATTATTCAACCTCTTGTCTTTTGACTTGTTGTTGGTAAGTATTAAAATCAATGTTATACATTTGATCTAACAGTTTGGGTAAAAATGTACCTGGTCCATTCACTTGTTGATCCTTTTCAGCAATTTCAGCAGCAATATTATAAATGCTCACTGCTTCTTCTAACACTTGTAGTGTTGGATTTTCTTCTCTAAATAAGAAACTCGCTACAATACCACCGAGTAAACATCCAGCACCAGTAATTTTAGCTAATAAAGGTGACCCATTAGATAACTTGACAACTTTGCCACCTTGGACAACAACATCATCTTTACCTGTTAACACGATGGCTGTATTCAATTCCTCATGGGCTCTCTTAGCTATTTCAACAACATCTAAGTCAGTTTTACCATCTGTACCTTTCATCGTTGTAGTCGCATCTACTAACGTTAAAATTTCTGAGGCATTTCCTTTAATTACTGATACTTTCACTTCTGATAAGAATTTTTGGCAAAATGCTTTACGATATGAAGATGCACCAACTGCCACTGGATCAAATACAATCGGTGTTCCTTGTTGATTCGCAATTTTACCAATTTCCAATATGTCTTGTTCATTTGCTTTAGTCATCGTGCCAATATTAATAAGTAATGCACCAGCGACTTTATAAAATTCCTTCGCTTCTTCAGGTGCTTCACTCATTGCTGGGCTCGCGCCGATACTGAGTAAACCATTGGCTGTAAAATTCTTCACGACATCATTTGTATAACATACAACTAGAGGGTTCTCTTGTCTCAAACGTTCTAAGTTATTCATCATCTAAACCTACTTTCTTCATATAAGCAAAATGGTTCACCGGCCCTCTACCTTGACCAATCTCTGGCGTATATTGAATACTTAATGAAATAAATTTCTTAGCTTTTTTTACCGCTTCATAGATTGATTTACCTTTTGCAAGTTCTGCAGTAATTACCGCTGAAAATGTACATCCGGTGCCGTGAGTATGTTTTGTATCAAAGCGTTGATCTTCAAAAGTATATACATCATCCTTAGTAAACAAGAAATCTTTGGCATTGTTTAAATCAGCAGAATGCCCACCTTTTATTACGACGCCTTTACTACCTATCTCGTTAATAAATATGTTACCAGCTTTTCGTATATTTTCTTCAGTGTCTATTTTGATACCAGTAATTTCCTCTGCTTCAGGAATATTAGGCGTGACGACATCTGCTAAAGGTAGTAATGTATTCTGTAAATGTTTCTTAGTATCATCATCCATAAGTGAATCACCACTTTTAGCAAGCATAACTGGATCAATAACGTATGGAATATCTGAATGCTGTTTCAAATAATGTTGGATTAACTCCATTGTTTCATGAGTTGCAATCATGCCTGTCTTAATAGCATGTGGTAATTCATCATTAAAGACACTGTCTAATTGTTCTTGTACCCAACTTATCTCAAGATTATGGATGTGTTGAACGCCTTTCGTGTTTTGCGCAACAATACTTGTAATCGCTGCCATACCGTAGACGCCACAGGCATGAAATGATTTTAAATCGGCCATTACACCAGCGCCACCTGATGGATCAGTTCCTGCAATTGTTAAAGCAATTTTGGGTTTATGCATTTTTGTCGCCTCCGAAGTTCCACTGTTCATTAATATAAGCCATATTAAAGAAATTACGTTCATGTATAGTACTTTGTAAGAAACTTTCTTTAATATCTTTTTTCTCTTGTTCTGTACAATTTGCTGTTAATTCATCTAATAAATTGTCAAATACTTCGATTAATGGTCGCATTTCTGTGCTATAGAAATCAAACCATTTCGATGTTACTGAATCTCTATTTAGATTTTGATCATCTAATGCCATTTTAGCTACTACTTCATATACATAAGGACAAGGTGCCATTGCAGCTATAGTATACGCAGCATTTTCATGTGCATATGCGTGATAATACATATGTTTAATATAATGATCTCCACTAGGTGGCCATACTTTTTCTTTAACAATTTCTTCATAAGGTTCGTTGATATAATCTGCTAGGATTTCATGTGCCTCAACCTCACCATCAAGCATAAATTCAATTTGTTCAACTAAAAATTTAACATCCTTCATTGATGGCGCTTTTGGGATAAGAAGTGCATATAAATTTGTAAATTCTTTCAAATATGATGCATCTGCTCTTAAATATTGACGTACTGCTTGAGCATCTAAATCCCCTTTTAATAGGTCTTGTATAAAACCATCATTATAAATTTCTTCAATAATAGGTTGCGCAGCCTCTTTAATCTCAGTTGAAAATGTCATATTAATCCTCCTTAAAATTAAAAAATGCTACATTTCAACGTAGAAATGTAGCTATCATTCAATAAAGAGAACGTAACATTTACATAACTACTTTCCTACGTTGGTACTAACCAAATCAGGTTATAAGGGTCTGAATTAATCATCTCAGCCATTTACTATGGCTCCCCTAGTAGCATTAATTTATTAATTTAACAATATCAAAATGACTGCGTTTTATCAAACAAAACAAAAAAGAGTGGAACAAAATTCACTGTTCCACTCTTACTTTAAAATAATTAAATTACTATATTATGCAGTTACCCATTGTGAAGCGCCTGCAGTGTTATATAATTTAACTGCTGCAGCATCTTGTACGTCTTCAGGAGCTTGTGCTGGTGAAACACCTTTATATTCATCAGGAGCTACTGAATCCCAAGTAGATTGTAAGAATTGATATTTACCTGCTGCACCTGAACTTGGGTTGATAGCAGTAATGTCGCCACCAGATTCACGTTGTGCAATTTGTTGTAAATGACTGTTAACATTTACAGAAGAACCACTTGAAGCATTGTTATTTGAAGAACTTGAGTTAGAAGTTGTAGCTTCAGTTTGTGGTTGTTGTGTTTGTTCAGTTTGAGGTGCTTGTTGAGTTTGAGTTGGTTGAGCTTGACTAGATTGTTGTTGTGAACCAACTTGTTCAGCTGAAGTTTGATTAGAAACAGTTGAAGCTTGTGCACTTACATCTTGTTGTTGAGAAGCTTGACCTGATTGTGCATAGTTCCAGCTCCAATTAGTACCATCTGATTCAAAATGGTAAGTGAAACCTTCATAATCAAAAGTTACATTGTAAGCACCTTCTTGGATAGGGCTATCATTTAATGATTGATCGTTTGATTGAGCTAATTGAGCTAATTCTGCTTTATTTACTTGAGCTTCGCTCGCATCTGCGTGTCCAGCGTTGCCAGCAACTACTCCTAAACCTACTGCTAATGATGAAGCAATAATTGTCTTTTTCATAATATATATATCCTCCTAAGAATGTTTGTGTCTTAATTAATTTTACAAGTAACACTTTAACATCCATAAAATCATAGTAGGTTACAGTGAAATAAAAAAAGACAGGACTTTTTTACATAGAAATTACATTAGTAAAACCATAATTATTTCAATTGCAAACTATCATGACAGTTTTGAATAGGTAAATAAACATCTTTTCTTTGTAATATTTATGAAATCTTTCAGATAATTAAATGGATAATTTAATAGCCTCCCTTATAAAATTCTTTATATAAGAGAGGCCATGAGTATAATTAAAAGAAGTTTTTATAGTAAAAAGGGATGGAGTTATTAGAACATTAGTTAACATCAATCACTTCAAGGTGATCAAAGGAATAAGCGTCTTCATCATATGAGGTGTTAGGAAGAATATTATCATTTTTAGATTTAGGGGACATAAATTTAATTGTTTCAACATATAATTCAGTCACAAAGTGCGTTTGGCCATCTTTATCGTACTTACGAGATCTCATTTGTCCTGTAATACCAACTAAAGTGCCTTGGTCTGTATATGATTCTATATTTGTTGCTGTTTTACCAAATGCCTTACAAAAAATATAATCACAAGCTATTTCATTATTTTCATCTTTATAATTACGTTCAGTTGCAACACAGAACGTAGCTATTTTCACCTCCTCGTTTTCAAATATTTGTGCCTTTTTGGTCAATCGACCTACTATCACAATTTTATTTAGCATGTGTCACCTCCTTCTATAACTATATTATTCATTTATAATTTAAGCGTCAAAATTCTATTTTTAATATTTTTATTCCTCTTAATACACAAAGTTTGATATATTTAAAGAAAATAATTGTAAAACTCATATTAGATTATTAATAATTTCATTTTTTGCATAATTTAAATTTTTTTGGGGATGTGATGAAGTGAAGACATTTAAAGCTGTACGTTTTCAAATCGTAAACGAAAATGGTGGAATAACTGAATTCGAGTTAGAAGATGGTGTAATCATTAATAAAGAAAATAGTGGCACAGGTTGGCTCTTAGAGGTTGTCATTTCAAATGCACATTATGAGACAATGAAAAAATATTATGATGATCAAACTTTATTGGACATTAGAGTCGTGATAACGCGTCCTTCAAATGATCCCGCTTTATTTGATGCCACAATTAAAAGCATTTCTGAATTCGAAACAACAATGTCAATAGTATTTGACTGCCATATTTATACTTTACGTCAAGTATATGCAGAGAGTTTATTAGAACAGTTGATAGATGAAGGTCTTTCTGGTGAAGAGTTAAAAATAACATTCAATCGAATGATGCAATCAAAACCAAAACTTAAAGAAGAAAAATTTGAGAGAGAATAAAAATGAGGCTGAGACAAAATTAAATGTCTCAGCCTACTTTATCATTTTGTCAGTTGCTGACTGATTTGAAAATGCGCTTGAATCAAGCTTTTTTCAAACCTAGTCATCCTTTCCGGGGTAGGCCAACGAAATAAATTTTGAGAAAATATTATTTCTGTCCTACTCCCATCTATGATTATCTAAGCATTTTGAATTGCGAAAGTTAGTTCACAACTGCAAGCTAATTGTCCATCAACAGTTGCTTTAGCTGTACCTTTTCCAATCGGACCTTTAATTTTAGTAATTTCTACTTCTAACATTAAAGTATCACCAGGAGTTACTTGCTTTTTAAATCTACATTTATCAATACCAGCAAATAAAGCAATTTTACCTTTATTCTCTTCACTGTTTAGCATAGCAACAGCTCCTGTTTGAGCTAAAGCTTCAGTAATTAGTACGCCAGGCATTACAGCATAATCTGGAAAGTGTCCTTGGAAAAATGGCTCATTACCAGATACTTGTTTTAAGCCCACACATCTTTTGCCTTCTTCATATTCAACTACACGGTCAATTAGTAAAAATGGTTGTCTATGTGGAATAATTTGTTTAATTTGATTATAATCGAAAATTGTTTCCATAATGTAAGTCCTCCAGAAGTTTATACGATAATTATCTTATTAATAATTTACTCTTTCAATGTTAGCGCCCAATGATTTTAATTTCTCATGGAAATTAACGTAACCACGGTCTAAATGTTTCAATTCAGTAACCTGAGTTGTACCTTCAGCTACTAAACCAGCTAATATTAATGCTGCAGCTGCACGTAAATCCGTTGCTTTAACTTGAGCACCTTGTAATTGACTCTTACCTTGTATTTTAGCGCTTCTGCCTTCTACAGTAATATTTGCATTCATACGTCTGAATTCGGCAACGTGCATAAATCTATTTTCGAAGACTGTTTCAGTTATCACTTTATGACCTTCAGCTGTTAATAATAACGCCATCATTTGTGATTGCATATCTGTTGGGAATCCAGGATGTGGCAATGTTTTAACGTCAACTGGTTTAAGTTCATCCTCAGCAGTGACTCTTACACCATCTTCTTGGAAATCTAAATTAACACCCATTTCTTCTAGTTTATAAATTAAACTAGTCATGTGTTCCTTCACAGCGTCTCTAACAAATACATCACCACGTGTAATTGCAGCAGCTATGATAAGGGTACCTGCTTCAATTCTATCTGGAATAATTGAATGTTCAACACCTCTTAATTTTTCGACACCATGAATTGTAATAGTATCAGTACCAGCTCCGGTAACTTTACCACCCATTTCATTGATATAGTTTGCTAAATCAACAATTTCAGGTTCTTTAGCAACATTTTCAATTACTGTTTTACCCTTTGCAAGTGAAGCAGCCATAATAATGTTTTGAGTTGCACCTACACTAGGGAAATCCAAATGAATATCTGTACCTTTTAAACCATCTTTTGTACTAGCATAAATATTTCCATTTTCAAGGTGAATTTCAGCACCTAGAGCTTCAAAACCTTTAATATGTTGCTCTATTGGTCGTGCACCAATTGCACAACCACCTGGTAATGCGACAATGGCATGTCCTAATCGAGCTAGTAAAGGACCCATAACCAATATGCTCGCACGCATCTTACTAACATATTCATAAGGTGCCTCTTCTTTTAATGTTGTAGATGCATCAACTAATACAGCACCTTCTTCTTTGTTATACTCCACATTAGCGTTTAATGTTGATAACACATTATTTATTGTTACAACATCACTTAGATCTGGAACGTTAACAAGTTTACTTTGACCTTCTGATGCTAACAGTGATGCAGTTAGTACTGGTAAAACTGCATTTTTAGCTCCTTCAACTTTAACTTCTCCAGTTAGGCGATTGCCACCTTTTATAACTATTTTATCCATAATAATCCTCCACTTTAAACTCCTATTACTATCATCATTTCCCGATTTTCAATCAATTATTTATTTATTATATCCATTTTTAAAAAGAATTTACAATAACCTCATTATTGAAATAAAAATTTCACTTGTGTTGAGAATTGTAATAAATCAATTAAAAAATTACTAACAGCTGTACCCAATAATACCGCTAAAAACATTAGACAAACTTGTACTTGAGTAGCATAGCCTTTTTTAAAAAATTGATCTAATTTAAGAGAGTTTAATGCCCAATAAGCTATACAAATACACAGAACATGTAAAATTAAGTGTACTATTGCAAATTGTCCTATATAATCCATGACATTCTCTCCTTTTAGATTTCTGTACTATATTGTACATTAAATAAGCACAGAATGATACTAATCGTGACTATGATACAACATAAAAAAGGTTTGAAAACTAAAGTTAGTTTCCAAACCTTTTTAATTATTTTAATTCTGCTACGCGTAAGCGGTTTTCAGCTCTTGCCAACGCTCTTTTAGCTCTGTTTATATCACTGTTATCCTGATCTTCTAAATGAGATTGTGCTCTTTGACGAGCTAATTTAGCTCGTTCTACATCAATTTCACTTGCAGTTTCAGCTGTTTGAACAATGACAGATACTTTATGTTGTCTAATTTCAACAAAGCCACCACTAACAGCTATATATTCAGTACCATTTCTAAAATTCACTTTTACATGGCCTGTTTTTAATGCGGCAACTGTCGGAATATGCCCACTCATGACACCCATTTCACCAGCTGTAGTTTGAAAAACAACTAATTCAACGTCATCTTTTTCGTAGACTGAACCATTAGGAGTGACAATATCAAGATTAACTGTACTCATTATCTATACCTCCTAATTGTTTAGACTTCAACACCCATATCTTTTGCTTTGGCAATTACATCTTCCATACTTCCAACTAAACGGAAAGCATCTTCAGGAATATGGTCATATTTACCATCTAAAATGTCTTTAAAATCAGCTACAGTAGTTTTAACAGGAACGTATGAACCTTTTTGACCAGTGAATTGTTCTGCTACATGGAAGTTTTGTGACAAGAAGAATTGAATTCGACGTGCACGTTCTACAGTCAATTTATCTTCTTCTGATAACTCATCCATACCTAAAATAGCAATGATATCTTGTAATTCTCTATATTTTTGAAGTGTTGATTGGACATCTCGTGCCACTTCATAATGCTCTTGACCAACAATTGCTGGTTCTAATGCTCTTGATGTAGATGCTAAAGGATCCACGGCAGGGTAGATACCCATCTCAGTTAATTTACGTTCTAAGTTAGTTGTAGCATCTAAGTGAGCGAATGCAGTTGCTGGCGCTGGGTCAGTATAGTCATCGGCTGGTACGAATACTGCTTGAATTGAGGTTACTGAACCTTTATTCGTTGATGTAATACGTTCTTGTAATTGACCCATTTCTGTAGCTAAAGTAGGTTGATAACCTACAGCTGAAGGCATACGTCCCAATAATGCTGATACTTCTGAACCTGCTTGAGTAAATCTGAAAATGTTATCGATGAATAACAGAACGTCTTGTCCTTGTTCATCACGGAAATACTCAGCCATTGTCAATGCAGAAAGTGCCACACGCATACGTGCACCAGGTGGCTCGTTCATTTGACCAAATACCATTGCTGTTTTCTTAATAACACCACTATCTCTCATTTCATAATATAGGTCGTTACCTTCACGTGTACGTTCACCTACACCAGCAAATACTGAGATACCACCATGTTCTTGTGCGATATTATTAATCAATTCTTGGATTAAAACGGTTTTACCAACACCGGCACCACCAAATAGACCGATTTTACCACCTTTGATGTATGGTGCTAATAAGTCTACAACTTTGATTCCAGTTTCAAGAATTTCTACTTCAGTAGATAATTCGTCAAAGTTAGGTGATTGTCTATGAATTGGATCACGTCTTACTGAACCATCTAATTTATCTTCTAAATCAATTGTGTCACCTAATACGTTAAATACACGTCCTAAAGTTACTTCGCCAACTGGTACTGAAATGTCTTTTCCAGTGTTCTGAACTTCCATACCACGTTGAACACCATCTGTTGAATCCATAGCAATTGTACGAACAACGTCATCACCTAGTTGTAATGCAACTTCAAGCGTTAATTCAAAAGTACCATCTTCTTTGGGAACTTCGATGATTAAGGCGTTATTAATTTCAGGTACTTCATTATGTTCAAAACGAACGTCAATAACAGGACCCATAACCTGAGTTACACGGCCATTACTCATGTTGTTTCCTCCTTTAAATTATTATTCAAGTGCTGCGGAACCACCAACAATTTCAGTGATTTGTTGAGTGATTTCAGCTTGTCTAGCTCTATTATATTGTAATGATAAGTCATCAATAAGTTCAGTTGCATTATCAGAAGCATTTTTCATTGCAGTCATTCTCGCTGCATGTTCACTAGCCTTAGCATCTAAAATCGTTCCATAAATTAAACTTTCAACATATTGAGGAAGAATAACACTTAGGATAGACTCTTTATCAGGCTCAAATTCATAAGAAGACATTTGACCTTGACCTTGGCTAGAATCTTCACGAGATAATGGTAAAACTTGTTTAGTTGTTGGTTTATTCTCAAGAACACTAACATAGTGACTATAATAAATTTTTAATTCGTCAATATGTTCTTCACTGAATAAGTCAATCGCATGTTTAGCAATTGCTTGTATTGATTTAAATGAAGGTTGATCAGGAACATCAACAAGCGAATTCTCAATTTCATAACCTCTATTTTTAAGGAAATCAACACCAGATTGACCCAATACAATAATGCTATATTCGTCACTGCTAGTATGCTTTTCTTTAATGTCATTAATAAGTCGTTTTAGTACATTTGAACTATAAGCACCTGCTAAGCCTTTATCACTTGTAATTACTAAGTAGCCACTACGTTGAACTTGTCTAGGTCTAAGCATAGGATGACTAGAATTTTTACTAGCACCTGCAATTGCAGTAATAGCATCTTGCATTTTCTCCATATAAGGTTCAAATTGTTTAGTGTTTTTTTCAGCTCGACGTAATTTTGAACTTGATACCATGTTCATCGCTTTGGTAATTTGTTTCATTTTTTTCGTCGATTTAATACGACCATCTATCTCTTTTAATGAAGCCATTATCTCACCACCCTTTCAATTTAAAGTTTAATTATTCAGATTTGCTAAAGCTTTTCTTGAATTCATTAATAGTTGCTTCAAATTTATCATCAGATGGTAAGCCACCAGTTTCTCTAATTTCATTTAATAAGTCTGAACCATTTGATTTAGTCCAACTATTCAATTCATCTTCAAAACGTGTGATGTCTTCTACAGGAATATCATCTAGGTAACCTTTTGTTAATGCATAGATAATTAAAACTTGATTTTCAACAGGAAGTGGTTTGTTTTGATCTTGTTTCAAGACTTCAACCGTACGTTTACCTCTTTCAAGTTTTCTAGCTGTAAATTCATCTAAATCAGAACCGAATTGTGCAAATGATTCTAATTCTCTATACGAAGCTAAGTCTAAACGTAGCGTACCTGCTACTTTCTTCATTGCTTTAATTTGAGCAGATCCACCTACACGTGAAACTGATTGTCCTGCGTTAATCGCTGGTCTTACACCTGAGAAGAATAAATCAGATTGTAAGAAAATTTGTCCATCTGTAATTGAAATTACGTTAGTTGGTACGTACGCAGAAATATCCCCTGCTTGTGTTTCAATGATTGGTAACGCAGTAATTGAACCGCCACCTAAATCATCATTTAGTTTAGCTGCTCTTTCTAATAATCTACTATGTAGGTAGAATACGTCACCTGGATACGCTTCACGACCTGGTGGTCTACGTAATAATAATGATAACTCACGGTAAGCAGCAGCTTGTTTAGTTAAATCATCGTAAACGATTAATACATGTTTACCATTGAACATAAACTCTTCACCCATAGTTACACCTGAGTAAGGTGCAATGTAAAGTAATGGTGAAGGTTCAGATGCTGAAGCTGAAACAACAATTGTGTAATCTAATGCACCAGCTTGACGCAATTTTTCTACATTTGCACGTACAGTTGAATCTTTTTGACCAATTGCTACGTAAATACAAATTGTATCTAAACCTTTTTGGTTTAAGATTGTATCAATACCGATTGTTGTTTTACCTGTTTGTCTATCTCCAATAATTAACTCACGTTGACCACGTCCAATTGGAACTAGTGCGTCAATCGCTTTAATACCAGTTTGAAGTGGTTCGTCAACAGATTTACGAGCCATTACACCTGTAGCTTTTTGTTCAACAGGACGTGTTTTAGTTGTATTAATAGGACCTTGTCCATCAATAGGTTGACCTAGTGGGTTAACAACACGACCAATAAGTTCTTCCCCAACTGGAACTTCCATAATACGTCCAGTACGTCTAACTTCGTCGCCTTCAGTAATTTCAGTATATGGTCCTAAAATAACTACACCCACATTTGATTCTTCAAGGTTTTGAGCTAAACCAAGAACACCATTTGAGAACTCTACTAGCTCACCAGCCATACAGTCATTTAATCCGTGAATTAATGCGATACCGTCACCAATTTGGAGTACCGTACCAACATCAGTTACAGACATTTCAGACTCATAATTTTCAATTTGTGAGCGAAGTAATGCACTGATTTCTTCAGCTTTTATGGCCATCTATGTCACTCCTCTTTATTTTAGTTTACTCTTCTAAATTTGCGTTCGATTTGTTCTAAATCTTTTTTAACACTGCCATCTAGCACAGTAGTACCAACTTTAACTCTAAATCCTCCAATTAATTCTGGATTTATTTTCGTAGTAATATGTACTTGTGATAAATTAGTTTGTTTTAAAATTAAGTCTTTAATGCGATCAAGTTCTTCATCACTTAATTGATAAACTGATTCAACAATTGCTGAATCTTCATTATGATATTCATTATATAAACTTTTAAATTCTTTAAAAATTGAATTGATAAGTACTAAATGACGATTATTAGCTAATATCATTAGCATATTTTTTAAGTAATAATTAGCATCTCCAAAAACGATACCAACAAATTTGCGTCTTTCAGAAGCTGGTTGGTTTGGATTTGAGTCAATTGCTCTTAAATCTTCACCATAGTTTTTTGTAGCTTCACTAACTTCACTCAATTCATCATACATTAAATCTAATCTGTCTTTATCAATAGCGACGTCAAATAATGCTTTAGCGTATTTATTTGCTACATTTGCCATTATTTATCGCCTGCCTCTTTTAAATACTTATCAACAAGTTCTTTTTGATCTTGTTCTGAAATTTCTTTTTGAAGTACTTTAGAAGCAATCAATACTGATAATTCAGACACTTGATTGTTAATATCCGCTAATGCACGTTCTTTCTCGCTATTGATTTCACTTTGAGCAGTTTCAATCATACCGTTTGCACGAATATTTGCTTCATGAATGATTTCTTCATGTTGTTTACGTGCTTGAACTCTAGCATCTTCTAAAATACGTTGAACTTCATCTTGAGTTTGTTTTAGTGTCTTTTTATTTTCTTCTTCAAGTTTTTGTGCATTTAATTTTGCTTCTTCGGCTTCATCAATGTCTCTGTTGATGTCACGTTCACGTTTATCCATTACTTCTTTTAATGGACCCCAAGCAAATTTCTTAAGTAGTGCTAGTAATATAGCAAATGTGATAACTGTTACAATGACAGTACCCCATTCAACACCACCACCTGCTGCACCTAGAACGAATGAATTAGTTAATGCATTCACTGGCATTTGACACTCCTTTCATAATTAATCACCACTTGCCATTAAATAAAACGAACGGCGAAGATCCAAGTGACTTCGCCATGAAATTTTCTTATTGGAAAAGAGTCATGAATGCGATTACAACACCGATGATAGGTAATGCCTCAACTAAACCAATACCGATGAACATGATACTCATTAATTGTCCACGTGCTTCTGGTTGACGAGCTACACCTTCTACTGTTCTTGAAACGATAAGACCATTACCGATACCTGCGCCTAGTGCTGATAAACCAATTGCAATTGCTGCTGCGATTAAACCCATATTAATAATTCCTCCTAAAATGTTTGTTTAAGTTAATGTGTGTCCGCTACTTTGTGGGACATGTAAACCATTGAAAGCATGATAAATATATATGCCTGGATTGAGCCAACAAAGATTGAGAATCCTTGCCATACGATTAAACCTGGAATACCTATAATCCAACCCCAAGCACTACTTACAACTAAACCGGCTAATAATGAAAGTAATAATTCACCGGCAAAAATATTACCATATAAACGTAGTCCAAGTGTTAGTGTTGAAGAGAATTCTTCAAAAACATTGATAATTGCTAAAGGCCAGAATGGTTTGAAGTAATTACCTATGTATGCCTTAGTACCACGCATTTTCACACCATAATAGTGTGTAAGTAATATCATCATAGTTGACAATGTCAATGTGACTGTTGCATCTGCTGTTGGAGATTTCCACCATAGATAATGATCTTTAGTCACTATAGCAAATGGTAACCCTAACATGTTTGCAACAAAGATAAATAATATCAATGTTACAGCTAAGAAGTGAAACTGACCACCTTTTTTCCAAGCCATATTACTCTCAATGATGCTTCTCACAAAGTCAAAGATCCATTCGATAAAATTCTGTTTACCTGATGGTCTTTTCTTTAAATTACGTGTACAAATAATAGCTATAAGAAAAACAATGATTGCTGTAATAACTAACATCATGATGCTTGCTAAATTGAAAACGAGATCAAAACCAAACACATTCCAACTCACGAGCGGGTTTTTGTGATGCATGTACTCACCTCTTTCGTTCTTAAAATTTTAACTCTTTAGCAGTAGAGAGCGTAGTATGATTAAAACATAAGAAAACATAAGTCCTATCATTACTCCAATAATATTGACATAATCTTTTAATAAAAACCATATTACGCACGCAATGATAGCGACTAAGTACCTCCAAGTATTGCCCGTAGAAATATGTATGTTATCTGGTTGCTTTGCCCGAGATAAATATAATTCGAAAATATAAGTATTTATTAAAGATCCAACTGTGCCGATTATCAATCCAAGAATAAAAGGTTTTGGAATAATGATAGACAAAACACCCAATAAAATTAGAAAATAAATATAATATTGAATGAATTGTTTAAATATGATGCTGAAACGCCTCATTTTTTTCCTCCAAATTAACTTATGACAACCATGTAAACCGTTCCACTCATACAAATTTAATAATAATATAGGGTAAATACTGTGTCAATTCTATTCAAATTGTTGTAAAAATTAACTCTTTAATTGTCACAAAATGTTCACAATTATGATTATTTTATGAATTGAAAGACTTTGGCATTTTTGAAGTTAAGCCGAAATAATATTTTATACTCTCACATATTCTCAAAGATGCATTGCCATCACCATAAGGATTTTGAGTTAGCGCCATTTGATCATAAATCATTTGATTTTCTAAGATTTCTGTTGTTGATTTAAAAACATTATCAAAATCAGTACCTACAACCTTTAAAGTACCTGCTGTTACACCTTCTGGTCTTTCAGTTACATCTCTTAGAACAAGAACAGGTTTATTTAGTGAAGGGGCTTCTTCTTGAATCCCTCCTGAATCAGTCAAAATTAAATATGCTTTATTTGCAAAGTTATGAAAATCTACAACATCGAGTGGTTCAATTAATTCTATACGTTCATGTTCTCCTAAATACTCGTAAGCTAGTTCTCTTACTTTAGGATTTAAATGCAATGGAGACACAATAACGATATCTTCATATTCATCCACAATTTTGCGCATCGCTTTGTAAATATTAATCATTGGCTGTCCGACATTTTCTCGTCTATGGACAGTTAATAATATAATACGTTTACCTTGATGTTTTCTTATAATATCTGAAGTATATTCTTTTTGTATTGTTAGTTCGAGTGTGTCGATAGCAGTATTTCCAGTAATAATTATTGAATCAGGACTCTTGTTTTCTTGAAGTAGATTATTAGCCGCCCCTTTAGTAGGTGCAAAATGTAAATCGGCTAAATTGCTAACCATTTGCCTATTCACTTCTTCTGGAAATGGCGCATATTTATGTCGCGTTCTTAAACCTGCTTCAACATGACCAATAGCAACTTTATTATAAAAAGCAGCAAGAGCACCAGAAAATGTTGTAGTTGTGTCGCCATGAACTAATACCATATCTGGTCTCTCTTTTTTTATAACATCTTCAAGTTTCGTCATAGCTCTTGAGGTAATGTCGGAAAGTGTTTGACCTTCCTTCATAATATTTAAATCATAATGTGGCTTAATGTTAAAAGTATGTAATACTGAATCTAACATCTCACGATGCTGAGCAGTTACAACAATCATTGGTTCTAACTCAGCATCATATTCGAGTGCCTTTACTAAAGGTGCCATCTTAATTGCTTCTGGTCTAGTACCAAAGACTGTCATAATTTTTTTCATACTTTAAGCTCCTAAATACTATTTTGTACCAAATAATCTGTCCCCAGCATCACCTAAACCAGGCGTAATGTATGCTTGGTCATTTAATTTTTCATCTAATGCTGCAATATAAATATCTACATCATCATGCGCCTCTTGCATCTTTTCTACACCTTCTGGTGCTGCAATTAAACACATAAATCTAATATTTTTTGCACCGCGTTTCTTTAATGAATTGATGGCTTCAATTGCTGATGCTCCAGTTGCTAGCATTGGATCTACAACAATGATTTGTCTCTCATCAATATCTTGTGGAAGTTTAGCAAAGTATTCTACTGCTTTTAATGTGTTAGGATCACGATATAGACCAATATGACCTACTCTAGCTGCTGGTACTAGACTTAACACACCATCTGTCATACCTAAACCAGCTCTAAGAATTGGAACGATAGCTAATTTTTTACCAGCTAATCTTTTTGCAGTCATTGTTGTTACTGGCGTTTTAATTTCTACATCTTGTAGTTCTAAATCTCTAGTAACTTCATACGCCATTAACATGCCTACTTCATCAACAAGTTCTCTAAATTCTTTAGTTCCCGTATTCATATCACGGATGTAACTTAATTTGTGTTGAATTAGTGGGTGATCAAATACATGTACTTTACTCATTTATATTTCCTCCAAAATTTTATAAATTATTCATATAGCGGATATTTAGCAGTTAAACGACTTACTCTTTCTCTTGCCTCTTTTAATTTAGTATCATTATTAGGATTTTTTAGTGCTAAGCTAATAATACGACCTACTTCTTTAAACGCTTCCTCATCAAAGCCTCTCGTAGTCACTGCAGGTGTACCTAAACGTATACCACTTGTTACGAAAGCTTTTTCTTGATCAAATGGGATTGTATTTTTATTACATGTTATTCCAATAGAATCTAAAGTCGCTTCAGCTTCTTTACCAGTAACATTAACTGAATTTTTAACATCTACAGAAAGTAAATGATTATCAGTCCCTCCTGAAACAATTCTAAAGCCTTCTTCTTGCAATGTTTGTGAAAGTACTTTAGCGTTTTTAATTACTTGTTCTTGATAAACTTTAAAATCTTGCTCAAGCGCTTCACCAAACGCAACTGCTTTAGCTGCAATGACATGCTCTAAAGGGCCACCTTGAATTCCAGGGAATATTGTTTTATCTATATCTTTCTTATACTCTTCTTTACAAAGAATTAAGCCTCCACGTGGGCCACGTAATGTTTTATGAGTAGTTGTAGTGACAAAGTCTGCATGTTCAACAGGATTTGGATGTAAACCTGCTGCTACTAAACCAGCGATATGGGCCATATCAACCATTAATTTAGCACCAACTTCATCAGCGATTTCTTTAAACTTTTTAAAATCCAGTTGTCTAGAATATGCTGATGTACCTGCAACTATTAATTTCGGTTTATGTTCATGTGCTAATTGACGCACCACTTCATAGTCAATTTTTTCAGTTTCCTTATCTACACCATAGTCAACAAAGTTATAGAATTTACCACTAAAATTAACTGGTGACCCGTGTGTTAAGTGACCACCATGACTTAAATTCATTCCTAAAACAGTATCACCCATCTCTAGAGCGACAAGATAAACTGCCATGTTTGCTTGAGAACCTGAATGTGGTTGCACATTTACATGTTCAGCACCAAATAATGCTTTAGCTCGTTCGATAGCAATTGTTTCAGTAACGTCTACATAATCACAACCACCATAATAACGACGACCAGGATAGCCTTCAGCATATTTATTAGTCATTACAGAACCTTGTGCTTCCATTACCGCTTCAGATACAAAATTTTCAGATGCTATTAATTCAATGTTGTTATTTTGTCTATTGTATTCATTTTGAATCGCTTCATAGACAGCTTTATCTTGATTTTGGATATAAGACATAAAAATCCCCTCCTACGCTTTCAAGCTTATTCGTATTTAGCTCGTTCACCACCGATTTTCTTAGGTCTTGAGGTTGCTATCGTTACAATTGCTTCACCAACCTGTTTGACACTTGTCCTAACCGGTACACAAACGTGTTTAATATGCATTCCAATTAATGTTTGACCTATATCAATACCTTTAGGTACAGAAATATGTTCAACTACGATTGGGTCATTCATATGCTTATAAGCATATGTAGCAAGACTACCTCCTGCGTGAACATCGGGAACAACAGTGACTTCTTCCATAGTTAGAGGGTTGAAATCTTCACGTTCAATTGTGACTGCTCTATTAATGTGTTCACAACCTTGGAATGCAAAAGAAACACCAGTATCTTGTTTCACTTCTTCTAATGCATTAAAGATCGCTTCAGCAACTTCCATTGACCCTACAGAACCAATCTTCTGTCCTATAACTTCAGAAGTCGAACATCCTATCACACAAATTTCATTTTCATTGAAAAATGATTGCGATTTAAGTTCATCAAGCAAAGTTTTAAGTTCTTGCATTAAAATCTCCACCTTAAATACATAATTAAAAAGAAGCATAGCAAACTAGCTATACTTCTTCATTATAACTTATTTAAAGCTTAACATATACTAATTGTATAATATTTGGCTTATGAATTTGTACGTAACTTACCTATCAAATACAGAAGTTGTTCAAACGTTTGACGGTAAGTATCTATGCTACCACCAAAAGGATCAACAATGTCACCTATTTCTCCAACATATTCACTGAGTTGATAAATGCGACCATTGTCACCATAATGAGAAACCAGTTGTTGTTTATGCATATCTGTCATCGTTAAAATTAAGTCACTATTCAAATCTTTCTCACTAAATTGCTTAGCTACAGTAGGTTCAGGCAAATTATGCTCCATAATGACTTCTAATGACTCTGGTGATACGGATTGACCATCAATCGCGAACAGTCCTCTAGAATTAATTGTGTCATCTACAAGCATTTTCTTCGCGATACTTTCGGCTATTGGACTTCGGCAAGTGTTTCCAGTACATACAAATGTTATTCTCATAAGTTATCACCTCGAACAATGTGATTACCTGTAGCTTTAATAATCCGATTCATTATTGCTTCAGATTCATCTGTTTTATCAAAAGCATAAATATATGCTTGATCTATTGATGGATTTTCATCAATACTATGAAGTATTTGATACAAGTTATGATTAGCTTGTCTTATATCTTTTTCATCTTTACAAAGTTTAATGAATAGTGCATCACTTGGAGCATACTGCTTCAAAGTTTCCGGTAAAATAAAAGCTGTTTTACTCCATTCTTTAATTGTTTTAATAGGTTTACTAAGATGCATTAGCATCGTTACTGGTGTATCAGGGGCATAGTGCTTATACTTCATTCCAGGTGCTATTGGTTGGCTATTGACGTCATAATGATATTCCTCAACGCTTCCTGGAAAAACATCATTAAGCATTGCTTGTGTTATTGATCCTGGTCTTGCTATTCTGAAAGGAAACTGTGTACAATCTAGCACAGTGCTTTCTAATCCTTCTTCACTTTGATCACCATTGACTATACCGTCAATTTTGCCATTTAAATCATTAAAAACGTGTTGAAAGGTTGTAGGAGAAGGTCGCCCACTTACATTAGCACTAGGGGCAGCGATAGGTATATCAATGTATTGAAGTATAGCTCTTCCTATTGGATGACTTGGCATTCTTACCGCAATTGATTGTAAGCCACCTGTTACTTTCTCACAAAGATAACCCTGTCTTAAAGGTAAAATAAATGAAATAGGTCCAGGCCAAAACTCATCCATCAAACATTTGGCTTCTTCAGGCAAATGAGAAACAATTTGATCAAGCTGAGATTTATCATGTATATGTACAATTAATGGATTGTCAGAAGGACGTCCTTTAGCTTGATATATGTTTGAAACTGCATATTGGTTTCGAGCATCTGCACCCAATCCGTAAACAGTCTCTGTTGGAATTGCAATTAACCCACCATCATTATATACCTGTTTTATATTTTCCAATTCTGGATAATCTAATGGCGATTTTTGATAATCACGCATATCCCATATCTCAGTTTTCATCAAGCTCACTCCTTCATTATTGTTTTATTCATATATATGAAAAGTTACTCATCTAAATTTTATCAGATAAGTAACTTTGAGTTTTACCATTTAAATGACACTATTCTTTCATTACCGTTTATATCTTTAATAACTTTAACATCAAGTTTTGGATACTTTTCTAAAATAATATTTTTTAACCTTTCACCTTGGTTATAACCAATTTCGAAGGTGACATAAGCATCTTTATTTAAAACTTTAGGCAAATCATTAAGGATTAATTCATAAATAGCGAAACCCTTATTCTCTGCAAACAATGCTTTATGAGGTTCATACTTAACAACTATGTTCTCCATCATTTCCATCTCATCGACATCGATATATGGTGGATTAGAAACAATACCATCCAATTTTATATTATTTTGTATGAAAGGTTTCAATGCATTGCCTTTTAAAAAAGTTACAGCTACCTCATGATAATGTGCATTATCTGATGCAACTTCTAAGGTCTCTTGAACAATGTCTGTTGCATAAACAGTGAAATCTTTATTCAACTTTTTTAAAGTAATAGCTAAAACACCACTGCCAGTTCCAATATCAGCGATTGTAGCACTTGATTTACAATTTTCAAGAAAATGCAACATCACTTCCTCCGTTTCAGGACGTGGAATTAAACAATGTTCATTAACTTGAAATTGATAGCCATAGAAAGATTGAAAACCAACAATATATTGTATAGGTTCACCTAAAAGCATCCGTTCAGTCGCGAGTGAAAACTTGATTTCTTCTGCTTTTGACATGTCATCATACATGTGAATTAAATAATCAGTTCTTGACCACCCAAATAAATCAAGCATCAACCATTCTGCTCTCGATTGTTCATAACCCTTATCTACAGCTTGTTTAATCGCATAATCTAATTGTTCTTTAAAGTTCACCATTGTTTAGTTCTTTCAACTTCTCAGTTTGTTCAGATAAAGTTAATGCATCAATAATTTCATCTAATTTACCTTCCATAATTTGATCTAACTTTTGTAAAGTTAATCCTATTCTATGGTCAGTTACACGGCTTTGAGGATAGTTATATGTTCTAACTCTTTCAGATCTATCTCCTGTACCCACTGCTGATTTACGTTGTGCTGCATATTTTTGTTGTTCTTCCTGTAATTTCATATCATATAAACGTGCTTTTAAAACTTTCAACGCTTTTTCACGGTTTTGAATTTGAGATTTTTCAGAAGAAGTTGCAATAACACCAGTAGGTAAGTGAGTGATACGAACAGCTGAGTCAGTTGTATTAACGTGCTGACCACCAGCACCACTTGAGCGATATGTGTCTATTTTCAAATCTTCATTACGGATTTCAATCTCAACATCTTCAACTTCAGGAAGAACAGCAACTGTCGCTGTTGAAGTATGAATTCGTCCACCTGATTCTGTTTCAGGTACACGTTGAACTCGGTGTGCACCATTTTCAAATTTTAATTTACTATAAGCACCGCTACCTGAAACTGAGAAACTAATTTCTTTATAACCACCATGGTCACTTTCAGCCGCTTCAACAATTTCAGTTTTAAAGTTTTGAGATTCTGCATACTTACTATACATTCTTAGTAAATCGCCAGCGAAGATTGCCGCTTCATCTCCACCTGCTGCTGCTCTGATTTCAACGATAACGTCTTTCTCATCATTAGGGTCTTTTGGAATTAATAAAAATTTAAGTTGTTCTTCCAACTCAGGAATCGCACTTTTCAAACTAGCACTTTCCTCTTTCAACATTTCAATTTCTTCTTTATCTTCTGTTTCATTTAACATTTCATCAATTTCAGCAATTTCTTCTTTTTTACTTTTATAATCTCTATATACATCAACTGTTTTTTGTAAATCAGCTTGTTCTTTTGAATATTTACGTAACTTATCTGAATCATTAACAATCTCAGGGTCACTTAACATTTCATTGAGTTGTTCATATCTTTCTTCAACGATATCTAATTGATCAAACACTACATTTCCTCCTCGTCACTTGTACTTGGTGCTACGATATGATGTGCACGACATCTCGGTTCATAACTTTCATTCGCCCCAACTAAAATGATAGGATCATCTACTTTAGCTGGCTGTCCATCGATTAAGCGTTGTGTTCTACTTGATGATGAACCACATACTGCACATACAGCCTGTAATTTAGTAACTTGTTCACTTACCGCCATGATTTGTGGCATGGGTTCGAATGGTTCCCCTCTGAAATCCATATCTAAGCCTGCAACCACTACTCGATGGCCATTTTCAGCAAGCTTCTCCACTATATTTACAATTTCTTTATCGAAAAATTGAATCTCATCAATACCAATGACATCAACATGAGACAAATCCTGTAATAATATATCTCTTGAAGTAGAAATATTAATTGCTTCTAATTCATTACCGTCATGAGAAACAACTTTTTCTTTATGATAACGATCATCAATCGCTGGTTTAAACACTACTACTTTTTGTTTAGCGTATATCCCTCTTCTTAGTCTACGAATTAGTTCTTCTGACTTACCGCTAAACATACTTCCAGTAATGCATTCAATCCAACCGGAATGGTAAGTTTCATACATTATAAGTTCCACCTTTTACAAAAACATAATCGCTTAATTATATCATATTTCTATGTATTATAAATATCTCTTTAAATACTACTTAAATTTAAAAAAACTGTCTACGCATTTCTATATAAAATAGATTAGGCAGACAGTTTAAACTTATAATTAGTTGTTGTTTGATTTGAGACCAAACTTTTTGTTGAAACGTTCCACACGACCATCCGCAGCAGCGAATTTTTGACGTCCTGTGTAGAATGGGTGTGAATCAGAAGATACATCTAAACGAATAACTGGGTATTCATTACCATCTTCCCATTCCATTGTTTCTGAAGATGTTTTAGTTGAACCACTTAAAAATTTAAAGTTAGTAGTTGTATCTAAAAAGATAACTTTGTGATAATCAGGATGGATTCCTTGTCTCATTAATTTTCAGCTCCTTTGCCCTGAACCATCTGGAACAGAGTTATTTGTGAGTTTTTTACCCAATACTTGGTAATTATAATAGTTATTAGATTAAAACGCAACCCTCAAACTGACATTCGTTAAATAATCGGTTTTCCTGTTTTTGTACTTTCTTCAGCAGCCTTTTGCAACTGTTGGAAAAATTCTTTATTACTTTTAGAGCGTTTTAATTTTCTAATAAATCTTTCTGTGAAATCTGTAGAGTCTGTGAACATGTTTCTTAACTGCCATAGTGAATCAAGTTCAGATTTACTAATTAGTAATTCTTCTTTACGCGTAGAACTTCTTCCAATATCAATCGCAGGGAAAATTCGACGTTCAGATAATTTACGATCAAGATGAAGTTCCATATTTCCCGTTCCTTTGAATTCTTCATAAATCATATCGTCCATGCGTGATCCAGTTTCAACTAATGCAGTGGCTAATATCGTTAAACTTCCTCCTGCTTCAATGTTACGTGCAGCACCAAAGAATGCTTTAGGTTTGTGTAATGAAGCAGGATCAAGACCACCTGATAATGTTCTTCCACTTGGCGGTATAACTAAGTTATACGCTCTTGCCAATCGAGTAATTGAGTCCATCAGAATAATAACATCTTGACCAATCTCAACTAATCGTTTAGCACGTTCTAATAATAATTCAGCTACTTTAACATGGTGTTCTGGTGGCTCATCAAAAGTCGAGTGCACTACTTCAGCAGATTCAACAGATCTTTCAATATCAGTTACTTCTTCCGGACGTTCCCCAACTAATAAAATAAATAATTTTGCATCAGGTTTATTTTTACTAATCGCATTTGCAATTTCTTTTAATAAAGACGTTTTACCCGCTTTAGGAGGTGCAACAATAAGTCCACGTTGACCTAGACCAATAGGCGTAACTAAATCCATTATACGTGTTGAATAATTTTGGGGATCTGTTTCTAAAACGATTCTTTCCTCAGGATAGAGAGGCGTTAAAGCTTGAAAGTGAGGGCGTTTTTTTACAACTTCAGCATTCTCATCATTAACAAAGTCAACTTGCAATAAACCATAATATTTTTCATTATCTTTAGGTTTACGAACTTTTCCGGTTACTTTATCACCACGTTTAATTTCGAAACGTCGTATTTGACTTGCAGATATATAAATATCTTTTTCACCTTTTGAATAGTTGACTGTTCTTAGGAACCCATAACCATCAGGCTGGATATCATCTAAGACACCCTCCATGTAATAGTTACCATCTTTTTCCATTTGGGCTTCCATGATAGCTAAAACTAATTCACTCTTATTCAATTTACTATAATTAGTAAGTTTTAATGTTTTTGCTTTTTGTGTTAATTCTTTCGTTGTGTAATTTTTATACAATTCATGAAACGACTCATACTGTGGAGATGTACGTACTTTTTCAGGCATAAATTGCACCCATTTCTTATATATTTATAAAGACTTCAATTTGATTAGAAAAGAGATATTTTAAATAGTTTCATTTCAAGAACTCACTAAATCTATTTGAGATATCTCATAAAATAATATTAAAAGTCTTGAATACTAGAATTAATATAGCAAATTTTCAATTTAAATACAAAACGATTTTATTAAATTTCCAAAAATAAAACAGCTCATGGAACTAAAAATATTCCATGAACTGTTATAAATAATATATAAATTAATTTTTTAAATTAACTGAAATAACCAGCAATTGATTTCACTTCTAAGAATTCTTCTATACCATAATCGCCCCACTCACGACCAATTCCAGATTGTTTATATCCACCAAATGGTAAATCTGGTTGGTTGCCAGCTTCATTGATTTCAATTCTACCTGCTTCAATTGAACGAGCTACTTTTTGAAGTGTTTCTTTATCTTTACCTATTACATATCCTGCTAATCCATATTTAGTATCATTAGCAATTTTGATTGCTTCATCTAAATTATTATATGTGATTACAGAAGCAACTGGTCCAAAGATTTCTTCTTGAGCAATTGTCATGTCATTGTCTACATTGATAAAAATAGTTGGTCTCGCGAAATAACCAGTATTTAATCCTTCAGGTTTACCAGGACCACCGTAAAATAACTCTGCACCTTCTTCAATACCTTTATCAATATATGATTGGACTGTATCAAATTGTTTCTTACTAATAATCGGTCCAACTTGAGTACCTTCTTCTCGTGGATCTCCAACTTTAACTTTACTAAATTCTTCTTTAAGTGCAGTTAAGAAGTCTTCTTTTTTGCTTTCAGGAATTAAAATACGAGTACCTGCAGTACATACTTGACCTGTGTTATTAACTACTTTGCCAGTAGTTGCTTTCGCTGCTTCTTTAACATCAACATCATCTAATACGATATAAGGTGATTTACCACCTAATTCAAGTGATACTTTTTTGAAATCTTTAGAAGCTTTTTCCATTATTTTTGAACCCGTGCGTCCTGAACCAGTAAATGACATCATTCTAACTTTTGGATGTTCACTTAGTGGATTACCTACACCTTCGCCGTCACCATTAACAAGATTAAATACACCTTTTGGTACGCCTACTTTATCAAATATTTCAGCTAAAATAACTGCAGCAAATGGTGTTTCTTCTGAAGGTTTTAGAACTACAGGACTACCTGCTGCAAATGCGGCTGCCAATTTCAATGAAGTTTGATTAGTTGGGAAATTCCAAGGTGTTACTAATCCTGAAACACCAATTGCCTCTTTAGTAACTAATGCATCTCCACGTCTTTCTTCAAATTCGAAAGAATCTAGTGCTCTACTTGCCTCTTCAAAATGATTTAGTCCCATTTGGTAGTGGACATTCTCAGATAATGTTAAAGGTGCACCTAATTCATCCGTTATGGCTTCTATAATATCTTGTTTTCTATTTTTATATTCTTCTACAATTTTATCTAATAGTTCTTTTCTTTCTTTCACTGAGCTATGACGAAATTCTAAATAAACGTTATTTGCAGCTTCTACTGCTTTTTCCACATCATTAGAATTGCCTTTAGCTACTTTACCAATAACTTCTTCAGTTGCTGGATTGATTACTTCAATCGTTTCATTACTATCGCTATCAATCCATTCGCCATTTATATATTGTTGAGTATAATTTCTCATCAATTCTTCACTCCTTAAGAATCGTTATATAATTTGTGTACCTTTTTTCATTGAAAATTAAACATACCATCTTAGTATGAAATAGCAAAAGAGTTTTGCACCTGGCAATGATGAACAATTATAAAAGTCATTATTCATTCAATATAAGGCACAAAACTCTTTATTATATTATTTAGATTTAACTTCTTCAAGTGTTACATGTTCTTGAGCCCATTTTTCAATGGGTTTTAAAGCTTCTGCTAAAGCTTTACCTTTATCAGTCAATTCATAAATGATTGAAACTGGACTAGTTGAGACTACTTTCTTTTCAACTAATCCCCATTCACCTAAATCAGTTAATTTAATACTTAATGCACGTGGTGTAATGGTCTTTAAATCCCTTTTCATATCGGAAAAGTGCGCAGTATAATCAGTGCATCGTGATAGATAATTAATGATTAAACCGTTCCAACTTCTACCAACAATTTTAAAGGTTTCTTCAAGATATGGACAGATTTCCATTGTCTTCACCTCTATTCAAAACTTCTTTAGATTGTAGGTACTAAAAATCGCTTATAAATATAAACATTGTATAGGCTTTAATGATATCTATAAGCCAAAATCTTATTAGTATCTAATATAATTATTATACCAGAAAAAGCTAATATGTCGAGAGTTGAAACTGCCAATATTAACTTATCAATACCTTTAGACTTCTTCAGTCCAAATATTTGCACCTAATTCTTTTAAATGCTTAACAATGTCAGTATAGCCTCTATAAATATGTCTAACGTTATAAATTGTAGTAACGCCTTCAGCTAAAAGACCTGCAATAATTAAACATGCACCTGCACGCAAATCACTTGCATATACTTCAGCACCATTAAGTGATGATGGTTTAATTGTAGCAGTTCCAGTTTCCATATCGGCTTCAATATTAGCACCCATATTTTTTAACTCATCGACATGTCTAAATCGCGCAGGATATATTGTTTCTGTTACAAATGAAGGGCCATCTGCCATAAACAATAAAGGCGTGATTGGTTGTTGTAAATCTGTTGCAAACCCAGGGTATACTAATGTTTTAATATCTACATTTTTATAAGATGATTTGCGTTTGATGATTGCTTTTTCAGCATCACCATCTACTTGAATGTCTACACCAAGTTCTTTTAATTTAACAGTAAGTGCTTCAACATGTTTTGGAACAATATTATTAATAGTAATTTCTTCTCCAACTGCTGCCGCTATACACATGTATGTCCCTGCTTCAATACGATCAGGGATAATTTGATATTCAGAACCATGTAAGCTATCAACACCATTAATTTTTAACGTACTTGTCCCTGCCCCTTTAATATCTGCGCCAAGACTGTTCAAGAAATTAGCAACATCTACAACTTCAGGTTCTTTAGCTGCATTTTCAATGACTGTTTGACCAGTTGCATGAACAGCTGCCAACATAATGTTGATTGTTGCGCCTACACTAACCATATCTAAGAAGATATTAGCACCATGTAGTTCTTTAGCTTCAATTTTCATAGATGTATCATTTGATTCATCTATTTCTGCTCCTAATGCTTTAAAACCTTTAATATGTTGATCAATTGGACGTGGCCCTAATGGACAACCACCAGGTAAACCTATTACACATTTTTTAAAACGCCCTAACATTGCTCCCATCATGTAATAAGATGCTCTAAGAGATTCAACTTTGTTGTTAGGCAGTGGTGCATTTTCAATTTCTGAAGTATCTACTTCTAAAGTTTTTCCATTTAAATGGGTTTTAATATTTAAATCTTCCAATAAACTAACTAGCGTCTCTACATCGGAAATTTGTGGTAAGCCATCTAATTTAACTTGGCCTTGAGCTAATAATGTTGCTGGGATAATTGCTACCGCACTATTTTTGGCACCACTTATCGTAACGTCTCCCTTTAGTGTTTGACCACCGCGAATTTTTATTACCTCTTGAGTCATAAGTTTATCTCCTTTGTTTCTCATTTATTTAAAATAATACATTAGTAGCATTATAAAATACATATTCTTTATTTGTAAAACATAAATTATTACGAATTAATGATAATTGCAATTATTAAAATTATCGATTCAAACTTTATAAAACTAATTCGAGAATTATATATACAAATATTATAAATCATTTTTGAAAAATATTTAAATATGAATACTCAAATTATAAAGAAAAAGAGTGAAACGACTTAACGTTTCACTCCTAGTTCAAAACATCTTCAATTACATTATTTATTTAGCACGATTAGATGTACCAAATTCTCTAATTTTACCTTTAACTGTTTCTTTAATCGCTTCACGAGCAGGTCCTAAATATTTACGTGGATCATATACATCTTGATCATTATTTAATACTTCTCTTACTGCTTTAGCTGAAGCAATTTGGTTTTCAGTATTAACATTAATTTTAGCAGTACCATAAGGGATTGCTTTTTGAATGTCTTTAGTTGGGATACCAGTACCACCATGTAAAACTAATGGTAAACCAGTTGATGCACCAATTTCTTCCATTTCTTTAAATCCTAATTTAGGTTCACCTTTATATGGCCCGTGAACTGAACCTAATGCTGGAGCTAAAGTATCAATGCCAGTTCTTTCAACTAATTCTTGGCATTCTTTAGGGTCAGCATAAATAATGCCACCTACAACATCATCTTCTTGTCCGCCAACTGTTCCTAATTCAGCTTCTACTGATACACCATGTTGATGAGCATACTCTACAACTTTTGAAGTGATTTCGATATTTTCTTCAAAAGGACTATGAGAAGCATCAATCATTACTGAAGTGAATCCAGCATCAATCGCTTCTTTACATTTTTCAAAGCTTGAACCATGGTCTAAGTGAATAGCTACAGGTACAGTAATGTTTAAGTCATGAATTAAACCTTCAACCATTTTAACTACTGTATAGAAACCACTCATATAACGTGCAGCACCTTCTGAAACACCTAAGATAACTGGCGCGTTCTCTTCTTGTGAAGCTTCTAAAATAGCTTGAGTAAATTCTAAGTTATTTAAGTTGTATTGACCAACCGCATAACCATTTTCTTTCGCATCGATTAACATTTCTTTCATTGAAACTAATGGCATGAAAGTTCCTCCTTGTGTGCAACTGCACAATTTTTAAAATCATTATATCAGATATTTTTTTGAATTGCATGTGAATGCATGCTTGATTTAAAATAAACTTTTACTATTAAATACTAAATTATTAATATTTCAATATATGAACGGTTTCATTGCACATAAGTTTGAGTTTATTTACAATACATATGAAACGGAGGAACAACATGTCTAAAATATTACAAACTCAATTAACGGGTATATTTAATCGGTTAGAAGATCAAGCTTTAGATATTCAAATGGCTGCTCAATGTCTAATACAAGCAATCGGTGGCGAAGGTTATGTATACATTAAAGGCTATGGCGATTTGAAATTTTTCGAGCCTTTTGTTATAGAAAGTGAAGAGCACCTTAAATCTAGTAAATTATTATCCACGCTCACAACATTTGATGATATAGATTCAACAGATCGCGTGTTACTCTTTTCACCATATTACACTGAAGAAGTAGCTAAAGATGTACAAACATTAGTAGATAATGATATTGATGTTGTCTTAATTTGTAATCGACCCAAAGATTCAGAAATACCAGAACACTTTATACATTTCATCAATCTAGCTACCCCTAGACCAATCGTTTACACTGAAGATTATGATAAAGTGGTTCAACCTCATACGATATCTTTTAATTACATATACTATGAAATTTACACTCAAATGATTGAAATGACACGAGATTTAGAGTTGTAATGTCATATATCAATATTCATTATAAAATCAACCCTTACGTCACCATTTCAGTACGTAAGGGTTGATTTATTATATTATTTATTTTGATGTTTATAGGCCGCTTCTACAAACGATTTAAAAATAGGCTGAGGTCTATTAGGTCTTGATAAGAATTCAGGATGGAACTGACATGCGATATAGAAGTCATTCTCTGGAATTTCTACCATTTCTACTAATCGTCCATCTGGACTAGTACCAGAAAACACCATACCATTAGCTTCTAATTGTTCTCTAAATTCATTATTAAATTCATATCTATGACGGTGTCTTTCCTCAATATTAACTGCGTCATAAATTTGATGTGCTAATGTGTTTTCTTTGATTTTACATGGATATAATCCTAAACGTAACGTGCCACCTAAATCTTCAATATCCTTTTGCTCAGGCAATAAATCAATAATTGGATAAGGTGTGCTAGGATTAAGTTCTGCTGAGTGTGCTTCCTCTAAACCTAGTACATTGCGTGCAAACTCAACAGTCGCTAATTGCATACCTAAGCAAATACCAAAGTATGGAACATTATTTTCACGAGCGTATTTAATTGCAGCAATTTTACCCTCGCTTGCTCTAAATCCAAAACCACCTGGCACGAGAATGCCATCTACATCTTTTAAATAGTCTTCAACATTATTATCATTAACTTCGCCAGAATCAATCCACTTAACTACAACGTCTTTCTTCAATGGGTAGCCAGCATGTTTCAATGACTCTACAACAGATAAGTATGCATCTTGTAAGCTAACATATTTACCTACTAATCCAATCGTGATTGTACCATCAAGTGAATTAACAGTATCTAGTAAATATTGCCATTCATCTAATTGAGTTTCATATTTAGCATCTAAATCTAATCGCTTGATAACAATATCATCCATATCCTGTGCACTTAATTGTAATGGAATTTCATATAAAGATGATGCGTCTCTACATTCTATAACGCTCTCTTTATTAATATCACAGAATAATGCAATTTTATCTTTTAAATCTTGTGTCATTTCATATTCTGTACGCACTACAATTAAATCTGGCTGAATACCTAAACCACGTAGTTCCTTAACACTGTGTTGTGTTGGTTTTGTTTTCATTTCACCAGCAGCTTTAATGTATGGAAGCAATGTACAATGTACATACATTACGTTTTCACGACCTAAATCACTTCTAATCTGTCTAATTGCTTCGATAAATGGAAGTGATTCAATGTCACCAGTTGTACCACCGATTTCAGTAATAACTACATCTGCGTTTGTACTCTCACCAGCAAGTAATAAACGTTCTTTAATTTCATTAGTAATATGTGGAATAACTTGAACTGTTCCACCTAAATAATCACCACGACGTTCTTTCTTGAGTACATGTGAATAAACTTTCCCAGCTGTAACATTTGAATATTTATTTAAATTAATATCAATAAAACGCTCATAGTGTCCTAAATCTAAGTCAGTTTCAGCACCATCATCTGTAACAAATACTTCTCCATGTTGATACGGACTCATAGTTCCTGGGTCAACATTTAAATATGGATCAAATTTTTGAATTGTTACTTTTAAGCCTCTATCTTTTAACAATCTACCTAGAGAAGCGGCTGTGATACCTTTTCCTAATGATGATACTACTCCGCCCGTTACAAAAATAAATTTTGTCATTTCCTGACCTCCTAATTTATAAAGGGATGCTTCCTTACCTATTTATTAATTTTAAATAATCACTTTTGAAAAATAAAAAAATCGCTCCCTCTCACATATCTGTAAGGGGAGCGTATATGATTTATACACGTGTCCTATTTAAAGGAGCCCGAATAAAATTCTATCATTTTTTAAGTAAAAGTCAATTAAAACTAAAATTTAGTTTTAAAATCTTCTTAGTCTTCGAATTCGTCCTCGTCTTCTTCGTCGAGTTCATCATCTTCGTCATCTTCAATTACTAAATCTGATTCACTAATCTCGTCTTCTACTTGTTCATCTTCAGGGTCGTCTAAAGTTTCTTGATCATCCGTTTGGGCTGGAATGTCATCGTCATCATCCATTTCGTCATCACCCAATAATTTAAGATTTTTATCTTCTTCATCTTCATCATCAAGAATATCGAATTTTTGAATTGTAGGTGCGATTTTTTCTTCAATATCGTCTACAGAATACCAATCACGTAATCCCCATTGATTTTCACCAACGTTTAAAAAACGTCCATCTGTATTTAAGTCTGTATAGAACTGAACTACACGATTTTCAATCTCTTCAAATTCATAACCACCTAAATCTTTGAATTCATCGATGATATCGTATAAATTCATCGTTGCACCTTTATCATTTAATAACGTATAAGCCATATCGATAAATGACTTTTCATCAACCATTTCTTTAGTATAATCTTGGATTTTCATTATAGCTAATCTTCCTTTCGAAGAATTTTTTAATTATATCGTTGGATTTCATTAATTAATAGTAACAAAAATAAATTATAAATGACAATACACGATTTCGCAATTACGATTATCTTAGTAATTTACATATTTCTCGAAAATAATTAAATCATCTGACTGGTCAATTTCTACAAAACCACTATTTACACATAATGATTTTAATTCATTGTTTTCACCAAATAACGTAATCATAATCGTTTTAGCTTGCTTGAAATGCTTTCGTACATATGTAGGAATTTGTCTTAATGCACTTTCAGCGATACCTTCTTTTCGTTGTTCTTTATACACTTCAATAGCAACAATATTAATTCGATTATCCGTTTTTTCAAGTGCTATAAAACCTACTTTTTGGTTATCTTTAAGTAAATCAACAACACTATAAGATGAAATACTTGATGCTTCATTTTCCGTTAATCGTAGTGAAGACACATGTTTTGAATCTAAGTCCAAATAATATAAGCGTTCTTTACCAATAGGACCTTCTTCTTTAGTAGCAGTGTGCATAAAACCAGCACGTTCATACACATTCCAAGCACCTTTATTTTCAGCATCGACAACCAGATACAAGTGATTGAAATCAGGGAATAAATCTTGTACATATTGAGGTAAATACATCATCATCGTAGTTCCATACCCATTTCCTTGAAAATTCTCATTTATTGATAATGATCTTACATATACGACATTTTCAGGTGTATCATACCCTTCATGTTGATAATATTGATGTAATACAAAGAAACCAACAACATCACCATACTCATTAATAGCAATGTTAGCCACTCTATTCTCATCTGTAAGTGCATCGTCTAATACTGATTTCGGCAAGGATGAGTATATTTGTTGTCTCTCACTTAATTCAAAGTTAACTACATCCTGTCTATACTTTTCTTCAAATTCTTGAATCGTTATATTTTCAAATTGCTTTTTTATAGTCATAACCACTAACCCCTATGCCTCTTTTAATTAATCAATTTTATTATAATTGTTTTTTTACACTTATCAAAATAAAATCTACTTTAATTAGCTACAATTGTTTTAAATTTTTACAATTTAAAAATAATCTATTGAAATTTAGCTAATTTGCTTTACTATAAATATGACATATAAAATCACGAGGTGAACTAGAATGAAAGTCGGTATAGATGCCGGTGGTACGCTAATAAAAATCGTCCAAGAATCTCAACAAGGACGTTCGTATGAAACAAAACTTACTACAAACATTTCAGAGGTAATTGCATGGTTAAACGCAAACACTTTTGAATCAATCAGTCTTACTGGCGGAAATGCAGGTGTTATTGCTGAAAATTTAAATGTGGATGCAACTATATTTGTTGAATTCGATGCATCATCTAAAGGTTTGGGTATGCTTCTTAAAGAGCAAGGTCATCATATTGACGAATATATATTCGCTAATGTCGGTACAGGCACTTCGTTACATTATTTCGATGGCAAACAACAACGTCGTGTAGGCGGTGTGGGTACTGGTGGAGGTATGATTCAAGGACTGGGATACTTATTATCACAAATTACAGATTATGAAGCACTTACAAATCTAGCTCAATCTGGAGATAGAGATACGATTGATCTTAAAGTTAAGCATATTTACAAAGATACCGAACCACCTATTCCAGGTGAATTAACAGCTGCTAACTTTGGAAACGTCTTACATAATTTAGACGTAGATTTTTCACCAGCTAATAAATTAGCATCAGTGGTTGGAGTCGTTGGTGAAGTAATAACTACTATGGCCATAACCGTTGCTCGTGAAAATAAAACTGAGAATGTTGTATATATCGGGTCTTCTTTCAACAATAATCCACTTTTACGTGAAGTAATTGAAGATTATACGGTATTACGTGGTTTCAAACCATATTACATTGAGAATGGTGCTTTTTCAGGAGCACTTGGCGCAATTTATTTAAATTAAATACTTTTAATATTTATAAAAAACCCTTAATCACCAAAAGATGTGATTAAGGGTTTAACAATTCATCTAAATCTCAACTGCATCGACAGATTTAACATCGACTATTTAATAATGTATATATAAAGACAAAATTTCACTAAATGTTACGTGCTTCAAATTAAAAAGTTAATTCATTTGATAATTTTTGTGCAGAAATGACTGTTCCTACCACACCAGGTTTCAAATCAATTGCGACAACTTGGTCATTATCACGTAACTTATCTAACCATTCGCTAAATACACTACCTTCAATTTCAATTAATTCACATTCCTCAAAATCTTCATCACGAACTTTGAGTGCTCTATTTTTCAAGCTCCAAACCGGCATGATTTGAGGTTTTTCTTCACTATCATCACTAATCAATATAAAATGATTTTCATCATGTTTTGATAAACCAAATACTTGGTCTTCTTTGGCAACATCTTTTACAAACTCTTTAATACGAATTTTATCCAACTCTGACATTAATTCATCAGTCATTTTTACGACTTTTACAATTTGACCAGTTTCTTGTGATGTTTGATTAATGATAACTTGATCATCCTCATCAAATAAGTCATCCAATTCATATGTAACGAATGTATCAATATCAATTTTTAGCACACGGTCATAATCGATTGACGCATGTTTTAAATAGTCTTCCGCTTGTCCTTCTTGAGTCCAAACGCCAACATAATCTTGGTTATTACTATTTAGTCTGACTAGCTTTTTATTTTTGTTAGCAACATAAAACACTTCATTAATCAGTACATCTTTAAAGTACGCCTCATTCTTATAAGACAATGCATAACCCTCCATTTCTAATTTGCAACTATTAAAATACTAAATGACAATACTTATGTCGTCAAATTTCTATACTAAAAAATAAGGGACCAAGACTGTATTCTTGATGAATGCCATGTCTTGCTCCCAAATTGACGCATTGAGCTATAACTATATTGAATTAATATCTTTTGATTCATTTAAATGATAAGAATTGAAATTATACTTTTTAAAATTATTGCTATATACCTATCCATGGATATTGATTAGGGTAAATTAATTTTTATCTAATTCAGCTAAAAAGGATTTTTCAATTTTCTCTATGGCTTCTTTTGAATCTCCAGTCCATATACAACCAAAACGAGAGTTAACTGCATTCTTTCCAAACCAATCACCATCATAATAAGATAATGGATATAATACGCCCTTTTTGACAAATTTTAAAATTGTATTAAAGAAATGTTCATTATCACCATTAGAGAAGTAGCTATAAAATTTCTGATATGATGAATTTAATTCTTCTTGTAATAATAACATGCTTGTAGAGCCATTTTGTCTAAAGTTTAAATCGATGGCAAAAACATCATCGTTTTTATCTAATAGTAAATCAAAACCAGCTACACCAAAGAAACCCAGCTTTACACCATTTTCCATAATTTCTCTTCCTGCATCAATGACTTGTTGAGGGACATCATGTACATTTTCATTTCCAGCATAAAATCCATATTTATCAGTGATTTGATATGCAGTGCCTAAATAAGTCACACCTATTTCTTCAGAATAAGCATACTGAACACAATAATTCTTTACCGCTTCAATTTTTTGTTCAATTATTAAATTATCCGTTGCATCACTTGCTTCTAAAATACGTTGGGTTGCTTTAGCTAAGTCCTCTTCATCATAGCAAATCATTACACCGTATCCACCAGCTGTTGGTAAGTCATCACCTGGTTTAATTACAAAAGGGAAATCCCATTCTTTTATGCGCGCTTTAAAATCATTTATCGATACAATTTCTCGCTCTGGCAAATATTTATGATTCGTCCATTCTGGTATTCGTGCTTTATTGTTTAAAGCTACAAAGGTCTCTTTATCTACAGCGTAGCATTTATCTGAAACAACATCTTCACTATGAATATATTGAAAATATATATCTTTACCTTCTTCTTTAACAATTCGATTTAATAGTGCTTCATATGTTTCATGGTTTTTAAATTGATACGTATTTGTGGGAACTTTTTTTCCAACAAGATTAAATAATTGATCTAATTTTTCAGTAATACTTGCTTCATGTACAATCATTGGCATTGAATCTGCAATAAGCATTTCACGACCAGTTAAGAAATTAGATTGATGTTCCTCAGGCTTTAACCATGGATTTGAAACATAAGATGGTCTCGAGTTATACACAATATTTTCATTATATAAGTCACTTAAAGTTAATTTTAGACCTTTTTCATTTATCGTCATTTTGACTGCCCCTTTATATGAGAGTGCTGTTGAACAATTTCATCAAACATTCCCTTATTTTCAATTAGTTCTAACCCCATTAATGCTATGATTTTCGCACCATGAATTAACGCTTGATCACCATGTACACTTGCCGCAGCCTCTCTAAATCTATGTGTATGACCAACTAAGTTTCTAGATCCTATCTTCACATGAGGATGAATCGTAGGTACTATATGACTGACATTACCCGTATCTGTTGATCCAAAACCAAAATCATCATGACTTACATCTTCACCAACTTCGAGCGCGTACTTCTCAAACAATTCATCTAATTTAGGTGTCTTAATAAATTCGTTCACACCATTTTGTATAGGGCCAAATTCATAATCGCAACCTGTTTGAATTGCAGCACCACTAGCAATTTGATTAACTTTTTCTGTTAAAATATCTAGTTCTTTTCGAGTGGTTGCACGTGTATAGAATCGAGCATGTGTAAAATCGGGTATAATATTTGCAGCTTTTCCTCCGTCTAAGATAACACCATGTACGCGTTGACTTTTTTTAATGTGCTGTCTTAATTGTGCTACACCGTTAAAATATGAAATCATTGCATCTAATGCGTTTAAAGCTTCGTCAGCATTTTCAGAAGCATGTGCACTTTTGCCATAAAATTTTATATCTAATACATCCACCGCTAGTGTATCAATGGTTGGATAAGTTGCATTACCTGGATGAATCATTAATGCTATATCGATATCATCGATAATACCAGCCTTAACATATGAAGCTTTTGCACTACCATTTTCGCCACCTTCTTCTGCAGGACAACCGAGCACGACAACTTTACCACCGATGCGGTCTATAACTTGTTTCAATGCTGAACCCGCAAGTACACTAGCAGTTCCAATAATATTATGACCACACGCATGACCTAGGCCTGGCAATGCATCATATTCAGCTAAATAGCCAATAACTGGGCCTTCTTGTCCAGAATCATATGTAGCTATAAATCCAGTAGCGTGTCCAGCAATATCCGTTTCTATATCGAAATCATTCTCTTTCAATTTATCTATAAGCGTTCTAGACGCGAAAATTTCTTCATTGCCTAATTCAGGGCGTTCATGTATTCTATGACTAATTTCAACATAATCATATTTATTATTCTCTATATAATCTAAAATTCCTTGTTTATTACTCATAAATCATAACTCCCTTATTATTGTAAAAATCTTTAAAAATATTTTGGATATTGTAACCATATCGTTTCTCAATTAATTATTACTTATTTTATCGGATTTAAAGATTGTTGTCATTAATTAACCTTATATTTACGAAATTTTCTCACAGTTCACTTTGTTTAACTATAATTTTGAAAATTGTAAATACCCTTAACTATTGATACAATCAAATCGTTAACTTAATAATTAAGCTTATTTAATATAGGAGGATTTATCATGACTAAAATGAACGTTGAAAGTTTTAATCTTGATCACACTAAAGTTGTTGCACCTTTCGTCCGTTTAGCTGGTACAATGGAAGGCTTAAATGGTGATGTTATTAAAAAGTATGACATTCGCTTTAAACAACCTAACAAAGAGCACATGGAAATGCCTGGGTTACACTCACTAGAGCATTTAATGGCTGAAAACATTAGAAATCATACTGATAAAGTTGTTGATTTAAGTCCAATGGGTTGTCAAACTGGTTTTTATGTTTCATTTATTAATCATGACGACTATGAAGATGTGTTAAATATAATTGAAAAAACACTAAATGATGTTTTAGAAGCTACTGAGATACCCGCTTGCAATGAAGTACAATGCGGTTGGGCAGCAAGTCATTCACTTGAAGGTGCAAAAGAAATTGCGCAAGCATTTTTAGATAAACGCAATCAATGGTCAGATATTTTTGGTGAAGGTAAATAAATTTCATATTTAAAATAAAAACCACCAATACTTAAGTATATTTAAGTATTGGTGGTTTTACTTTTCTCTTTTATAATTTTTTTACTAGTGCAATTAAAACAAATTGCATTGGTAGTCTTGAGTATAATGCCCATTTAGGTACTTGTTTATCACCTAAAGGTAATTCTTTTCGTGCCATATATATATTTGCCGGTAATACAGCTAGTAAGAAAAGATTTATACCTGTTTTTAACCAATTAGCAGGACGTTTTAATAACAACATAATGCCAAAGAAAATTTCAAATATACCTGTTACCAAAACAGCTGTTTTACGTAATGGTAAGTATTCTGGAACAATATTTCTAAATGAGCGTTCATTTGTAAAATGTAGAACGCCAGCTGTTCCAAAAGCTAAACCTAATAAATAACGCAATACTTTCATTAATGTTCAACTCCCATTTCATTCAAATAACTCTTACCAAATTCAGGTAATTCCACATTGAAATTATCTGCAATGGTCGCACCGATTGAACTAAACGTACTGTCTCCTGATAATTCATGGTATTTATCAATTTTAGGGCTAAACATAAGTACTGGGATATACTCTCTAGTATGATCAGTACCATCGGCAATAGGGTCATTTCCGTGATCAGCCGTGATAATAACTAAATCATCTTCTTGAAGATTGTCGATTAATTCAGGTAATCGCTCGTCGAAATCTTTAATAGCTTGTGCATAACCTTCTTTGTCTCTACGATGGCCGTATAATGCATCGAAATCAACTAAATTTAAAAAACTAATGCCATTAAAATCTTTTTTTACGACATTTATTAATTGATCCATACCATCCATATTATTTTTTGTTCTTATTGCTTCAGTTACACCTTCACCATCATAAATATCATTAATTTTTCCAATAGCAATAACATCATAGTTATTATCTTTTAATGTATTCATAACAGTTTTGCCAAATGGTTTTAGCGCGTAATCATGTCGATTAGAAGTACGTGTAAAGTTTCCAGGTTCACCTACATACGGACGTGCAATTACGCGACCAATTAAGTATTTAGGATCTTTAGTTAATTCTCGAACCTTTTCACAAATATCATATAATTCTTCAAGAGGGATAATATCTTCATGTGCAGCAATTTGAAGTACTGGGTCAGCGCTAGTATAGACGATTAAGTCCCCAGTTTTCATTTGATGCTCACCTAATTCATCAATAATGGCTGTCCCTGAAGCGGGCTTATTTGCTACAACTTTACGACCTGTCATTTCTTCAATCTCTTGTATTAACTCATCAGGAAATCCGTTTGGATATACTTTAAATGGTTGCATGATATTTAAACCCATGATTTCCCAATGTCCTGTCATGGTATCTTTACCCACGGAAGCTTCACTAAGTTTAGTATAGAAAGCACCTGGTTGTTCAACTTTATTGACCACAGGTAATTCTTCAATATTACCCAATCCTAATTTTTCCAAATTAGGTAGCGTTTGGTTAAATCCTTCTAATGTATGCTTTAATGTATGAGATCCTTCATCATTGAAAGCTGCAGCATCAGGTGCTTCACCGATACCTACTGAATCCATAACAATTAAATGTACTCTTTTGAATGGTGTAGTCATATTTAACACTCCTACTCTGTAATTATTTTATGAATTAATGTTGGTGTTGTTGCTTGTGCTTGAATTTCAATACTTTCATCAAGTTTCTTAATAACGTCGTCAACATTTTCACGATTACTGTGAATGGTTAATAAAGATTCTCCCTCTTTAACAACGTCTCCTACTTTCTTGTTTAATACAATCCCAACACTTAAATCTATTTCATCCTCTTTAGTTTGTCTCCCTGCACCTAACATCATTGAAGCAACACCAATTTCATTAGCAATAAGTTCTGAAACTACGCCACTTGATTGAGCTTTATACTCGATTTGATATGTTGCTGTTGGTAATAATTCAGGCGCATCAACTACTGAGGCATCGCCACCTTGATTCTCTAAAAATGTTTTGAATTTTTCTAAAGCTGAACCATTTTCAATTGCTTCATTTAATAATTGACGTGCTTCCTCAAGTGTATTTGCTCTATTAGCTAGAACTACCATTTGAGAACCGAGTGTTAATACAAGTTCAGTTAAATCTTCTGGTCCTTTACCATTTAATGTATCAATAGCTTCTTTCAATTCTAAAGCATTACCAATTGCTCGACCAAGTGGTTGGCTCATGTCAGAAATAATAGCCATTGTATTTCTACCTACATTATTCCCTATACTAACCATAGCATGTGCTAACGCTTCAGCGTCCTCTAATGTTTTCATGAAAGCACCGTTACCAGTTTTAACATCTAAGACGATAGCATCAGCACCCGCAGCAATTTTTTTACTCATAATAGATGATGCAATTAAAGGAATTGAGTTAACTGTCCCTGTTACATCTCTCAATGCATAAAGTTTCTTATCAGCTGGAGTTAAATTACCTGACTGTCCAATAACAGCAACTTGATTTTCATTAACAAGTTTAATGAAATCCTCTTCAGAGATTTCAACGTGAAATCCTTTGATTGATTCTAATTTATCAATTGTTCCACCCGTATGTCCTAAGCCACGACCACTCATTTTGGCTACTGGGACACCCACTGCTGCCACTAGAGGCGCTAATACTAATGTAGTGGTATCACCAACGCCTCCTGTTGAATGCTTATCAACTTTAATACCATTGATTTTTGATAAGTCAATCACATCACCTGAATTAACCATTGCCATAGTTAATGCTGCACGCTCTTCGTCATTCATATCTTGGAAAAAGATAGCCATAGCTAAACTCGATGCCTGATAATCTGGAATATCCCCATTCGTGTAACCTTTGATAAAGAATTCAATTTCTTCTTTTGATAATGATTTACCATCGCGTTTTTTTTCAATAATATCTACCATTCTCATAATTCTGAACCCCTCTCAAAATAAGCTGTTGTATCTGTGTGCTGTTACGTTAATTGCATTATTAATAATCAGAATCTGACTCTAAGCCTTGAATAATTTGAACACCTGCACTCGCACCTATACGCGTAGCACCTGCATCAATCATTTTGTTGAAATCTTCCAAACTGCGAACGCCACCTGATGCTTTAACCTCTAATTCGTCTCCCACTGTATCTTTCATTAATTTCACATCTTCAGGTGTAGCGCCTCCCCCAGCAAAACCAGTTGATGTTTTAACGAAATCAGCACCAGCTGCTTTCGCTAATTCACTTGCTTTAACTTTTTCTTCATCTGATAAAAGCACAGTTTCAATAATCACTTTTACTGTTTTTCCATTTGCTGCTCCAACTACGCCCTCAATGTCTTTTTGAACATCTTCAAATCTTCCATCTTTAAGTGCGCCGATATTGATAACCATATCAAGTTCAGTTGCGCCATTTTTTATGGCATCTTCAGTTTCAAAGATTTTAGTAGCAGTTGTAGTAGCACCAAGTGGGAAACCTATAACGGTACAAACCAATACACCAGAATCATTTAATCGTTCTGCTGCATATTTTACATGTGTAGGATTTACACAAATAGATTTAAAGTTATACTCTTTGGCTTCATCAATAATTTGATCGATTTGTTGACGTGTAGATTCAGGTTTCAATAATGTGTGATCAATAAATTTAGCATAATTCATAGTAGTTTCCTCCAATATGTTGTTAAATTTAAATGATATTCCATCTAATTGGAATATTAACTATTTAAATTAATATAGTCCTCTCATTTCTATAGTACAAAAATTCGCAAAAAAGTTAAACAAATGTTATCTTAATCTTAACAATCATGATAAGGAGAAGATATTAATGACAAATGGCACACCTCATATTCAACCTAACGGAACAAAAATCGCAAAGACTGTTTTAATGCCTGGCGATCCATTACGTGCAAAATATATTGCTGATAACTTTTTAGAAAATGTTGAACAATTTAATGAAGTTAGAAATATGTTTGGTTACACAGGTACATATAAAGGAAAAGAAGTTTCTGTAATGGGATCAGGGATGGGAATACCAAGTATCGGTATTTATTCTTATGAGTTATATAATTTCTTTGATGTTGATACTATTATTCGCGTAGGTTCATGTGGCGCATTACAAGAGAATGTAAATTTATATGATGTCATTATTGCTCAAGCAGCATCTACAAATTCTAATTATGTTGATCAATTTAATATACCTGGTCACTTTGCTCCAATAGCTGACTATGAACTCATCACTAAAGCTAAAAATGTAGCAGATGAAATAGGAGCAGTAAGCCATGTAGGTAATGTTTTATCTTCAGATACATTCTACAATGCTGATAAAACATTCAATGATAATTGGCAAAAAATGGGTATATTGGGTATAGAAATGGAATCAGCAGGTTTATACTTGAATGCAATTAATGCTGGTAAAAAAGCGTTAGGTATTTTTACAGTTAGTGACCATATTCTAAGAGACGAAGCAACTACAGCTGAAGAAAGACAAAATTCATTTACTCAAATGATGGAAATAGCATTGGAAATCGCCGAGTAATATCAAATTCTAATAGATAATAAAAGGTGCTTGAGACGATAATGAAATCTCAAGCACCTTTTTATATATTAATTAAACTAAATATGATTTGAACATCCAATTGTGTTTATCAACAGAATTTTTCATACCGATGAACATATCTTCTGAAACATCATCGCCAGCTTCTCCAGCTACTTCTATAGATTTAACTAATTGCTCTGAGATATGAGTTAAATCATTAGAGAAGGCTTCAACCATTTGTTCAGCTGAGTAATTTTTACCCGCTTCATCAACGATAGAAATTTCAAGACTTTCTTTCAATGTACCTACTGGATTTCCACCAATTGCTAAAATACGTTCTGCTAAGTCATCTACATATTGACTAGCTTCATTGTATAACTCTTCGAACTTCTCATGTAATGAGAAGAAATTAGGTCCTTTAACATACCAATGGAAATTGTGCAATTTAGTATATGCTACTGTCCAGTTTGCAACTTGTTGATTTAATTCTTTTACTACATCTTGTTGACTCATTATATTCTCTCCTTGTACTTCTAAATTGTTTTCTCTTTATTACAATTATTATTATATTATAATGATTATAATCTGTAAATAGTTATGCTTAACTTTTTTATCACTAATTTTTATAACTACCTTTTCTTATTAACTATTAAAACTTATATAACAGTATTTGAAAAGTAATTTGCATCAGCAACTAAAATAATATATATATTTACTAACAAACCACTCATTATCAATTATGATAATATTTTATCAATTAGATGCGTTTATCATCTATGAAAAAGGATTTTTCATATTCATTTGGATTATGCCAATGCGTCTTCCACATCCTATTTCGATTATTTGCAAATAAATTATACGCTAGATCTCTTATTTGACGTGGAATAACTTTAATTAACAATCCTAACCACTTGTATTTCGTTGTAGTCATGATAAGACTAGCAATCGCATTGGATTTAAACTCTAAATGTTGACCACGTTGTAAAATCACGCTGTTTTTATTTAATGCTTCTGGATGTTGTTCAAATAAGTGTTGCCCTGCTTCCCCTTTTAAAGTTGCGAATTCATAACTCTTAGGAAGTCCATTCTGTATTAACCAAATGCAATAGTTATAACAATAAACACAATTACCATCGTAATAAATAATAGGCATTTCTTTCACCTTCCTCTAAGTCTTATTATTAATATTCCATGCTATGCCTTACATTAAACACTAAAAATGTCCATAGCATAGCATGCCTTTAACTATGAATGTTTTAAATTTGATATAAAATATTAAAGCCATAATAATAAAATTAAAAACCTGAGACATAGTAAAACGTCTCAGGTTTAGTTATCTTAAGTTATTCATGATTTACTTTTACAATTCTTGTATATTTAAGAAATTGATTTGAATATTTGCGTTTTATATCTTCTAGACGGTCGTAAGTTACACCAATAATATGCCAGTTCGGATTAAAATGATAGAATGAATCTTTTTCTCTTGACCATTTTACCATTTGTCCCTCTTTATTATATCTAGGTAAAGTTACTTCATATCCTTCTAACACATTGATGTATGTTTGGAAAATGTCAGGATCAATTCTATTAAAATTATCAATGACTAAATAACTTTTATCATTTTTAGGCATTAATTGAGTGATAAAACCTTCGCGATAGTATAAGGCACCAGTTTCATTTGGTAAATATTTACCATATAACATGTCCTCTGTAAAATCCGGATGTCCACTAGTTATTACAGGATTTGCATTTGTCTTTTGTAATAAATTATTTGCCGCTTTCAATCCTTCTTCTCGTTGTTCTACAACCAACAATATAAAAGGTTTTATTGAATCATCATGACTTGCTGAATCAATTTCAGTTTTTTTAATTGTTTCAAAAGGTGTTTTCACACCATCATTATTACTCATTTCAATAATAGCATCGTATTGAGTTTGACTCATGCTTGCGATGGCCTGTTTCGCATTTTCTTGTAAAAAATAAAGATTTTTTAATTTAGGATGTTTATTTAATGCACCTAATGTCACTGGAGTAATATGCTTATCATAATATATTTCAATGGCAGTACTATTTGTTCTCCCAGGAATAGGTGGTTTCTCATGAATATGTCGAGAAACTTCTCCAATACCTACCACTGACTGATCTTCATATTTATTATAGAAGATAAGATTATCTCCTATTTCTAACTGATTGTAAAAATGATATCCATTACGTTTAATGCCGTTATACGTATGAGTATAAATAGTATAATATTCTCCTGATTCAAATGACTCAGTTTCAGAAAGGAAGAAATAACGTGGAAGTTTCTCTTCACCTTTACCTAGAGAAACAATTAAATCATACTCTTCTTTAGTTAATTGATTAATTAATGTTTCACGCATATTATTCATGCGAAAATCAAGCGTTTCACTACGTTTTAAATAATCAGTAGTAAGTGGTTTTAATAGTTCATTAAATTTAAATTCAACTCTAATTTTATTTTGAGCACCTGTTTGAACACTAATAATTTCTCCAATACCAAGTAATCCAGTATCTGTTTGGACTTGATAAAATATAACTTGATCCCCTGTCTTAGCCTTTTTGAAGGCTCTAAAACCTTGAGTAGGGTTGAATTGAGCTCCAGATTCAAATAATGTTGTTTGACCTACTAACGGTTCATTGTGATTCCATCTAGTATAGCCACAGTTAAGCCAAAAGTAATTTACTTCTTCTTCCATTGTGGGTCTCCTTTAAATTAATTCTCGAAAGTTATTATGTATTTTAATTGATTTCATTGTATTTTAATTAAATGCTATGTTTAGTAAGTTATGCTATAAATCTTAACATATCGTCGTTATTTATGTTTAATTTTTTTAGTATTTTATCTCAATTTAATAAGTTGCTAAAAAGGGGAACATTCAGAATCCATTATTAATAATTCTAAATATTCCCCTATGCATTAATTTAATGAGGTGCTAGTAAACTACCTAATAATGGCATTAGATTGATCATGATGCCACCAAGTTTTAGTAATCCACTTAAATCTTTATCTTTAATGGTAATAATTGCACTTATAATACCTAATATAGCAACAACTCTAGGAATAACAAGTGAAGGATATTGTGGCATATTGAAAAAGACACCTGCCCCAGCTATCACACCACATACTAAAGAGATATATAAAAACTGTTTCAATATTCACACTCCTCTTTAATACAATGAATCATTTATAACACGAACAATAAAAATCAAATATAACTAATGATTAGTGTAAAGTCTCCTTCAAAGACACTATCTAAGTCTTCTGAAGTCAGCACAAAATTGGAACCTTTTTGAATCTTGAAGATTTCTCCATCAATAATAATTTGTCCATCACCATTTAAAACTGAAACAAGACAAAATTCTCTAGGTTTCATATAATTTAATGTCCCACTAACTTCCCATTTAACCATTGTAAAGAAATCATTAGACACAATGTGACTACATTTATGATTTTCAATAATTTCATTTTCAGGAACGATACTAGGTAGTTCTTGAGAATATTGAATAACATCTAATGCTTTATCAACATCTAATGAAGAACTATTTTCACGTTGTCTATTATAATCATATAATCTATATGTAATATCTGAAGATTGCATTGTTTCATATACAGTTATACCTGAACCGATTGAATGTATAGTACCAGCAGGAATAAAATAAAATTCCCCAGGTTGTACTTTAACTCTTTTTAAAGATTCCAATAAATTATCTTGGTTAATCTGATTTTCCAGTTCTTCTTTAGAGTTAACCGTAGTACCAATTAAAACTTCAGCATCTTCTTCTGCATCAATAATATACCAACATTCTGATTTGCCATATTGCCCATTTTCAAATTCATAAGCATAAGAATCATCTGGGTGAACATGAATCGATAGCGGCTCATTCGCATCAACTATTTTGCACAATAACGGAAAATCTTTGCTTGGAAAATCACCGAACAATTCTCTATGTTGCGTCCAAACTTGGTCTAATGTTTGTCCAGCATAAGGCCCGTTAAGGATCATACTCTTTCCATTTGGGTGTGCAGAAATCCCCCAACATTCTCCTGTGGATTCACTAGGTATATCATAATTGAATTGAGTTAATTTATTACCGCCCCAAATTTTCTCGAAAAAAATAGGCTTTAAAAATAATGGCATAGTTGCACCCCCTAAAACCATTAAAGGCTATATTCTCTATTTCTAAAGTAAATGATAATATCTGATTTATATGTATAAAACTTAAACGTTAATTATGTAAAAGTGTAATTATATTCAAAATAATTATTCAACATCACATGTGTTACCATTCGTATCTTTATTATATCAACTTTATCTCTATTTTAATAGAAATTATTTAAATGATAAAACACATAAAGAAGTGGGATAGAATTCAATTAGAATTCATTATCCCACCACAACTGAAATAATTACTATTAGTTAAAGTTTAATGAAAGCATTTTTTAACTCAATGATTATCTTTAAACAACTCATTTATTCAAATGAAGACAATGCTTCGCTTATTGTTTGATTACCTGTAATAACTTGGAATTCTTTATTAATGAATTTATTCTCAGATAAAGCAACCTCTTTTAACACAGATGCCACATCTTCTCTATGTATAGAACCTTTTCCATCAAAGTATAAATCAGTCTCTATTTTAGAAGTTCCTTCTTTATCTTCTAACGCACCTGGATGAACAATCGTATAATTTAATCCAGAATTTTTTAAGTGTTCATCAGCATAGTGCTTAGCAATTGTATATGGTTTTAAATCACCGCTTGGATCAAATGCTTCACGACGAGCATCATACGTTGACACCATAATATAATGTTTAACATTGGCTTGTTTACTAGCTTCAATTGTCTTAATGGCACCATCTAAATCTACAATAATCGTTTTGTCAGCACCTGTACTGCCACCAGAACCCACAGTAAATAAAACTTTATCATAACCGTTAAATGTTTCAGTTAAGTCTTCAATACTATCTTTTTCTACATCAACTAAAGTTGCTTCAATATTATCTTGCTTTAATGTTTCAATTTGTTCGTTTTTACGTACACCAGCTGTAAAATCTACCTGATCTTCTTTAAGTTGCTTTACTAATTTAGAACCTACTCCACCGTTAGCACCTATAACTAATAAACTCATTCAAATCGTCCTCCTTAATATTACTACTTCCATCAATTTACCACTTAAATAAAAATTAAAACGTAAGTCATTTTTGACATAGTCAATCATGTATATTAAATTAATATATGAACATATATTCATATATTTAAGAGGTGATTTATTTGAATGTATCTTTAAGCAATTGGAACGAAGATGCTACCTTATTACAGACTACTGAAATTTTTAAAGCACTAAGTGATACAAATAGATTAAGAATTCTATTATTGTTAGAGCAAGAGGAATCTAGCGTTGGTCATATTACACATACGCTAAACTTGAGCCAGTCTAATGTTTCTCATCAACTTAAAATTCTTAAACAAGCTAGACTTGTTAAATCCTTAAGACAAGGTCAATCAAAAATCTATTCGATTGATGATCAACATGTTTCAACCCTATTGAAACAAGCCATTCATCATACGAAACATCTAAGAGGTGAAGTTTCAAATGACTAATCATTCTCATACACATTCACACAACCATTCACATGTACACACTAATAATAAAAAAATTTTAGCCATTTCCTTTATTATTATTGGGCTTTTCATGGTGATAGAAATTGTAGGTGGCTTTATTGCTAATAGTTTAGCATTATTATCTGATGGACTACATATGTTCAGCGACACAGTTTCTCTAGGTGTTGCCCTTGTTGCATTTATTTATGCTGAAAAGAATGCCACATCTAGTAAAACATTTGGTTATAAACGTTTCGAAGTTTTAGCTGCATTGTTTAATGGCGTCACTTTATTTGTTATTAGTATAGTTATTATCGTTGAAGCAATTAAAAGATTTTTTGCACCACCCGAAGTTCAATCAACAGAAATGTTTATTATTAGTTTAATAGGCTTAATAGTTAATATCGTAGTAGCACTTATTATGTTTAAAGGCGGAGATACCAATCACAATTTAAATATGCGTGGTGCGTTTATACACGTACTAGGAGATTTATTAGGATCTGTTGGTGCAATTATTGCCTCAATACTCATATGGACATTTAATTTTACAATTGCAGATCCAATTGCGAGTATAGTGGTTTCACTGCTAATTTTGAAAAGTGCATACGGAATTACGAAATCATCTATTAATATTTTAATGGAAGGAACGCCCTCTGACATAGATTTAGAACAAGTCATCTATACAATAATGGGTCATGAGGAAATACAAAATGTTCATGATTATCATGTTTGGACTATTTCTAATGATATGAATGCATTAAGTTGTCATGCAGTTGTAGATAAATCACTTACGATAGAGGCTTGTGAGCAATTACTTAAACAAATAGAACATGAATTAGCACATCTTAATATACAACATATGACGATTCAATTAGAAACACCAAAACATCAACATGACGAATCAATTTTATGTTCTGGATTTATGCATCAACACTCACATTAGTATAACCTATTAAAAATTAATCAGGGGTTAGACGTTGAATTCGAATTGAATTCTGTCTAACCCCTATTTTTTACAACTTATAAAAAATGTTCAAAAATGAGTTGCTTCGCTGGCACTTGTTTTTCATCGAACCCTTGTAAATATTCTTCATTATCATAAGGTAGCTTAATTCTTTCGATTGAAAACTCGTTATCATTAATCGTTACAATACCGTACACGGCATTGGCTCCATTGTTTAAACCTACTGCGCCAGGATTAAAATAAATTGTTTTATTATCATCATATAAATGCATTTGATGATTATGGCCAAATGCAATCAAATCAGCATCTTTATCTTTAAATAATTCAATAATATTTTCTTTACTATTTTCAGTAATTGGACTAAACGGCTGTCCTTCAATACCAGTCTCCAATTTTTGATTCTCAATTTCATAATGAATGAATAGTAATTTTTTTCCACAAATAGTTTTTTCGATATATCTAGGTAATAAATTAAGCTGGTCATAGTAATCTTCATCCATATGACTCTCTATCCATTGATGATGCTCATAAAATTTATCCTTCAAATCTTCAGGATAAGGCGTGTTATTTACTAATGACATAACCGCTTCATCATGATTACCAGCTATAATTTCCATATCATCACGATCAAATATTGTATCGAGTACTTTATTTGTTTCATGACCAATTCCGATATTGTCCCCGAGATTGTAAATTTTATCGATGTCTTCTCTATTATCAATATCATCTAAGACAGTTTGTAATGCATCGAAATTACCATGCACATCTGTAATAATCGCGAATTTCATGATGATATCTCCTTTCAAAATTTAATCATTAGCATATTTTAACACTTAATCTTCAAATATGTTAGATATTATTTTAAAAAAAGTATAAATTTTGATATTGTATTTATATTAAAGTAAAGGAGTGCTTATATTTGTTCAAATATCATAGTTTGGCATTAAAAAATGCTAAACCGCAAATTCTTAAGACGATTTTGTTTAGTATCGTTAGTTTCATTGTAGTATTTGCGGTTTTTGCTGTTGCTAGAACTTTCTTTATGCAATATTTCATGCAAATGCAGCTAGCAGCGCAATTACAACAATCATCGGGTCCGTATTTAATTATTATGATCCTGGCTTTATTATTGGGATTATTATTCTTTATATTTGCAGGTTATCAATTACTAGCAGGTGCAATTAATGTTATTGCAAAAGCAATTTCAAGAGAAGATGTTCATTTCAATGACTTATTTGTTGCATTCAAAAAAGGTAAATATGGTAAGAGTTTAATTTTATCATTAATCTCAATTGGCTTATTTATAGTGATGTACTTAATCATAATGGCATTAAATTATTTATTTAATTTAGCATTAACACCTTTATTTACATCATTACAGTCAGCTGTAAGTTCATCTGATAATGCAATTGCCATTTTACTAACAATTCAAATCATTATTTTAATTATTATTGGATTAATTACATCAATCGTATCATGGTTCTTTTTCATTTTAATGATTAATTATACTGTTTCATTAGTAAGAGAATCTAACTATAGTGCCATGTCTCACTTTAAAGATGGCTTTAGAGGTATTAGAAATGGCCATAAAACTTGGTTTAAATTCTTTATAGCTGTTCTTTTAATCAATTTAATTATTATTATCATTACTCAACCACTTGGTACAATTCTTTCTGTAACAACTGGAAACATGTCTCAAAAAGTTGCTACAGTCATTCTGTATGTAGCACAAGTAATTATTGTTGTATTACGATTAATCCTTTATTTTGTTCTTATGATGGGTGCAGTTCAGTACTTCTTAAAACGTGGTGAAAAATTAAATAAAACTACTAACGAGAAGAAGAAAAAGCACAAAAATAAAGATAAAAGCGTAACTAATAAAAATGAAACATTGAGTAATCAACAAAAAATTGACAATACTCATCAACCTTCTAAAAACAATGTTGAAGGACATTCAAATAATGTTACAAACAATGTTAAACAAAAATCTGAGAATGCCAAAGATGAAGTAAGTCATAATTTCAATAAAGATAAATAACACAAATAAGAGTCTGGGACATAAAGTTCTTGGATAAGTGAAAAAAAGACAATTTCTATTGAAATAATATAGAAATTGTCTTTTTTATAAAT
>NZ_JBXARC010000014.1:0-55908 GCF_058807855.1 Staphylococcus sp. GW821-FHT11H10 | reverse complement strand
AAAAGACAATTTCTATATTATTTCAATAGAAATTGTCTTTTTTTCACTTATCCAAGAACTTTATGTCCCGGACTCTTTAATATTCAAATTAAAAGTGAGTATAACATTTTATTCTCATTAATATAAATATTTGATGGATCAAAATCATGAACATTAATTTTTAGTTGGTTAAGATCATCATGATTCTTAAGTTGAATACCGATAATGACAGTACCAGTGTTTTGAGAAGTTTTCTTTAAATATTCAAACTTAGTTATATCATCCTGAGGTCCTAATACATCGTTAACAAATTCCTTTAATGCACCAGGACGTTGAGGAAAGTTAAGAATAAAGTAATGTTTCATCTCCTCGTAAAGTAATGAACGTTCTTCAATTTCTTTCATTCGATTAATATCGTTATTACCACCACTAACTACACATACTACTGTCTTACCTTTAATTTTTTCTTTATATTGCTCTAATGCTGAAACACTTAATGCACCTGCTGGTTCAGCAACAATGGCTTGTTTAGAGTACATATCTAAAATAGTTGAACAAACAGCACCTTCATCTACTTGAATATAATCGTCTACAAATTTCTTAGCTATATCATAAGTGATATCACCAACTCGTGCCACAGAAGCACCATCTACAAATTTGTCAATATGATCAAGTGTCACTATTTTGTTTTGGACAACAACTGATTCGTACATGCTACTAGCGCCAGAGGGTTCGACACCAATAATTTTAGTTTGTGGACTATATTGATTCATATAAGTGCTAATTCCTGAAATCAAACCTCCACCACCAATAGCAGCAAATAGATAATCGAACGTAATTGAATCATTACTTGATTGATTCAAAATTTCTTTTGCTAATGTTCCTTGTCCAGCTATTGTATCTACATTATTAAAAGGGTCGATAAAAGTCATGTGATTTTGTTCAGTATAAATTAAAGCTTCTTTTAAGCAATCATCAAAAGTATCTCCAGTTAATATGATTTTAACGTTTTTAGAACCAAAAAATTTAACTTGATTAACCTTTTGAAGAGGTGTGGTAACAGGCATGAAAATCACAGCTTTTAAATTTAATGCTTTAGCAGTATAAGCAACACCTTGAGCATGATTTCCAGCACTTGCGCATGTAATACCTTTTTCTTTAGCTTCACTTGTTAGAACAGAAATTGCATTATATGCACCTCTAAGTTTGAAAGAGCGAACCCATTGTAAGTCTTCTCTTTTTAAATACACATTACAGTCATATTTTTGAGAAAGATAGAGATCGAATTGTAAAGGTGTCTCTTTAACAACATCTTTTATTCTTAAGTATGCATTATCTACATCTTTAGCATTTAAAGTTGTCTTCACAGTCATTTTATCTCAACCTTTATTCTTATTTTCATATTGTTCAATTAAATCTTCATATTCTAATGTTATGGCTATATCATCTAAACCATTAACTAATTTATGTTTCCATGTTTCATCAATTTGAAAGTTAAATGATTTATCATTAGCTGAAACAGTTTGATTTGGTAAATCAATGGTAATTTCTTTTTGAGAAGCTAAATATTTTCTTTCGTTTTCACCTAAAGTAATAGGTAACATGCCATTTTTTGTACAATTCATAAAGAATATGTCACTAAAGCTACCAGCTATAATAATATTGAATCCATAATCTTTTAAAGCCCACGCAGCATGTTCACGACTTGAACCACAACCAAAATTGTCACCAGTAATCAAAATAGTAGCACCAGAGAATTCAGGTTTATTAGGATTAAAATCTGGATTATTTGTACCATCAGGAAGGTATCTCCATTCGTCAAATGCAAATGGACCGAAACCACTTTTAGTTATTCGTTTAAGATGTACTTTGGGAATAATTTGGTCAGTATCAATATTGTCATTAAACAATGGTACAACTTTTCCTGTATAGGTTGTAATAGGTTGGATATCCATTACTAAACAACCACCTTTCTAACATCTACGAATCTTCCTTCAATAGCCGCTGCAGCAGCCATAGCAGGGGACACTAGATGCGTTCTAGCGCCTTTACCTTGTCTTCCTTCAAAGTTACGATTGCTCGTAGAGGCACAGTGTATGCCTTCGGGTACTTGATCAGGATTCATACCTAAACACATTGAACAACCTGGTTCTCTCCATTGAAATCCTGCATCTTTAAATATTTTGTCCAAACCCAATGCTTCAGCTTCTTTTTTAACTGAGCGAGAGCCAGGTACAACGATTGCAGTGATTTTTGGATGGACTTGTTTACCCTTAACGATTCGACTAGCTTCTACTAAGTCTGATAATCTTGCATTGGTACAAGAACCTAAGAACACATAACCTAAATCGATATCTTCAGCTTTTTGGCCTGGTTTTAAGCCCATATATTGATAAGCGCGTTCATCATTAATATTTTTAATTTTTGGAAAAGGTGTATTAAAACTAACACCCATTTCAGGATTTGTTCCCCATGTAACTTGAGGTTCTAAATTTGTAACATCAAGTTTGATAACTTTATCAAATTTAGCATCGGCATCAGTATATAATTGACGCCAATCATTGATAGAACGGTCAAAATTTCGAGCATATTTTCTGTCTTTGACATAAGCAAATGTCATTTCATCTGGTTGCATCAATCCATATTTAGCACCAGCTTCAATGGCCATGTTGCAGATAGTCATTCTAGCTTCCATAGACAGAGATCTAATCGTTTCACCTGTAAATTCAATAGCGTAACCAGTACCAAAATCAACACCATATTGACTAATAAGATACAAGATAATATCTTTCGCATAGACGCCTTTTGGTAACTGACCTGTAACGTCTATCTTTAAATTTTTAGGTTTAGTTTGCCAAAGTGTTTGAGTAGCAAATACATGTTCAACTTCACTTGTCCCTATACCAAATGCGATTGCACCAAAGGCCCCATGCGTGGCAGTATGTGAATCACCACAAACGATTGTTTTTCCAGGTTGAGTGAGACCTGTTTCTGGACCTACCATGTGAACAATACCTTGTTCAACAGAACCCATATCAAATAATTGAACACCAAATTCCTTTGCATTCTTTTGAAGTGTAGTAATTTGTTTGTTCGCAATTTCATCTTTAATATTAAAAATATCTATTGTAGGAACATTATGATCTAAAGTTGCAAATGTTAAATCAGGGCGTCTCAATTTACGATTTTGAAGTCTTAAACCTTCGAAAGCTTGTGGAGAAGTCACTTCATGAATTAAGTGTAAATCAATATATAATAATTGAGGTTCACCTTCATTCCCGGTTAAAACATGTTTATTCCAAACTTTATCGAATAACGTTTGTCCCATAAAAGCATTCCCCCTTATTAATAATTCTTTTTTAATTCATTGAATATATCTGATGTAGTATAGTGCCCATTTAAATCTTTAGTTGTTTTACCATCTTTAATAAGTTGATATACAGCCTGTTCTAGTTCAGACGCCGCATCTTCAAAGTTAAAACTTTCACGTAAGCACATGGCGAACGAGAGTATCATACCAAATGGGTTAGCTAGATTTTGATTTGCAATGTCGGGTGCTGAACCATGAATAGGTTCATAAAGTCTTGGTCCTTCTAAACTAAAACTTGCAGAAGGTGATAAACCTAATGAACCTGGAATGGTAGAAGCTTCATCACTTAATATATCTCCAAATAGATTTTCAGTAACAATGACATCAAAATTAGTAGGTTGGGAAATTAACTGCATGCTACAAGCATCAACTAATAAATGATTCACTTTAACATCAGGAAACTCATGACTAATCTCATTAATAGTTTTACGCCAAAGTTTACTTGTAGCTAACACATTTTCTTTATCAACTGACGTTAATTTTTTCTTTCTTTGAGATGCTAATTCAAAAGCTACCATTGCAATACGTTCAATTTCCTTTTTAGTATAAGTTAGTGAGTCTAGTGCACTTTGATTATCAATATGCCGTGGTTCACCAAAATATAAGCCACTAGTTAATTCTCTCACTATGATAAAATCCGTTCCTTTGACACGTGATTCTTTAATTGGAGAAAAATGACTTGTACCCTCAGTAACTTTAGTAGGTCGTATATTGGCGAACAAACCTAGAGATTTACGTAATGCTAATAATCCTTGCTCAGGTCTATTATTAGGATCAGTCCATTGAGGACCACCTACAGCACCCAACAAAATTGCGTCAGCATTTTTACAAGCATTTAAAGTATCATCAGGAAGGGGAACACCATGCGAATCTATGGCTGCACCTCCAAAATCATAAGACGTTAATTGATAATCAAATTTATATTTTTTACTGATTAGTTCTAATAATTCTAACGTACCACTTAAGATTTCTGGTCCTATTCCATCACCAGGCAAAGCTACAATATTATAAGTCATTAGTGATTACCTTCCTTTTTGTTAATTTCACTAGCGTATTTAGCATGTGCTTCTACATATGCTTTGCAAGAGGCATATAACACATCATGATCAATACCAATACCATTAACAGGTTGACCTTCAATAGTTAATGAAACATGTACTTCTGCTTGAGCGTCGGTACCTTCAGTGACAGAATCAATACGGTAATCAATGAGTTCACTTTTATGTTTAAAAATGCGATCAACTGCATTATATATAGCCACAATTGACCCAGTTCCTATACTTGAATCTTGATAAATATTACCATTTTTATCTTTTATAACGACAACAGCACTTTGTAAACCATTGGAAACAAACTGCAATTGAAGTGTATCAACTTGATAAATTGCATTTTGCTCATGTTCAGTACCTTGGATAATCGCATGTATATCTCGATCAGTTACACTTTTCTTTTTATCAGCAATGGCTTTGAATTGTTTAAATAATTCAGCTTGATTTTGTGGTTCAATATCGTATCCTAAAGATTTTAATTTTTCAGCAAAAGCGTGTTTACCTGATAGTTTACCAAGAGGTAAATCATTTTTACTAATACCAACAAGTTGTGGCGTCATGATTTCATAAGTTTCTGGATTTTTTAAAACACCATCTTGGTGAATGCCAGACTCATGACTAAAAGCATTTTGACCAACAATGGCTTTATTTCTAGGAACGCGTATACCAGCATAGCGAGATATAATATCAGAAGTATTTTTTGTTTCTGATAGTTTCAATCGTGTTTCATTACCATAGTGATCTTTACGGACATATAGTGCTAAAGCTAATTCTTCTATGGCAGTATTGCCCGCTCGTTCACCGATGCCATTTACTGTTCCTTCGATTCGTTTGGCACCATTTTCAATAGCAGCCAGACTATTAGCAACTGCCATTCCTAAATCATCATGACAATGTGCACTATAAGTAATGTCTTGTTTAGAGTTAATGTTCTCAATCAAGGTTTTAAAAATTCGACCATATTCATTTGGATAACTATAACCGACTGTATCTGGGATGTTAATGATTGTAGCACCACAGTCTACTGCCATCTGTACACATTTTATTAAGAAATCTGTATCAGTTCTTGTGGCATCCTCAGGTGAAAATTGAACGACATCAAAGTATTGTTTGGCATAACTGACGTGCTCTTTAATTGATTCCAAGACCTGTTGTTGAGTCATTTTGAGTTTATGAGTTAAGTGAATTGGTGAAGTTGCTATAAAAACGTGAATAACTGGTTTTACAGCATCTTTTGTAGCTTCATAAACAGCATCGATATCTGATTTTTTACAGCGTGCTAACCCACATACAGCTGTTTTAGTTAAAGTATTTGATATAGCTTGAACAGACTTAAAGCTACCTGCACTTGAAGCGGGAAAACCTGCTTCAAGTATATCTACACCCCATGTTTCTAACTGTTTGGCAATCTTTAATCGCTCGTCAAAAGAAAAGTTAACTCCAGGTGTTTGTTCACCGTCTCTTAATGTTGTATCAAAAATTTGAATATGGCTTTCCATCTTTAACAACCCCTTAGCATTTATTTTTGAATACTTTTAGATTTAATGAATGGCATCATTTTTCTTAATTCGCGACCAACTGCTTCGATTTCATGACCGTGTTGTTGTTCACGTAATTTATAGAATTCTTTAAAGCCATTTTCATTGTCTTTAACAAAGCTATTTGCAAAATTACCATTTTGAATATCTTTTAATACTGATTTCATATTGTCTTTAACATCAGGAGTGATGACTCTAGGTCCTGAAACATAGTCACCATACTCTGCAGTGTTAGAAATTGAGTAACGAACGTTCTCCATACCGCCTTCATACATTAAATCAACAATTAACTTCATTTCATGTAATACTTCGAAGTATGCTAATTCTTTTTGATAGCCTGCTTCAACTAAAGTTTCAAAGCCACTTTGGATTAATTTATGAATACCACCACAAAGTACTGCTTGCTCACCGAATAAATCTGTTTCAGTTTCTTCTTTAAATGTTGTTTCAATTACACCTGCACGCGTAGCTCCGATACCTTTCGCATAACTTAATGAAATATCGCGTGCTTGACCAGTAGCATCTTGTTGTACACCAAATAGTGCTGGTACGGCAGTTCCTTCAACAAAGGTACGTCTTACTAAATGACCAGGTCCTTTAGGAGCTACTAAGAAGACATCCACATCTTTAGGTGGTTTGATAACTTCAAAGTGGATATTAAAACCATGCGCAAATGCTAGGGCATTTCCAGCTTCTAAGTTAGGTTCAATTTCATTTTTATAGACATTTCCTTGGATTTCATCTGGCAATAACACCATGATGATATCTGCTTGTTTAACAGCTTCTGCAACTGGATAAACATCGAAGCCATCTTCTTTAGCTTTATCAAAAGAATGACCAGGGCGAATACCAACAATAACGTCATAACCGTTGTCTTTAAGGTTTTGTGCATGCGCGTGTCCTTGTGAACCGTAACCGATAATTGCAATTTTTTTACCTTGTAATGCATCTTTCTCAACTGATTGATCGTAATAAACTTTAGTCATAATACATTCCTCCAAAAATTTAAATAACTTAATATTTAGAATATTCTTAAAATTTAGATAAAGAAATTATCTAAATTATGTGATGTTAGTGGTTATTTATTTAATTATACTAGCGCATCAATATACAGCTTATCTCAGTTCTGACTAATATCTTGAACTTCGAGTACACTGACTTGTTTTTTTAACTTCGCAATTAAAATTTTAAATATAGCTTCATCTTCAATATCTGCAGTAATTTGCATATCAGAGATACCTTTTTCTTGAGATGGTTTAACTGTTAATTCATTAATATTATATTGTAGTCTAACGAATGCACTTGTAATTCTGTTTAATGTGCTCACTTGATCGGTTACTTTTAAATGTAAAATTCGTTTCATTCTAACCCCTCCATTTCATGGTTCGCTTTGCCACTTGGGATCATAGGATTAACTGGTTCAGTAGGTGAGATTCTAACTTCGATTAGCGCAGGTCCACTATAATTAAATGCTGAATCAAGTGTTTTAGTTAGTTTATTTGGATGATCAATTAAGAAACCTTTAACACCATATGCTTCTGCCATCTTCATGAAGTCAGGTTGATCATTAAATACTGAATGAGAGAATCGGTGGTTAAAGAATTTGTCTTGCCACTGTTTAACCATACCTAATGTGCCATTATTGATTAGAACGATTTTTACGTTGAGTCCGTATTCAGGCAGTAACGCTATTTCCTGATTTGTCATTTGAAAACCACCATCACCAACAAAGCAAATAACTGTTTTATCAGGTTCAGCTAATTGAGCACCGATAGCTGATGGAATACCAAATCCCATAGTACCTAAACCACCGCTAGTAACCCATTGACCATGATGTTTGAATGGATAAAATTGAGCTGCCCACATTTGATGTTGACCAACATCAGTAGTAACTATAGCTTCACCGTTTGTAATTTTTCCGATATATTCAATAGCTTCTTGAGGTTTGCAAAATGTGTCATCAGTTTTTTTATATTTAAAAGGATGTTTGTGCTTATTTTCAATACAATGGTTAACCCAGTGTTCATGGGAAGTTTTATTTGTAAATCTTTGAGATAAAGCTTCGAGTACTTTTTTACAGTCAGCAACTATCCCTAAGTCAGTCGAAATCACCTTGTTAATTTCTGATTCATCAATATCCACATGAACTACGGTTGCATGAGGAGCAAATTCATTAGGATTACTTGCTAATCTATCATCAAACCGACTACCTAAATTAATTAATAAATCACATTCGGTTAAAGCCATATTACTTGCATAGGAGCCATGCATACCTCCCATACCTAGAAATAGTGGATTGTCATAAGGAATAGCTCCCAGACCTAAAAGTGTAGTAGCTACTGGAATTTGATGTTTAGTTACAAATTGAGTTAATAATTCATTAGATTGTGAATGATTAATGCCAGCGCCTGCTAAGATAAGTGGTTGCTTTGCATTATCTAAATATTGAATTAATTGACTAATATCTTTATCTTTAGGATTTACAGTGACATCATATGCCGGTAAGTCCACTTCATTTACAAGTGGTGCAGATGTTTTAAGTACACCCATATCTTTAGGAAAATCTATAACTACAGGGCCTTTGCGTCCAGAATTTGCTAAGTAAAATGCTTCATGAACGATTCTTGGAATATCATTTACATTTTTAACTTGGAAATTAGCTTTTGTAATTGGTGTAGTCATAGAAAGTAAATCTGCTTCTTGAAAAGTGTCTTTACCAATTCCTGGTGTTGCTACTTGTCCAGTGAATACTACTAAGGGGAGGGAATCACAGTACGCATCTGTTATACCGGTAATCGCATTTGTAGCGCCAGGACCACTTGTTACAACCACTACACCAGTTTTGCCAGATACTCTTGCATAACCTTCTGCAGCGTGAGTAGCACCTTGTTCATGTCTTGCTAAGATGTGTTTAATTTTACCATCATAGAAAGTGTCATATAATGGTAAAACTGCGCCACCAGGATAACCGAATATGAAATCAACATCTTCATGTAATAATGCCTCTACTAAAAGTTCTGAACCGGATCTGAAATTATTATTTGCGTCTAAATCACTATCTTCTTTTAGACTAGTCTGTTTTGAATAGTCCATAGCATCAGGACTTACTACGCTACTTTCCTTTTTACTTGTCATGTTGAACAACTCCTCTAGTTATATTAGATTTTCGGGAACTTGCATAATACCACCAGTATTCGCACTAGTGACCAAAGCAGTATATCTTGCCAGATAACCTGATTTCACTTTTGCCTTAAAAGGTTGTAATGCTTCTTTACGATGATTAAGTTCTTCTTTAGTTTGATTAACATTTAAAGTTCGATTGATTAAATCAATAGTAACTTCATCGCCGTCTTTAATGAGTCCAATAGGTCCACCTGAAGCTGCTTCTGGTGAAATGTGGCCGACAGCGATACCTCTCGTTGCACCAGAGAATCTACCATCAGTTATTAATGCGACATCTTTACCTAAACCTCTACCTACAATTGAAGAAGTAGGGGCTAACATTTCAGGCATTCCTGGTCCACCTTTAGGACCTTCATATCGAATAACAACGACATGACCTTCGCGTACGATTTTATTATCAATTGCTTCAACAGCTTCATCGTGTGAATTGAAACAAATTGCTTTACCAGTAAATATCTTAATAGAAGGATCAACGCCACCAACTTTAATAACAGCCCCTTTAGGCGCTATATTTCCAAATAATATTGAGAGACCACCTTGCTTATCATAAGGATCATCTAGTGAATGAATGACATCAAAATTCTTAATTTCTTTACCTTCATTATTTTCACGAAGTGTTTTTCCAGTAACTGTGAGTCTATCTGGATGTAATGTTCCTTCTTTTTTCATCAATTCATTGATGATAGCTGGACAACCACCTGCTTCGTGGACATCATGCATAGAATATGAAGAACTTGGCGCAATCTTAGATAAATAAGGCGTCTTTTTAGCGATTTCATTGATGCGTTCCAAATCGTAATCAATTCCAGCTTCGTTTGCAATGGCTAGCGTATGTAATACTGTGTTAGTTGAACCACCCATCGCCATATCAAGTGCAAATGCATCATCGATAGCTTCTCGAGTTACGATATCAAGTGGTTTGATATCTTTTTTGATATTATCTACTAATTTAAATGCAGCTTCACGAATCATTTCTCTTCTTTGTTCGCTTACTGCTAAAGCTGTACCGTTATATGGTAGTGCTAAGCCTAAGACTTCCATTAAACAATTCATTGAGTTTGCTGTAAACATTCCCGCGCAAGAACCACAAGTAGGGCAGGCGTTTTGTTCCATATCTAAAAATGCTTCTTTGGAGAGTTTACCTTCTTTAAATGCGCCAACCGCTTCAAACATTGATGATAATGTCAAAGCTTTACCTTGCGCTGATAAACCAGCTTTCATAGGCCCACCAGAACAGAATATAGCTGGTACATTGGTTCTAACGGCAGCTAATAACATACCGGGTGTTATTTTGTCGCAATTAGGAATGTAAAATACGCCATCGAACCAGTGCGCATTAATGACGGTCTCTGCAGCATCAGCAATGATTTCTCGAGAGGGTAGTGAGTAACGCATTCCAATGTGTCCCATAGCTATACCATCATCAACGCCAATAGTATTAAACTCGAAAGGTATAGCGCCTGCCTCACGAATAGCTTCTTTAGCAATGTCAGCCAATTCTCTTAAATGCACATGTCCAGGTACAATATCGATATAAGAGTTACAAATTGCTACAAAAGGTTTGTTCATATCTGTAGGATTTTTAAGTGCGCCCGTGGCGTGTAAAAGACTTCGAGCAGGTGCTTGATGATCACCTTTTTTTATCATGTCACTTCTCATAAATAATTCCCCCATAAAACACAATAAGTTTAAAACATAAAAAGACGCCCCAATTTATGATTGGGACGTCTATAAGTCCCATTCAATGAGAAATAGGACTTAAACATTTAGTAACAGATAATTACTAAAGTTCCAGCCCTTGCGAGTATAATAAAATAATTAAATTGTCAGTTGGGTTATATGTTTGATTTGTCATTTTAATATACTCCTTCCTTGAATGGTTATATTAGAATAGTTAGAATTGTTTAAAAATTCGATAAACTTAATTTACTATATCATTTTTATTAAGTCAATAGCCTTTTTAAGAATTTTCTAACAACTTCATCTCATCATTCTTTTGTTGAGTATAGGGAAATTGTTTAAGGAATTTGTTATAATTAGTAAGTTAAAATTTTTATGACTTAATTTAGTTTGAGAGAATAAAATAAGTTACCATAAGTTCTGAAATGGTCATGAATAATCATTTGATTTAAAAAAATTTGAAAGAGTGGGACTAATGATAAGTATTAATAATTTGGATGAATTAAATCATTTTGCAAACGTGTTAGTTCGACACTTAGAGCCTAGTGATTTAATCCTTTTAAATGGCGACCTAGGGGCAGGTAAAACTACACTAACACAATTTATAGGTAAACATTTAGGAGTTAAGCGTAATATTAATTCTCCTACCTTTAATATTATAAAATCATATAAAGGGAGTAATTTAAAATTACATCATATGGACTGTTATCGTTTGGAAGATTCAGATGAAGATCTAGGATTTGATGAATATTTTCAAGATGAGGGCATTACCATTATTGAATGGAGTCAATTTATTCAAGATTTATTACCTAAGGAACATTTAATAATCAATATAGAAACTTTAAGTGAAACAAAAAGAACTATAAAATTAGAAGCCCAAGGAACCCATTATTTAAAAGTAAAGGAGGAAGTTGAAAGTGAATTTATTAATGATTGATACATCTAATCAACCGATGTCAATCGCAATCATGCAAGATGATACCGTCTTGGCAGAAACTACGTCGGAAGATAAAAGAGATCATTCGAGTCAACTTATGCCTGGTATTCAGCACTTATTTGAAGAAGCAAAAATTGAAAAAAATGATATTGATGGGATTGTAGTTGCTAAGGGTCCAGGTTCCTATACTGGAGTTAGAATTGGCGTAACCACCGCTAAAACGTTGGCCTATGCATTAAATACTAAATTATATGGTGTATCATCTTTAGCAGCATTAGCTGCAACAGTGAAGAATGATAAACAAAAATTATTAGTTCCAATCATTGATGCGCGTCGTGAAGCGGTATACACTGGTGTTTATCAAAACGTTGATGGAAATATAACAACTATTATAAAAGATCAATATTTACCTATTGAAGAATTAAAAAAGCAATTAACTGAAATGAACCAACCATTTCTTTATGTTGGTAGAGATGCTGATAAGTTATCCGAACACCTAGGTGGAGAAATAAAAAATAATTTACCTCATGCTCCAACTATGAAACAACTCATAACTAAAAGTGAACCGATTCATACATTTGTTCCTAATTATATTAAACTATCAGAGGCTGAAAGAAATTGGCTAAACCAACAGAAGCAGAATTAACAATTAGAGCAATGCAAGTAGATGATGTCCCCAGTGTATTCGATATAGAACGAGATAGTTTCAATGATAGTTCGTGGACAATTGATGCATTTTATCATGAATTGAATGAAAATAACTTTGCTAAATATTTTGTAATTGTTTTTGAAAATGAAATTATCGGATATCTAGGACTATGGATGGTTATTGATCAAGCTCAAATTACAACGATAGCAATTCGTAAAGACTCTAGAGGTTATGGACTGGGACAATTATTATTAAAGTATGTAATGGATTATGCAAGCCATTCATGTGAAGTGATGAGTTTGGAAGTTAGGATAGATAATGTAATTGCGCAACATGTTTATACTAATTTGGGTTTTCAATTTGGAGGTAAACGTAAAAATTATTATGGAGAAGGCGAGGATGCAATGGTAATGTGGGTGAACTTAAATGAATAAAGAAACATTAATATTAGCAATAGAAACGAGTTGTGATGAAACAAGTGTAAGTGTCATTAAAAATGGAAATTCAATTTTATCTAATATTGTATTAAGTCAAATTGAGAGTCATAAGCGTTTCGGTGGTGTTGTACCTGAAGTTGCAAGTCGACATCACGTTGAAGGGATTACGACAACGATTGAAGAAGCATTAACAACTGCAAATATATCAATGAATGATATTGATGCAATAGCAGTGACTCAAGGACCAGGATTAATTGGCGCATTACTTATCGGTATTAATGCAGCGAAAGCACTAGCTTTTGCTTATGACAAACCACTTATTCCTGTGCACCATATTGTAGGTCACATTTATGCCAATCATTTAGAAGAACCATTAACATTTCCATTAATTACGCTAATTGTGTCAGGGGGGCATACTGAATTAGTATATATGAAATCTCATATGCATTTCGAAGTTATTGGTGAGACAAGAGATGATGCAGTGGGAGAGGCGTATGATAAAGTCGCTCGAACAATTGATTTACCATACCCAGGAGGGCCACAAATTGATAAATTAGCTCAATATGGTAAAGATACTTATGATTTTCCAAGAGTGTGGTTAGAAAAGGAAAGTTATGATTTTAGTTTTAGTGGATTGAAAAGTTCTGTTATAAATAAACTGCATAATTTGCGACAAAAGAATGAAGAAGTTGTAAAAGAAGATGTAGCAACTAGTTTTCAAAATAGTGTTGTAGACGTGTTAAGTACTAAAGCGATTAATGCATGTAAAGCCTATAAAGTTAACAGACTTATTGTTGCTGGAGGTGTTGCAAGTAATAAAGGATTGCGATACCGATTACAACAATTATGTGAAGATAATAATATTCATTTATCCATTCCAAGTCCTAAATTATGTACTGATAATGCAGCAATGATTGGTGCTGCAGCATATTACTATTATCAGTCAGGAATTACAGCTAAGTTAGATTTGAATGGTGAAAATAATATGGATATAGAAGAAGCTACTATAGAAGTTTAAATTTATATTATTTATTTAATCGAATTAATTATTTCAATAATCAAAAGGAACCTCTTTTAACGTAAGGATTAAGATCCACTGTTAACAAGAGGTTTTTTATTGAGATTAAAATAATTCAAAAGGTCAATAGAGAACGTTTGTACTTATCAACATTAAGTGTATAAGTTGTGGATAAACCGTTCTTAACAATGTGGATATGAATTTAATTTTGTGTAAAAATCTTGTAAATGAATTTAAAATAAGTTGTGGATAAGTGGGATAACTATGTGGATAGTTGATAATATCGTATTTTAGCTGTTTATAACTTTTGTTGAAATTTGTATAAAAAAATTAGCTAGAAAGTTAATTAATACTTTCTAGCTAATGGTAAAATAATGAGTCTTTAGATATTTTCTTGTAAATTTTCCCATTCCGACATAACCTGTTCTAACATTTGTTCGGTTTCAAGTTTCTGAGTCGCTAATGATGAGGCTTTTTCAGGATTATTGAATACGTCAGGCTGAGTGAGTTGTTCATCAATGCGTGCTATTTCATTCTCAAATGCTTCAATTTTGGCTTCACAGTTCTCAATGAGACGTTCTAATTTTCTTTGCTCACGACGTTGTTGCTTTTGAGAATCATAGGTATTTACATTTTCATTAGCTTCATTTTGATTTGAAGTATCCTCTTTACTAAAATCATTGCGCTCATTTTTAAAAGCTTCAAGTGCCGCTGCTTCTTCTGTTTTCTCGATGTAATATTGATAATCTCCCAAATACATTTGGCCACCGTCATAATTTAAGTCGAATACTTTATTTGCCAATTGATTAATAAAGTAACGATCGTGTGATACAAAAAGAATGGTTCCTTCAAAATCTTTTAGCGCTTGTTCTAACATCTCTTTAGAATCTATATCAAGATGGTTTGTTGGTTCATCAAGAATTAATACATTATCTCTTTGAAGCATAAGTAGCGCTAATTGCAAACGAGCTTTTTCTCCACCGGATAAATCATTGATTACTTTCTTTACATCATCTTGCACGAATAAGAAACGTCCGAGTATAGCGCGAATATCTTTTTCATTCATTGTTGGATATTGATCCCAAACATAGTCGATAATTGTTTTATTAGATTTAAATTCAGCTTGCTTTTGATCGTAATAACCAATTTGAAGATTTGCACCAAAGGTAATTTCACCTTCTAATTGATTTTGACGTTGAGCGATGGTCTTGATTAGAGTAGTTTTACCTACGCCATTTGGGCCAATAATGGCAATATGATCCCCCTTACTTACTTCAATATTAATAGGAGATGTTATAGGCGAGTCATAACCAATTTTCAGATTACGTATATGCATAACGTCATTACCTGTATTACGATTAAAGCCAAATTGAATGTTAGCACTTCTTGCGTCCAACATAGGTTTGTCAATACGTTCCATTTTTTCTAGTGTTTTTCGACGACTTTTTGCCATTCCACTAGTTGAAGCACGTGTTATATTTTTCTCTACAAATGTTTCTAATCGTTTAATTTCATCTTGCTGACGTTCATATTCTTGCATTCTGCTTTCGTAATATTTATCACGTTGCTCAATAAATTGTTCATAATTTCCGACGTAACGTTTAACATCGCCAAGTGCAACATCATATATTTGAGTGACTATTTTATCTAGGAAATATCTATCGTGACTGATAATAACAATGGCACCTTTGAAATATTTTAAATAATCTTCTAACCACTTCGTCGTTTCTAAATCTAAATGGTTTGTAGGTTCGTCTAGTAGTAATAAATCTGGCTCATTCAATAGCATTTGGGCTAAGGATAATCGCGTTTTTTGACCACCACTGAAATCATTGATAGGTTTATCGAAATCATCTTCATTGAAATTTAAACCATGTAGAACAGTTTTGATTTTACTTTCATACTGATAACCATCAAGTTGTTCGAATTGATTAGTTAAAGATTCATAGCGTTCCATATGTTGTTGATATTCTTCGGAATAGTAGTTAGATGCATGATCAGCTAGCCAATTCGTTTCTTCTCTAATTAGAAGTTCCATTTTTTTTAAATGTTCAAACGGTTTTGACATTTCTTCGAAGACTGAAGCGGATGAATTAAGTGTCATTTGCTGTGTTAAATAACCCATACGTAAATTTTTGATTTTTGATATATGACCGCTATCATAGTCTTCAACACCGGCAATGATTTTCATTAAAGTCGATTTACCAGCACCGTTTCTGCCTACGACACCAATTCGTTCGCCTGTTTTTACTTCGAAATTCACACGCGTGAAAATATCTTCGCCATCAAATGATTTCGAAATATCGTTTAATTGCAAGAGTATCATTCAGGTTTCACCTTTCTATTTATAAGTTTATTACTCGAAATTAGATTGTATATTACTCTATATTTTACCGTATTACTTAGTTTCTTGAAACTAAGTTATTTATTTTTAAAATATGTTAGGGTATAATATTCCAGTATTCATAATAGGACATAACGACATTTTTAAATTTAAAACGTATAGCACTCAAAATAGTTTGGATACATAGATTATAAAATTCAAACATAAAGGGGGGCATTTTAAATGGCTCATAATAAATCTAAAATTCCACGGGCAACTTTGAAGCGATTACCTTTATATTACAGATTCGTTAACACACTCAAGTCAAAAGGCATTGATAGGGTTAATTCTAAGGCTATTAGTGAGGCACTCAATATTGAATCAGCAACCATCCGAAGAGATTTCTCTTATTTTGGAGAATTAGGCAAAAAAGGCTACGGTTACAATATAGATAGTCTATTAGAATTCTTTAAAACAGCATTAAGTGATAGTGATAATATACACATAGCTTTAGTAGGTGTTGGTAATTTAGGTCGAGCACTTTTGACATATAACTTTTCAATTCATGATGAAATGACAATAACTGAGGCTTTTGATATAGATGAACAGATTGTCGGAACAGAGATTGGTGATGTATCTGTGCATCATATGAACGATTTGAAGAAAGTACTCAATGCTCAAAATATCAATGTTGTAATATTAACTACACCAGAGGAAGCAGCACAACGCGTTGCAAATCAGTTGGTTGAAGCTGATATTCAGGGTATACTAAATTTCACACCAGCTAGAATAGAAGTACCTAATACCGTACAAGTGCATCATATTGACTTGGGCATAGAATTGCAATCATTGCTATTCTTTATGAAAAACTATTCTAATTAATTTTTATATTTATATTCTTGCATCCTTCTTTATAAGAGGGGTGTTTTTAATTTGCGTTTAACATTCATTAATTTCATTTAGTTTTTAAAACATCATATTATTAAAATCAAAAGCGTTTAATTTTAAGATGTTGCAAAATTTAGTACAATTGATTATAACACCTTAGTAAAACAATCGGGAAAGGATGAATTGATAGTGATATGGATGATCATTAGTGGTCTTATAGTAGGTATATTATTAGGGTTTGTGATGCAACGTACACGCTTCTGTTTAGCTGGTGGCTTCAGAGATATGTACGTTCAAAAAAATAATAAAATGTTTTATGCCTTATTAGTTGCTATTACTGTCCAAAGTATTGGACTACTTATTTTAACTGGATTAAATGTTATATCTATCCCAGATAGTACATTTCCAATTATAGGTACAATTATTGGTGCTTTTATATTTGGAATCGGTATTGTATTAGCAGGAGGATGTGCTACAGGTACATGGTATCGAGCTGGTGAAGGTTTGATTGGCAGTTGGGTAGCGCTCGTACTATATGCTGTAACTGCTGCTATTACTAAAACTGGTATATTACTTCCAGTAATGTCATGGATTAATAAACCTACAAACATTAATGCAAATATGTCTCAGACTACCGGTATTCCTATGTGGGTGTTTACGTTAGTATTAACAATTATAACTATCATTTTTGTAACTAAAACATTACGTAAACCAAAACCCAAATTTGCAGTTCCAAAGCTTAAACAAAAATATAGTGGCTTGAGACACTATTTATTTGAAAAACGATACCATCCATTTGTAGCTGGTATTGCAGTAGGATTAATTGCTTTGATAGCTTGGCCAATGAGTATTTCTACTGGAAGAGATTATGGCTTAGGCATTACCACACCTTCAGCAAATTTAATTACTTTTTTAATAACAGGTGATACTAAGCTAATTGATTGGGGAGTTTTATTAATTTTAGGTATATTCTTAGGTTCTTATATTGCTGCTAAAGGATCACGTGAATTTAAATGGCGATTACCTGATAAAAAGACCATTCGCAATAGTGCTATTGGTGGTATTTGTATGGGATTTGGTGCTTCAGTAGCTGGAGGATGTTCAATTGGAAATGGTTTAGTAGAAACTGCTATCATGTCTTGGAAAGGATGGATAGCACTTGGTTCTATGATTTTAGGTGTATGGTTTATGAGTTACTTTATATTTATAAGACCAATGAAAAAATTAGAAAAACAAACATCTAAGTCTCAAGCAACAACAGCGACAAAACAAGTACAAACAACTTAATTAATTTGGAGGTAATACAATGTTATATGAATTAGGTACTGTAGGTATGGTTTGTCCATTCCCATTGATAGAAGCGCAAAAGAAAATGCAAACACTAGATAATGGTGATGAACTTAAAATTGATTTTGATTGCACACAAGCAACAGAAGCTATTCCTAATTGGGCAGCTGAGCAAGGTTATCCAGTTACGAATTATGAACAATTAGACGATGCTTCATGGACAATTACAATTCAGAAAGCTTAAAACAAAATAGGCATGCAAAATGTCTTTGTTATATTATGTAACATATTGTGTCATTTTATCTTACGCATTTTTGCTATTTCAATTTAGTATCATTATGATATTTTTAAAGGAAGTGGTAATTATGAAGATGGATGACACAATTTTTTTATTTCTTTGCACTTTACTTGTATGGATTATGACACCAGGTCTTAGCTTGTTTTACGGTGGTCTAGTTCAATCAAAGAATGTTTTGAATACAGTAATGCAAAGTATGGCAGCAATGGTTATCGTGACTTTCACATGGGTTGCATTAGGATTTTCATTAAGTTTTGGAACGGGAAATGCTTTGATAGGAAATTTCGATTTAATTGGACTACAACATGTCGGATTTGCAGTTAATGACCAATTAAGTCCACATATTCCATTTGCATTATTTATGCTATTCCAAATGATGTTTTGTACAATTGCAGTTTCAATACTTTCAGGTTCAATCGCTGAACGTATGAAATTCTTTCCATTTATTATCTTTATCTTTTTATGGGTGATTTTAATATATAGTCCAGTTGCACATTGGGTGTGGGGCGGAGGTTGGATTCAACAACTTGGTGCCCTTGATTATGCAGGTGGTACAGTTGTACATATCACATCTGGACTCTCAGGACTTATTTTAGCTATCATGATAGGTAATGGTAAAAAAATTGAAAAAATACAGCCACATAATCTTTTAATCACTTTAATTGGCGGTATTTTAGTATGGATAGGTTGGTATGGCTTTAACACAGGTAGTGCTTATACTTTAAATGATGTCGCATTAACATGATTTGTAAATACGATTATTGCTGCAAGTGGTGGCGCTTTTAGCTGGTTAGTAGTTGAGTACTGTATTACTAAGAAATTAAGTTTACTTGGGTTGTTATCAGGCGTGTTAGCAGGGTTAGTCGATATTACACCGGCAGCAGGCTACGTTAGTTATTTCAGTGCTTTTATTATTTCATTTGCAGGTGGAATCGTTTGTTATCTTGTTATTAATGTAATCAAAGTGAAGTATAAATATAACGATACACTTGATGCATTTGGTATCCATGGCGCTGGAGGCATTGTTGGTGCTATTCTTACCGGTGTTTTTCAATCACAACATGTTAATAATGATGTATCAAATGGTTTAATTTATACAGGAGATGTACACTCTGTCTTAATTCAAATACTAGCTGTTATCGTGGTATTGTGTTATACCATTGTTTTAACATGGATTATAGGAAAAATTTTACAGAAAATAATGCCTATCGCTACTACGGAAGAAGAAGATAAAGCAGGTTTAGATCAACTTGTTCATGGTGAGAAAGCCTATTTTTATGGAGAACTAAACAAATTAAATAAGAGATATTGATAATATTATTAGTCTAATACATATTAAAAAGTTACTTTGAGAGATTATTTCTGTGATAAAATAATTCTTAAATGAAAACTAATTTAGGTGATTAATCTAATGAAAAATATATCAGATATCGCAAATTTAGCGGGAGTATCTAAAAGCACGGTCTCCCGCTTTTTAAATGGTGGCTCAGTAAGCCCCCAAACTAAAGAAAAATTAAGTCGAATTATTGAAGAACATGATTATCAGCCAAATCAGTTTGCTCAAAGTTTAAGAGCTAAGCATACGAATCTAATTGGTGCTATCATTCCAAGGATGAATTCACATGCGGTTGATGAAACTGTGAAAGGAATTGTATCTGTATGCCATCAACATCAATATCAATTATTACTTAACTATACTGGTTTAGATATACGTGCTGAAATAGAGGCCTTGGAGACATTTTCAAGAAGTAAAGTGGATGGCATCATATTAATGGCTACTACTTTGACTGATGAACACTTGGAAGTAATTGAAAAATTAAATGTACCGGTAATTCTAGTTGGACAATCCTATCCCAATTTACATAGTATAATTCATGATGATTATCAAGCAGGTTTTATAGTAGGGGAACAGATAGGGAGTAAAAAGCATAAAAACGTTGTATTCTTTGGTGTAAGTGAGGAGGACGTTGCTGTAGGCGTCAAACGTAAACAAGGTATTATTGATGGTTTAAAAAAATACGATGTTTATCCTGAAATTTATTTAACTTCTTTTAAATATGAAGAGGCAAAAAATGATGTTTCTGAGAAGTTAAAAAATGCTAGTGGTATCGATGCGTTAATTGGAGCAACAGATCCTATTGCATTAGCAATTCATAAATTTTATTCTCAACAAAACAATGCTACTGGAAATTATCAAATTTTTGGATTTGGGGGAGACCCAATGACACAACTTGTTACACCCGCTATTACGACAGTTAAATTCAATTATTTTAAAGCTGGCACGTATGCTATGAACCAATTGAATGAATTAATTTTTTCTAAAAATGCAGTATCTAAAACTGTCATTCCTGTTGAAATAGAGAATTTTTAAAAATATTTAAAACTATGGAACCGATACCATAATCAATGATAAAATTATATTAAATTTAGATTTAAATTATTTTGGAGGAATAATATGGCTGAATGGTCAAGAGAAGAACGTTATCGTCGTATTGAAGACGTTGATAAAAAGTACTTAGAAAATCTCAAGCAACAAGTTAAAGCGTCAAGATTTCGTCAAACATTTCATATTCAACCTGAAACTGGTTTGCTAAATGATCCTAATGGATTAATTTATCATAACGGCAAATATTATATTTCACATCAATGGTTCCCATTAGGAGCAGTGCATGGATTGAAATATTGGTTTAATTATACTAGTGATGATTTAGTGACGTTTGAACCACAAGATACCTTAATTAAACCCGATACATATTATGATAGCCATGGTGTTTACAGTGGTAGTGCTTTTGAGCATAATGGAGATTTATATTACATGTATACAGGCAATCATCGTGATGAACAATGGAATCGATATGCTAGTCAGATGATCGCTAAAGTTCAAAATAACGGAGCGATTACTAAATTTGATGCACCCGTAATTCCTTCACAACCTGAAGGGTACACAAGTCATTTTAGAGATCCTAAAGTATTTGAGTTAAATAATGAATATTATGCGATTATAGGTGCTCAAACAAACGAGGAACTTGGTTGCTGCCTAATTTATAAAACAAATGATAAGCAACTAAATCAATGGTCATATTGTGGAGAAATTGATACTAAATTAAAAAACTTTGGTTATATGTGGGAATGTCCCGATTATTTTAAATTAGATTCTAAGGATATCTTACTTTTCAGCCCTCAAGGAATAAAACCACAAGGGGATCAGTTTAGAAATATATATCAATCAGGCTATTTAATTGGGGATTTAAATTTTGATTCATTATCCTTTGATCATAGTGAATTTGTAGAACTGGATAATGGTTTTGATTTTTACGCACCCCAAACTTTTTTAGATGAAAATGGCAATCGAGTTTTAATAGGTTGGATGGGCTTACCAGAAATAAATTATCCTACTGATGAAGAAGGATGGGCACATTGTTTAACGATACCTAGAGTACTATCAATAGAGAATGATCAATTACGACAACGCCCGTTTAAAGGTCTTGAACGATTACGTAAAAATAAAGAAACGGCATTAGGTTATGCAAATAAATTTAACCGAAAATTACATCCATATGAAGGCAAACAATATGAACTAATTATTGACGTTATTGAAAATGATGCTTCAAAAATTTATTTTGAATTACGTACCTCAAAGCAAAATAACACCAAAATTATATATAATACAGGGGATCAAAAAATTACATTAGATCGCTCAGAAAGTGGATTATTGCCTGAAAATGTTCAAGATTTAACGAGAAGTACCGTATTGGATTCTCCTCTTACACGTTTGCAAATATTTGTTGATACATCTAGTATTGAAATATTCTGTAATGATGGGGAACGTGTTTTAACATCAAGAATATTTCCAAATGAAAATGCTACAGGTATAGAAACTTCAACAGAGACTGGACAAGTATATTTAAAATTCACTAAATATGAACTTAAGGATGAGTAAAAAATGAGAAAGTTATATGGGATAGGTGAAGCATTAATAGATTTTATTCCAAATGTTAAGAACTCTGAACTTAAAGATGTTGAACAGTTTAGTAGGCAGGTTGGAGGTGCACCAGCTAATGTTGTGAGTGTAGCTCGTAAAATGGGTGCCTCCACTGAAATGGTCACTCAATTAGGTAATGATGCATTTGGAGACATTATCGTAGAAACTTTAAAAAATATTGGTGTAGGTACTCAATTTATAAAGCGAACAGATGAAGCTAATACTGCACTAGCATTTGTGAGTTTAAAAGAAGATGGGCAAAGAGATTTTTCATTTTATCGTAAACCCTCAGCTGATATGCTTTATAAAGCTGAATATCTAAATGAAATTACAATCAATCCAAACGATGTATTACATTTCTGTTCTGTTGATTTAGTTGAAAGTAATATGAAAGAAGCTCACAAAGCTATGGTAAATAAATTTAAGTCAGCAAATGCAACCATTGTTTTTGATCCTAATGTTCGTTTACCTCTTTGGCAAAATGCTGAAGCATGTAAAGAAGCAATACATGAATTTTTACCGAAAGCTAATGTGATTAAAATTTCAGATGAAGAGCTAGAATTTATAACTGGTGAAGCGGATGAAGATAAAGCTATTCAATCATTATTTGAGGGTTCTGTAGAAGCAGTTATATATACTCAAGGTGCTGCAGGTGCAAGTATCGTTTTAAAAGATGGGACTAAGATACATCATAAAGGATTTAAAGTAAAAGCAATTGATACAACTGGCGCAGGGGATGCCTTTATAGGAGCTGCAATAAGTAGAATGCTATTGAGTGACGAATTAAATATTACTAAGTTGCTTAAAGAAGAAGGACAGGACATTCTCAGATTTAGCAACATGGTTGCCGCACAGGTTACAACTAAATATGGTGCAATAGAGAGTATTCCTACAATTGAAGATGTTACAACTGAATTAAATAAATGATAAAAATTGCCAGCAAATGATTTTAGTAATTCATTTACTGGCTTTTTTATGCCTGATATTCTCAATTATTTTTGCTTCTCTGATGAAGTTATAATTAAATAGTTTGATAGACATAACTATATTTTTTTTACATTACGAACGGAAGCAAAACAGTGCTCACCGTTTTTAAAATTGACAATACGTTCTTTTGAATCTATGGATTCAATATTATGTCTATTAACAACGAAGCTGTTGTGACATCTAAAGAACCGCTCATCAAGTTGTGCAAGTTCTTTTAAATTGCCATAGAACTCAATTTGACGATTATCTAAATGTGCGATTAACCGATGTGATTTTGTAGATGATTCGAAAAACATTACGTCATCATATTGAACATAAATTGAATTACTTCCTCGTTTCAATTCAATCGTCTCAACAGTACTTTCTTTAGATAATAATTTTAAGCGGGTATGTGCAGTTTCTAAGCAATCAATAATTCTGGACTGTAATTGGCTTGGATCATCTTTAAAGATAAAATCCATCGCTGACACTTTGTAAACAAAGGTTAGGTACGTTAACTCACTATGACTTGTAACGAATATGATATTCCCAATTGGGTCATACTTACGAATTTCACTACCTAATTTAATACCGTTGATATCAGCCTCTAATTGAATATCTAGAAAGTAACATCCGACATCATTCATCTCTTTAGATTTTTCAATGACTTCATAAGGATCGTCTGTTGCAAGCGCAATCTCCATAGGTTTTTCTTCAATCATAATGTAATTATTAATAATTGAAACCATATTTTCGCGTTGTTTTACATCATCTTCACAAATGAATATTTTCATGATTACACATCCTTATGACTATTTGTTAATGATTTCTACTTTTTGTATAAAGTAGCCATTTTCTATTGTAGTATCTAGTAATACATTTTCGGTAGAATCAGTAATCTCCTTTAAAGTACTTAATCCTAAACCTCTATTTTCACCTTTAGTTGAAAAGCGCTCTTGAAATAACTCATGAATACGTGGCATATCTTCTTTACATTTATTCATAACAATAAACATGACGGACGAGTCTGTATTAATAAAAGCGATACGTATTAACGCATCTTCAAGTGCTTCAGATGCTTCAATTGCATTATCAGTGATAATTCCAATAATACGACTAAGGTCAATCGTGTTCATTTCAATATGTTCTACTAACTCAGGAACTTCTATACTAATCGGAATATTTTTCTCTTGAGCTTGTAAAATTTTAGTGGTAACCAAGCCTTTAATCGCACGTACTTTTAAATTCTCAGTTCCATTAATTTTAATAGACTTCATTTGAAGGTTATCTTTCATAGGTACGATATTTTCATTAAAATATTGTCTTAATCCTGGCATATCATCTTCTCGAATATATTCAGACATTGTCGTTAAGATGTTCACATAATCATGTCTAAACTTACGCATTTCATTGTTAATTGATTCAATTTGTAACGTATATTCATAGTACGTTTCAATCTCTTCCATATTGCGTTTATAACGAAGTTCTTTAATCATGTAGTTAGATATGAAAATAATTAGAACAGTAAAGAAAAGAATAATTCCAATAAAAATTAAACCGTACATTTTTAAAGACGAAGTATCTAGCTTCGGTGTTTGAGAGTAAACGTATAATATTATAAAAGATAAAATCAAGACAAGCGAAATAATTGTAAGATACGTTTTGTTGATAGATAAATATGATTGTTTTAATTTATTTAATAAAAAGCGGAAAAAAACACCAAACAGAATTGAAAAGCTGCTAAATATTGTTATGTATACAATAAATATTAAAAATTTAGTGTTTAAGTAATTTTCAAAAAGCACAAATGTAATAACTGTTACAAAATTACTAAAAAACATTATGATAGCACAACTTAGTACAGTCAAAATAGAATAAAATTGAACTTTTGAATATAAAAAAATGGCACATCCTACTAATAAAATAATCAATGCAAAGCTATCAAAAAAATAATATAGAATAGAAGAAGGGATTATTATTCCTGCAATTAGTAAATAATCCCTTAATGAGTATTTTAAATTTAAAATTATATTTGAAACTATAAATAGTAGTATTCCTTGGAAAACTGCTAATGGCACATTTGATAAAAAATCCATACTTATACACACTTTCTACACTTTTTTATCATTATTTAGCGTTTGTTAGCTCCTCAGGTACTTCTGGTTCATCAAAATAAGTAGTACAAGGAGTGAATGAAGCTATTGTACCAATTGATTGTAAAAGAAATGTAAATAATTTAATGATTAAATCTACTAATACTGTCATAATTAATTATCCTCCCTAGGAAAAAAGATTGGTAATAATGTAATGCTCTCAAGTGTAATTCCTAATAAAATTAATTGCTTAAACGGTTCTGGTGCTAAAAATGAAATTATTAATAAAACCATTGTTATGATGATTGATAATAACTTCTTTTTCATTTTTAAGTGACTAGGAATTGGTTGTTTCTTAGTTGCTGAAGGAGCATAGTAAATAATTAAAACCGTCCCAATTGCAACTACAGAATACATAATACCCAGATTCACTTGAAAATATACTAGCAACCAGGGTAACGCTACAAATAAAGCTAAATTTTGAACATGACATAGCAATGATGATTTTGCATGTGCACCGTGTGCATAACGTCTAACTAAAAAATAACTAACATGTGTAAATAAAGTGTATAGAAATGTATGGAAGATAAGTGCAACACCATATGTCACAATTGTTTTTGCTAGATTGCTTACAACAACTTGTAATCCCAATCTTACTTTCAAAAATTGAATATGATCAAGATTATTTTTGCGTTGTAAATATAATGCGAATTGCTCAATCTTATTATCAATTGCTTTCAATGGTGTGCCACTCTCCTTATATCAATTATACAATTTAGTGCAATTGGTCTGGGTACTTATGCTTAACTGTTCAAAATAAATACTTAACTGTTATATTGAAATTACAAGTAATATTTTAACATATAAAATATTACAGTTATGTATAAAAAAATGCGATTTAAGAAATAATTAATTATTTATTAATAGGTTGTGTTTAAATAGACTCATATCACTTACAAGTGATAAAAACTTAATAATCTTAGTCTTTAAATTTAATAGTTATTGTTTGGTAATTGAGTTAAATAATTTTGTTTGTAGTTGCGAAATTATTGACACCTTTACCATATGTTGTAAGTGTTATTAATGGTTATGAAACCATTGCAATAGTAGTAATGTCCCATTGGTTATTATTACTAAAGTGACTTCTTGTTTATATGAAGTTTCTTACTTTGTTTTCTTCGTGTAGTTAAACGAGTTAATTAATAAGCCATCCCAACTTATTAATTAACAAAGTAAAGTTACTGAAGTTTAAACTCAGTGGAAAGTGTTTAACTTAGCTATTGTAAGATATAGAAGTTAAATATTTTCAGGATGTAAGCTATCGTAAAATTTTCATAATTAATAACATCCCCAAAAGATTGAAATAACTGTAAAAACATTCCCTTAATATGAAAGTCGCGAGTTCCTCCCAAGCTCGTGACTTTTTTTGTAAAAAAACTGTATCCATAAAATTGGATACAGATTAGTAACTATTTATATAGATTTGGTTTTAAATTTTTGAATACAGGAATATTTTCACGTTGAACATCAACTTCATTTAAATCAATATTTAATGCGATTGTGTCCTCATCCTGGCCTAATTCAGCTAATATATCACCATTTGGATTGATAATCATTGAATGACCAGCGTAATCAGTATTACCGTCATTTCCAGTACCGTTACAAGCAATAACAAACATGTCATTTTCAATTGCACGTGCTTGAAGTAAGACTCTCCAGTGATTCAATCTAGGTGTTGGCCATTGAGCTACAAAAAAAGCTATCTGCGCACCATTACGCGCGGGATATCTTAATAACTCTGGAAATCTTAAATCATAACAAATAATTTGTGTAGCTTGAGTACCTGAAGATAGAGGAAATGGTTCTGGTACCGCTTTGCCATCTTCTAAATATGTCGGCTCATCTAGCATAGGGACTAAGTGAACTTTATCGTACTTATTTATTCTATGTCCGTTTTTAGAAACGGTAAATGCAGTATTATAAACTTTGCTATTTCTAATATTTGATACAGATCCAGCTACAATATCGACGTTATATTGTTTAGCTAAGGATTGAATAAAGGGAAAGCTTCTACTAAGTTCTCTATCTGCTTTCTCATTTAATTCATCTAATGCATATCCGTTATTCCACATTTCAGGAAGAACAACAACCTCTGTATCTTCCTCCAACTTATTTTCGAACCAATTTTTTATTTTATTTTCATTTTTTTCTACATTGCCGTATGATACATAAAATTGAAATAATTGTATTTTCATTTAAAAATCTCCTCATCCCATGATTATCTCTAATTTACTAAAATAGAATAAGAAAATCAAAATTTGAAAGTCATGATTAAAATGCTTTATTTTTGAAAATAAATATAAAAAGGACCCAATTTCAACATAGAAATGAATCCTATAGAAACTGAGTCTTGAATTGTTGATCTAATCGATATCAATTAATGTAGATTATTTTTTAACTATTAATCTATTGTTAGTTGGTTGTATTTCTTTTTCACCAGCTTTTTCACGGATGTCACCAAATGGCATTTGAGCAACAAGTTTCCATGAAGCAGGGATGTCAAATTCTTGTGTAGTGATTTGATCTACTAAAGGATTGTAATGTTGTAATGAAGCGCCAATTCCTTTTGAACTTAATGCAGTCCAAATTGCAAATTGATGCATTGCGTTTGTTTGAACTGACCAATTAGCAAAGTTATCAGCATAATTTGGCATTTGTTCTTGTAAACCTTTAATAACATCTTCGTCTTCGAAATAAAGAATTGTGCCATATGCATGTTTAAATCCGTCGATACGTTGTTCAGTTGGAGTGAAATCACGGTCAGGTACCATAACATCTTTTAATACTGTTTTAGTATTGTCCCAGAATTTGTGATGTTGGTCATTTAATAACAATACGATTCTAGTAGATTGAGAATTAAAAGCTGAAGGTGTGTATTTAATAATATGTTCTATCATATCTTCTAGTTCTTTATCACTAATTGAAATTGTTGTTTCAGTGCTATAGATAGTACGTCTATCTTCGATTTCTTGTAAAAATGGTTTTGTTTTTGATTTGCTAAATAAGCCCATATTAAATCTCCTTTGTTTATATAAGTTATATCTCTAGTATAAATATTATACTTAAATATGTAAAATGTTTTTTAACAAAAAATGTCAAATATATTAATATTTTTTATCATTAACCTTATTTCAATGCATTATATGTAAATATTCTTTATACTGTAAGTGTTATAAAACAAGGAGGTGGAAGATTGATGAAAAAGAAAATAGCTCATACAGGTCTCATTTTAGCTATAGGCACATCTATGCTAGGGCATGAGAGCATCGTAAAAGCTGCAGAAAGTAATCAACAAGCTACGAATGAAGTCGATAGTAGTAATGTTAGTTCTGATACGGATACCCAAGAACGTCAAAATAGTAGTAATAACATCAATGAAAATCATCAATCTGATACCCAAGATTCAACTGAATTAGGAAAAAATAATAATAATCAAAATAGCGGTGAAAGCAATTCATCATCAAATAATGAGAATGATGCTAATGAAAATAGTGATAATACTGTGGATCAAAGTGACTCATCTGATAATAGTAACTCAGGCAGTAATACTGATTTAAATAATGGTGATGACACAAATAATTCTGGAGACAACGATACAAGCAATCCGGATAACGGAGAACAACCAGGAGATAATGATTCATCAAGTAATCCTGATGATGGAGAACAACCAGGAGACAATGATTCAGGCAACCCAGATGATGGAGAACAGCCAGGAGATAATGATTCATCAAGCAATCCAGATGACGGAGAGCAACCAGGAGATAATGATTCAGGAAAACCGGATGACGGAGAACAACCAGGAGACAATGATTCATCAAGCAATCCAGATGGCGGAGAACAACCTGGAGATAATGATTCAGGCAAACCCGACAATGGAAACAATCCAGGGAATAATGACTCAGGCGAGCAAGATGATGGAGGAAATAAACTAGGAGACAGTGGTAATCATCAACAACCACCTAAACATGATGGGAATTTTCGTTCGAATCAAGGTGATCATCATTCAAATTCTGGATCAAATGGATCAAATAATGGTTCGCAAAATAATTCCAATAGCAATTCAAATAATAATAGTAATTATCCTGGCAATCATTCAGGACACTCAAGTACCAATGATACAGTAAAACCTAATAAACCCGTTTTTAATAATAATAATGGTTCAACAAACGGAAACCATTCAACTGGTTCTAATCACCACAACAACAGTGTATCTGATTCTATAATTCATCAAATTTACCCACATAAAAATAATGGCAACTCGACATCTCATTCTAACAGAAATCAAAATCAATCAATTATGAGTGGGTCTAATACTAATCAATGGCACTATGGCGATAACTTACAACAAAATCATCGACAAAATCATATTGAAACTTATTCAAATAATGACAATATGCAAAGTGAAGTTCCGTTTTATAGCAAGTCAATGCTATTAAATAGACTAAATAGTTTAGCAACTGGTTCATATAAATACAATCCATATATTATAAATCAGGTAAACCGGTTGGGAAATAATAATGAGTATATCTCGAATCAAGATTTTTACAGGCTTTTCCGAAAACAATCATTTAATAATGAATACTTAGATTATTTACAAAAAGGCTCTAACTATTTCAGATTTGAATATTTTAACCCTTTAAATTCGAAAAAGTATTATAAAAATTTAGATGAGCAAGTATTGGCACTTATAACTGGAGAAATCGGATCTATGCCTGAATTGAAAAAGCCAAGTGATAGAGAAAAAAAAGAGGATGCAGATTTTCAGAGCCATGATGATGATAAAATTATAGATACCAATGAAAAAAGTAAAGAAGCGGAAAATAAAGCCAAATATAAAAACATAAATATTGCTTTAATTACATCTATAATTATGATTTTCGTAGGTGTTACAGGTAGGTTTATTTATAGGAAAATTAAAAACTAAAATAGAAAACGCATCTATTATTGTCATTTGAAATGATGAGATTAATAGATGCGTTCATTTATTAAAATAGAAAATGAATTATAAAATTACTTTGTTCTTGTAAATGTTTAACTGTGTCACCAAAGAAAAATTGGACTGCCACTACAAAACCATTTTGTAACATATGAATGATAATTGGAACCGCAATACGTCTAGTTAAAACATAGGCAAGAGAGAATAACATACCCATACCAAAATATATGAAGAAAAATTTAATATCGTTATGTGCTATCGCAAATAAAATTGAACTTACTATTGAAGCGATTAAGAACGCAACAATTCGATTTCCTTTAATTTTATTATAGATTTCACCAAATATAACTTTTCTAAATATGTATTCCTCTAGAATTGGGCCAACTATTGAGATTAATAATATGAAAACTGGAAGCTGTTTTGCAATTGCCATAATTCTTTCAGTATTTGGACTTTGTTGTGGTTGTCCAACTAACCACATAGTGATTAGACTAGCTACCATTTGATAAATCATCACGACAACAAATCCTAATAAAGCCCAAGGTAAAATGTAGCGTTTAGGTTCTTTATAACCTCGCTCCAGTGCTGTTGGATTTTTTATAATACTATTTAACCAAATTATTAATAATGCTGCTATTACAAATAAAATAACCTGAGTGTATACGCCAGCTTTTGCAAGTTCCATCCCTTTTAAATCTTTAAAGAAAGGTAATTGCTGTGCAAGTAAGGGTAAGAACTGTGCTAATGCATAAATAACAATGGTAAGAAATGCTACCCAAATTCTCTTCATTCTATTCCTCCAAAAATAATAATCAACATTAGTTAGTTTATCGTAAATTTGTATGTTATACAAAATATAGATAACCTTTTCGCTTGAAAAATTGACCAAATTTGATTAATATAAAATATAGATTAGCACTCATTATATTTAAGTGCTAAAAAGGAACCTGTTAAGGAGGAACGATCATGCTTAAACCATTAGGAAATCGTGTGATTATTGAACGCAAAGAACAAGAACAAACAACTAAAAGTGGTATTGTACTTACTGACAGTGCAAAAGAAAAGTCTAACGAAGGTATAGTAGTAGCTGTTGGAACTGGACGAGTTTTAGACAATGGTGAAAAGGTTGCTCCAGAGGTTAAAGAAGGAGATCGAGTTGTATTCCAGGAATACGCTGGCTCAGAAGTTAAACGTGGAGATGAAACATACTTAATTTTAAATGTTGAAGATTTACTTGCTATAATTGAAGACTAAAATTTATAAATAATAATTAATAAGTAATAATAAACTATTTTAAACAATGGAGGTATAATCAATGGCTAAAGACCTTAAGTTTTCTGAAGATGCAAGACAAGCTATGTTACGTGGTGTCGATAAATTAGCTAACGCCGTTAAAGTTACAATCGGACCTAAAGGACGTAACGTTGTATTAGATAAAGAATATGTAGCACCATTAATTACAAATGATGGTGTCACAATTGCTAAAGAGATTGAATTAGAAGATCCCTATGAAAATATGGGAGCTAAATTAGTTCAAGAAGTTGCTAATAAAACAAACGAAATTGCTGGTGATGGTACAACAACTGCAACTGTATTAGCACAAGCAATGATTCAAGAAGGATTGAAGAACGTAACAAGTGGTGCTAACCCAGTAGGATTACGTGAGGGTATTGATAAAGCAGTAAGAGTAGCTGTACAAGCTCTACACGATATTTCTCAAAAAGTTGAAAATAAAAATGAAATCGCACAAGTAGGTGCAATTTCTGCAGCAGATGAAGAAATTGGTAAATACATTTCTGAAGCAATGGATAAAGTTGGTAATGATGGTGTTATTACCATTGAAGAATCAAATGGACTAGATACAGAATTAGAAGTTGTTGAAGGTATGCAATTTGATAGAGGGTATCAATCACCATACATGGTTACAGATTCAGATAAAATGATTGCTGAGTTAGAAAGACCATATATTTTAGTAACAGATAAAAAAATCTCTTCATTCCAAGATATCTTACCTTTATTAGAACAAGTTGTTCAATCTAGTCGTCCAATCTTAATTGTAGCAGACGAAGTTGAAGGAGACGCTTTAACAAATATCGTATTAAACCGTATGCGTGGAACATTTACTGCAGTTGCAGTAAAAGCACCTGGATTCGGTGATAGACGTAAAGCAATGTTAGAAGACTTAGCTATTTTAACTGGAGCTACAGTTATTACAGATGATTTAGGTTTAGAATTAAAAGATGCTTCAATTGATATGTTAGGTAGTGCTAATAAAGTTGAAGTAACAAAAGATAATACTACAGTTGTCGATGGTGATGGAGATGACAATAGTATTGATGCACGTGTGAGTCAAATTAAAGCTCAAATTGAAGAAACTGATTCTGATTTTGACAGAGAGAAATTACAAGAACGTTTAGCTAAATTAGCTGGTGGCGTTGCAGTCATTAAAGTAGGTGCTGCATCTGAAACTGAATTGAAAGAACGTAAATTACGTATTGAAGATGCCTTAAACTCTACACGTGCTGCAGTTGAAGAAGGTATAGTTGCTGGCGGTGGTACTGCATTAGTAAATATTTATAATAAAGTAGATGAAATCGAAGCTGAAGGTGACGTTGCAACAGGTGTTAACATCGTACTAAAAGCTTTATCTGCTCCTGTACGTCAAATCGCTGAAAATGCTGGGCTAGAAGGTTCAGTTATTGTTGAAAGATTAAAACATGCAGATGCAGGTGTTGGATTTAACGCTGCGACAAATGAATGGGTAAACATGCTTGAAGAAGGTATTGTAGACCCAACTAAAGTTACACGTTCAGCTTTACAACATGCGGCAAGTGTTGCTGCGATGTTCTTAACTACAGAAGCAGTAGTTGCAACTATCCCTGAACCAGATAATAATGATAATCCAGGTATGGGTGGCATGCCAGGTATGATGTAAAAACGCCAATAAACGTTGGTTTAAAGGCGTTTGGTCATTCGATATGACATAATAATGACATAAAAATCTTAAAATAATTCTTTGCTGACGTTTTCCATGAGTTGACTAAACTTGTGGGAAGCGTCTTTTTTGTATGAGTTGGTAATTTTTGCGTAGATGTTCATTGTGGTATTTATATCTTTGTGGCGTAGTCTTTCTTGTATTTCCTTAATATGTACGCCAGCCTCTATAAGTAGGGCGCAATGTGTGTGACGGAATGAGTGCGTGCTTATTTGCTTGTTAGTTATGTCAGTCTTTTTAAGTATAGCTTTTATCCATAATTGCAGCTTTTTAATCACAAGTGGATAACCATTCACATCAGTAAACACAAAATTATTATCTACATAAAGCTCATTTTTCCATGTGTCCTGGACGTTTACCTTATAATCTTTGAGTAATTGAATCACGTGGGGATCGACTGAGATTTTACCGATTGAGCTTTCAGTTTTCGGTGTAAGTATCTGATAATGCTTTTTATTATTATTCGGATTGTAATAAGTCTTAGTAATGCTAATCGTGTTGTTCTCAAAGTCTATATCAGACCATTTTAACGCTAACAACTCGCCTGCACGCATGCCAGTATAAGCCAATGTGGTAAACACTTCAAAGCTATTTTGTGGTGAATGGTGATACTTAGCAACCTCCAGGAATTGAAATAATTCATCTTTTTCAAGAAACTTTTTGTGTATCTCAATATCTTCTAATTCTTCCACGCTTACCTTCTTTTTAGGTCGTTTAATACCCGCACTAGGCAATGCTTTTATTAATCGCATTTCATACGCATATTTAAAAATCATATTAGTAGAAGCCACAATACTATCAACATAATTCTTGCTATACTGTGCGCTCATATCGTCTACAAAGCGCTGATAATCATGTTTCTTGATACTTTGTATTGGTTTAGTATTAAAGCGCTCTATGGCGTGGTGTATGGCTTTCTCACGTGCTCTGACACTACTTACTTTTACATCATTAGCATACTGTTTAAGCCAATCATCAGCTACTTGTTTGAAGGTGCTAGAAGAAGGGGCAATATAATCACCATTTCTTAATTGACGTTCAATCATTTCAGCTTGATGTTTAGCGTCTGATTTACGTTTGAAACCAGTCTTAGATATGTATTCGTATTTGCCAGTTTCTGTATTTTTACCAAGTGAAATACGATAACGCCAGTTATTTTTAGCGATTTGGTCATAGCTTGCCATAGAGACACCTACTTAATACGGAATTTTTTTAAGGTTTCAAATTCACTATCTGGAAATAATTTCAAAGCGATATAATCATTTAATCGAAATTGAATATTCGTGTAACCACTTATAAGTTCGGAAGATTGTTTATTTGTAACCAAGTCTTTTAATTGTGATTTAACTTTTGTGATTAGTTTGTTGATGAATTCTGTTCGGAAAGAAATGCTCATATTGGAAAGAAACGTATAAAATTCATTTTCAGTGTAATGATCTGATTCTTGTAATACTAGAGCGATGTAATAAGCGAACTCTCCTTTTTTTAAAGGTATATCATACGAATCTCCACTATAAACAAACATGTCTATGTTGAAATATTTTTCGTAATGTTGTTTTTTTATTTTGATTTCAAATCCATCTATGTGACCTTCGCTAAAATTACTTTTTTTGGTTTCAACTATATATGGAGAATAATCGAAAAATTCGCACGGAGTGACGCCTAAAAAATTACACAATTTATCAACAGTATCAAACTGAACTCCTTTACCAGTATTTTCAGCTATTGCCATTAAAGTAGTTTTTGATATTCCGGTTTCTTCATATAAATCAGAAATTTTCAGACCTCGTTCAGCCATCAATACAGACAATCTACTTTGTATCATATTTTTTACCTCCTTTATTTTCACAATAATGTTACTATAAGTCGCTAAAAAAATACAGAGTTCACTAATATATTTTTGAGTATTGACATTTGTTTTTATCGAGTATACAATGTAATTAATAACAGACTACAAAAAAATATTACAAATATCTGTTATAAAGGAGTGAGATGATATGGAAAATAAATTCAGAGTGATACTTGCTATAAAAAAACTTTCAATAGCTGATGTATTTGAAGGTACTGGAATAGCAAAAACAACATTATACGGTTTGTATCATGAAAAGACTAAGAACCCTGATACTTCCACGATTTTGAAAGTTTGTAATTTTCTTAAAATTACACCTAATGAATTTTTTGGGATTGATAATAATGAAAAAGGAGACATAAACCATGTTCAACATTAATATTGATGAAGATGAAGCACGTGCTTTATTAGAGCAAGCTATTAATGAACGTGTAGATGAACTGGCAAGAGAAAAATTCTTTATGACATACAAAGAATTAGCTGAATACCTAAATTTAAGTAAACCAACAATCGAGGAACTACTTATTAATAACGGGCTCAAGTATTACATGGTAGGCAGCACATATCGATTTAAGAAATCTGATGTAGATGAATTCATGGAGAAAATTACATCTCACATGGATATACACAACAATGATTTAAAACAGATTAATGTTAAGAAATTATTTAGCACAATTTAGGAGGATAAAGACATGAAACAACAAGTAGTGATTACAAAAAGCGTGATCGGTTGGTTTAATGTGAGAGATGTTGAAGGGAATTTACTTTTAAATATTGCACCTGACGTATTTAAGAAACATTTTCCTGAGGTTAGTCCTAACATAGCTATTGCGTGTATGGAACTAGATATTAATCGAATTGTCGAACTTAAAGAAAAGAAAAAGAAGAAAGCGAGCGTGTAGAAGATGGAACAAAAACAAAAAGAAATTATACAAGATATTTATACAACGTTAGGAACAACTGTTGGGGATAAAGCAACAGAATATGAACATCGTTTTGAAGAAGGACACAATGAATGGGTTGAGACAGTAAATCGTGAGGAACACTTGCAAGCAATCATTGAGTGGGCTATGCAACAAATTGAAAATAATTTTGATGGAGTGAAATAAGATGAAAATTAAAGAATTTAAAAAGAAACATGGTAGAAATGTAGCATTAATGTTAATCAGTGACCGTATTAAAAATAGAAATTTAAGTAAAGATGATAGAGGAATACAAGAATTTGAATTGATTCAATCATATATGATTCAACATAGCGTTAATGATACGTACATCGGAGAAATGGACATTTTAGATATGATACAAGATTTTGAAATGATGCTTCAAATGGCGGTATATTCGACAAACATTTTAAAGAAAATGAAAGTAGACGAAAATTACAATATGCCTGAAGAGATCAGTTATTTCTCACGTGAGGACGACTTGAATAATTTGTATCTTGCTAAATTAGAGATTGAAAAATTAATTAAAGCGATTGAGAAAAATCGACCTGAATATATCAATTTCTACAAATAGGAGTGAAACAATGACTGCTAAATTAGATGTGAATAAACAAAATATCATGAACGCTATCAACTGGATTATTAAAAATGAAGAAGAAATTATATTTGAAAGTCAAAGTCAGTTAAGTTTCTTCAGTCGTGAAGATTTGGAGAAAATAGAATACTGTAAGCGTACTTTAGAAAGTTTAATTGAAGCTAAAGAAATTTATAATAAAAAAATTAGTTAAGGAGTTAAGCAATAATGGAGTGGGAATTAAGAAATTTATTTGATGATTTAGAAGTAGTACAAGAGAAAATTAATGATGTTGTAACATCTTTTGTATGGTTTGATGATGAGTATTTCACACATGAACCTAATCATATGTTAACTAAAAAAGAAATATATACGCATGGCTGGAAATATCACGAGCATCGTATCAAAAACACACAAGTCATTGATTTAATGCTTATGTATATGAGAGATTTTGACGACATTATGAAAAAAATCCGTGACATAGAAAAAGCGTCATCAGCGAAGTTTGGCGACAGAACTGATAACGCATAGGTATTAAAAATTACAGAAAGGAATTTGTTTAATGTTCAACTTAAAATATAACGATGAACTTCATATATTAGTATATCAAAATATTTACGCAAAAGGAACTGAAAAAGTAAAAAATATAATGTGGTCTGACTGGTGCGAGTGGTTAACTCGCCCAGCCATTAGCCATAATAAATATACCAATGGTTTAGCGATTTATGGTGATGTGTCTGACGGTGTAGATGATGAAACGGGCGAAATTCTTCAACATCATAGAAAAGATGAAAATGTAATGTATAGACAAGTGTTTTCATTGGATTATGACGATATAGACGATATGAATCGTTTTATTGAAAATATTCAAAGTAAAATGCAACATTTTGCTTATTTCATGTATAGCACTTTTAGACATAGAGATGTGCAAGACGAAGAAAATGAAAAATTACGTCCGAGATTTAGGCTACTAATTCCAATTGATGACATTGTAAAACCAGATGAATATACCAAATATACTAAAGCAATATCAAAATATATTGGTGAAACAATAGATGAATCATGTTTTAAGTCTATTCAATTGTCAGCATTACCAACTATCAAAGATAACAATAAACCTTATCACTGGTATATCAATGATGCACCATTTATTACACGTGACCAATTAGAGAAGTGTGTTGAGAAGTATCTAAACGAAGATGAGCAGATAACTGTCGATTATTCAAATCATTTTCATAAACGCGATAGTTCATATTGGCGTGAAATTGCTTTTGGAGTTGGTGAAGGTGAACGCAATCAAACATTAGCATCTTTGACAGGTTACCTATTACGTCGGTATGTCGATGCTAACCTGGTTTATGGATTAGTAAGTGCTTGGGCAATGACTTGCACGCCCCCTATTGATCAAAAGGAAGTTAATAGAACATTTAAAAGTATTTATAAAAAAGATAGTAAGAACAAGTAAGGAGGTTTTTATTTGGAAGATGTAACTAACGAAGATGTGTTTGAACTTATTGAGAAAACTAGTGTGAATAAACCATTTAGACAAGAAGTTATCCCTAAAGGTTATGAAATTGAACAACATCAAAATGGTGTGGCGCTTTATCAAATTATTCCTAGTAAAAAAGATGGCGAACTAGATAAGAAAATATTTATCACTAATACAATTCCCCAAATTACTGAACGATTCGAAGATATTGAAAGCAATGAAGTGAGTTTTAATATGCTTTTTTATGATAATCATTTACCAGTGAATTTAGGTGTTAGTGCTGAAGAAATATCTGATAGTCGTCAATTACTGAAATTAGTTAATCGAAAATTAGATGTAACTTCAACCACTTCAACTAGGTTGATTGACTATATTAATAAGTCAAAACGATATAATCCACCAGTAAATGTTAATGTGGCCACTCGTTTGGGGCATGTGAAAGGATATTTTATTTATCCCTATCAAGAAGAAATGAAGAATAGCAACATAAAGTTATTTAATAATGATAAGGGATTTCAGAAATTGATAGATTCGTTTCAAAGTAAAGGCACACTTAATAGTTATTCAGAAAATGTATTCAATAAAATTAAAGACTTTCCTATGGTTATGGCCATGTTATATGCGTCACTTGGTTCAGTATTGTTACGTGAATTTGGACTACAGCCTTTCATTGTAGAAATATCGGGCAGTACCTCAACTGGTAAGACATTTACATTGAATTTAGTATCTAGTGTATGGGGGACAAGTGATCTTATTAGTACATGGGGTTCTACGAAGAACAGTATTGAAGCAATGGCATCATTCTTAAATTCATTTCCAATGTTTAAAGATGATACACGTAATACACATCCCAAATTCGTAGCTAATGCAACTTACAATTTCTCGAGTGGTGAAAGTAAATCAAGAAGTAATATCAATTTAACACTTAATGCCAAAAAAGAATGGCGAAATATAATGCTTTCTACAGGCGAGGCATCTATTTCTAATATGGCAGATGAAAAAGCTGGTGTTTCTGCCCGTGTCGTAACGTTACAGGATCAACCATACCCAGATAACTTTGATTTTACCACTTTAGATAAGGCATTTCGAGAAAACTACGGAACATTAGGCGTAGCATTCATCAAGCAATATAAATCAAAAAAAGAGGCATACAAGAGTGCATTTGAAAGTTATCAACGGTACTTTAATCAAAAAGGTAGTAATGAAATCATGCAACGTTTAGGACGTGCATTTGCATTACTACAGGTTACTGGCGAAATACTAAATGATATTGAGGGATTTGAACATGATCATTTTAAAATTATTGAACAAGCCTATGACAGTATGGTTAGAAACAATAAAACGATAGATAAACCTAAGCAGTTGTTAGAAGAATTATTACAGTATTTAGATGCGAATAGAAATAATATTTCTGGTGATGGTTATAATTCAGTCAAAAATGGTGATATCAAAGCAATATATAAACGTGATTATTTATGTATATTAGGTCAAACTGTACACGATAAATTAGGTCATGAAATGCATACTATTACAGGCCAATGGGGCAAAAAGGGATATTTAATTAAAGGTGAAAAAGATCGCTTGCAAAAAAGGGTGAGTCACAAAAACGTTAAGTATAGAGGATTTGCTATAAGACAAGAAGTACTAGAAGAATTAGGATTTGATTTCTCGAATTCTCATAATCCTTATTCAGATTATTAAATAGTTCCCAAAGTTCCCGATAAGTTCCCGTTAAAAATATACAAACGGGAACCCTAAAACTACTTTAACCACAAGTAATTAAGGTTAATAGTTCCCGAAGTTCCCGATAGATAATAATATTATTTATTATTTGAAAATGAACAATGTTATAAGTTTTTAACATATATGAAAGAAAAATTTTAATGGGTACAGCGGGAACTAAGTTTATTCAATGCCTATATATCAATGGTTTGACTAGTTCCCGATAAGTATTTTGGACCGGGAACTCAACGGGGAATAGTTCCCGATTATAAAAACATGGAGGTAAAAAATGACAACAATTACAGAACAAGGGTATCAACAGTTTAAAATGTTAAGCAATAATATGATGTTTAGAAAACATGTTGAAGATAGTCAAAATGAAATTATTAAAATTTTAATGAGTTTATTAATGTATGCACCTACAAAAATGCATAAAACTATATTGAGTAGAGTGCTCCTACTTCGAGACAAATATTATTTATATATTAGCGGTGGATCTCTACATTTATTTACTAGAGATTTTAAAAGTGCTATTTCATTTAATATTAAACAACCTAATCCAAAACATATCGACTACTTTACTGATGATTGGATAGTTGAAATTGACAATTTAAATTCACTTAAAAAAGGATATGGCAATAAGTTAATGAATGAAGTTCTGGAAATAACTTCCGTTATGAAAGTTGATGTTTGTTTATGGACTGAAACGATTTCTAATACTAAATATTTTGAAAAATATGGTTTTGAAAGCATCGGTAAAGTTGGAAAAGACAATGAAAATCTAATGATTAGAAGAAAGGAACGCGTATAGTATGAACGTTGAAATTGTAGCAAATGAATTGAAACACTCTTATTACAATGGAGTGAGCCAATGACAATAATTGATAAAGATATTAAAGACTTAAATATAACTGATGATGTGTTGATAGAATTTCTAAAATTTAGAGAGGAAGATTATACACTATATAGTAATGAGCATGTACTTATAGATCGTGATGATAATGTAGTAGGAAATTTATATCCTTTAGTGATTGCATTAGATTTAAATAAGCCTTATGTTACTTGTGAAGTAGTAGAGGAAACTACAATTACTTATTATGATAAAAATATTATTCCAACTATTCCTTACAAGTGGAATAATAGTAAAGCTAAGTATATTAATATTTGCTTAGAATTAGAACAAGTAGAAAAACATTTTGAGTTTGCAGCATGGAAATTATATTGTGTATTGAATGGTATCAATAAAAATAATTATGATAAGTATAAGTGGGTGCTAGAGAGAATTAAGAGAACTCCAAATGATATGCCTAATGTGGATATGCCGATAGGTCGAGCATATGAGATTGCTCAATTACCTAAAAATCTGATTGAACGTAATTACAATGTAAACGGTAAATCTAAACCAATTTATAAAATGAATATCAAACAAATTAAAAATCTTAAAGAATATGTATAAATTGATAGGTCATGCACTTTAATAGGTGCATGGCTTTTTTTATGTAAATCGTAATTGTTAAGATTTGTTAATGATTTTAGGTTTATCTCAGGTTAAAAAACGAACATTAGTTCTGTAACGGAAAGTGTGTGAAATTGTATGAAAAGTAGTATAAACGCTTTATTTATAGTGTTAAATGGAATGTTAAGAAGTTATATAAACGTTACTAAAATAAGAACATTTGTTTGTTATTTAGGTGTAAATTTAGTATAATAGTGTTATAGAAGTAATAAGCAACCTCCGTCTTAATTACTTCTAAAGTTATCTTTCATCCTCCTCATAACAACCCTCACATTTAGTTAAATAAAAACATGCGAGGTAAATAGTTATGACAATTATAACCGAAAATAAATTAACTAACGATCATATTAGAGTATTAAACGTATTACGTAACACTAAGTACGAGATTATTACTAAGCAAAATATATTTAATCAATTGAATATGGAATTTAACCGAAACAACGACAGATGGTTAAGAAATACAATTAATAGTTTAGTAGTTGATTATGGTTATCCAATCGGATACAGCTATAAAAAAGATGCAAGAGGTTATTTCATGGTTAAATCTGAGGAACAGAAAGAATTAGCCTTAAGAAGTATCAAGCGTCATATCGAAGGTAGTTTAAAGCGATATGAGGCGTTAAAGAAAACTGAGATTTAAGGTTATCTAGTACGTGGTGCTGCTGAGATTGCACAAGAGTAATAATTTTAAAAAATATAACTGAAACGAGGTATATCATTGAAAACAGCTAAATACTTTGATGAATACAACGAATATGTCACAGGTCAAAGAGAGAATATCAATAAAATTGAAAATGAGCGTCAAGAGTTATCGCAACGAATTAAAGAAGATAAAGCAAAGTATAAAGAATTAATTGCTAACTCACAAGATGACGAGGCTGACGCACTCTATACTACATTTGATAGTAATGAGAAGAAATTGAAAGCCTTAGAGAAACGCTTATCGACTAAAAAAGAAGTGTTTGATGAGGCTAGACGTAAAAAGGCGATTGAACTTATTAAACATCAAGCAGATTTACCTCATTTGTACAAAAAGGACAAAGAACGTATATTAGCAAAATTTGAGCCAATCGTTGAGGAATATAACAAAGTGGTAGATGAAATCGCAGCATTAAATGACGAATACGAATATGAGTTTTACAGATTCGTCGGGCCTTATGACAAAGAAAACTTTGAGAAAGATAAAGAAGTAAGAGCAGAAATCAAAAATCATTTCAGCCCTAATAAATATTCCAATTATGTGAGTGGAGACGAACTACCATTCATTGATATAAGAAAGAAAATGCAAATAAGAGGTGCTAAATAATGGCTAGAAAATATAATTTAGATAAAGTTAGTAATTATCTTTTAACGGAAACAAAATTATCTGCTGACGAATGTCACAAAGTATTAGATGTAGTAGAAGAACAATTTTCTCAAAACATTCAACAGCAACGAAAAGATGAACTAACTCAACAGTCACAAAGAGAGAGAAAACTTATGAAAATGTTTGAAGAAAATCGCATAGTTAAATAATAAATATCTTGCCTATCCTTAGTGGTAGGCTCATTTTATTTGTGAGGTGCATACATGAACCTTAAAAGAGTGAAATATCCACTAATCTATCATGAAAATAAAATATCTGAGTACACATTGCTAACGGAATATAACCCTAAGTTTATCAATACTAAAATTAAGGCTATCACTATGCAAATAGAGATGATGTATCACCTAAACATCTCCCACATGACTACAAGTGAAGTTCACGGCGTTATAACTATCTCATATCCCTTAGAGAAGTTAGCAATTACTATTATAGAAGAAAAGGAAAAATTAAAGTATTTCAAAATGAAATCTAATAGCAATATGCAGCAATTAAAACAAGTTATTAAGCGATATACACCAGGTGAACAAAAGAAAATCATGTATTATATGCAGTCCAATGGTTCGACGATTGATTATGACCTCATAGAACGCCTACAACGTGATTTATACAAGCTGAGACAGAAAGTAAGTGTAAGGGCATGAGTTACGATAGAGAGGCTATCAAGCAGTTTATAAGTGACTACTCAAAAGAGAACCATGACACCACGTATAATGATGAAAATACCAATATAGATGATTTCTTTTCACTGAGTAATGAAGTCGAACCCTTTGCACTAAACGAGAATACTAGTAATCAAGTGTTCTTCAATGAACTAGATCAGCTTATTTATACAGTAGGGACTAGAAGGGAATACTACATATTTTTCTTGCTATGTGAAGGGAAATCTATGAATGAAATCGCAAAAATATTTGAATTAAGTAGAGAAAGAATACGTCAGCTATGGAATGATTTATTAGACAAATTAGAGGAGGGATAACTTGAGTACATTAAATCCTAGACAAGAGAAATTTGTTGCTGAATACCTTAAAACGTTAAATGTAACACAAAGTGCAATTAAGGCTGGTTATAGTCCTCATACTGCAAGCGAACAGGGGAGCAGATTACTAAAAAATAAGAAGGTAGCAAAATATATTGATGAGCAACGTAAGAGGGTAATTGATGAGGGTGTACTATCTGCTAACGAATTACTTCATATCTTAAGTAATGCAGCAGTAGGTGATGAGAGTGAAGTGAGAGAGGTTGTCGTTAAACGTGGTGAGTTTCAACGCAATCCCGATACTGACAGAATGAACCTAGTTTATAACGAACATGTAGAAATGGTAGAAGTACCTATTAAGCCTAGTGACCGTTTACGTGCTAGAGATATGTTAGGTAAGTATCATAAGCTATTTATTGATAAGAAAGAGTTATCTACGGACACACCGATATTTATTAATATAGGTGAGTGGCCGGAAGATGAGGAAGAAGAAAAACGGAAAGCATTAGATGAACTACATGAGCAACACCCTAACAGAACAATGATTGTTGATGATATACCGTTAGAGGATTAATGTGAAACCATTACCTTCAAATAGGTGGTGGTTTATTTTATCTAAATTCTTTCCGCAATTTCAGATTAAGTTGACAAATTTGAGTGGATGTATGGTAAAAAATGTTGAAATGCTCTATATTATAAATAAGAGTTGCAAATGCGTAACACATCTTAGCGAATACACACAAAGATATATACTGTTTTTGTGTACCAATTATAGAAAGTATACACAGTGACAGTGTATAGTCACTGTTATTTTTATGTTCAATATGATGTGTTGATTATGGAGGAGTTTATCATGGCTGAGCAAAAATACCTGACAACAGTTGAAAATATAATTGGTTTAATGAAAGAAGAAATAAAAAACATTTCTCCTTTAAGACTACAAAAAACATTATACTTTTTATTTGCATATTATGGTGCTTCATATGGGCAACTATCTAAAAGTAAAGAATATGAAGTTACAAAAAGTGAAAGTTTAAACTTGCCTGAATATTTATTTGACGCTCAATTTGAAGCTTGGCAATACGGCCCTGTTATTCGAGACGTATATAAGAACAATAAATATAGTCTTGGCTATAATGACATAGACTTTTCAATGAGTAATTTTGAAATAGAAGATAAAACAATGCAGCAGGAAATTACAGAATATTTGAGAGAAATTATTAAGAGTACTTTAAAAATTAGTGATTTTGGTTTAGTAGAACGTTCTCATGAAGATGAAGAGTGGAAAAATAAAATTACTCAGCAAGAAATTATGAATAACGATTTAATTATTAAGGAATATATAGGATTGGTAAATGCCTAGATTTAATAGTAATGTTACTTCTAAAAAAAGAAAAAAGAACGTTCACGTTGAAATAGTTAATAAAGATTTTTTACCAACTAGAAATGAATTTGAAACTGACAAAGTAGAAATCGAGTTAAGAAATGCTGAAGTAAAAGAAGTTGTTTTTTTTAATGAAGAAGTAAAGTATTCAAAACAAAATAATGATCTGAAATTTACTAATTTTATTTCTGATTTTACACAACAAAATCAAATCAATGCTATAACCCATTTCAGTGAAAATATAAGCATAGTCAAAAATAACCCCGATGAAGCTACGAATATAAATTATGATGAGAGAATGTTATCAATTTTATCTTTATATACTCAACAAGATATTAGAAATATAAAGGGCTTAATGAAAACAGATATTAGAGGGTTACTTGATGTTCAAGAGGGTTTAAGAGTATATTGGTATTACGATTTGATTGATAACGAAATAAAAATAGTTTGTATTGATCCACAACATTTAGTTTTACCAAGTCAGCATGGTAAAATGAATAAAGATAAAATGATGATTACAACCTATCAATCAGTTACTAATAGCAAAAAACATTGTATTAGTCGGTATTTTATTAATTAGCATACGGGGAAGTTAAATATATCGTTTCAAGCGTCACTTACGAGTGACGTTTTTTGTATTTTAGGACGCTGAGAAACGCCCTGTGTTGCAGTGGGGAATGAGTTTTAATAACTATGTATGCAAAATGTATATATTACATTGTTAAATTCGACATCATCAAAGGCTGGTTAATCGATTTTCGAGATTGGTCGAAGATTGAAGCATGTGAAAGAAAATGACCTAGCACATGGAGAATTGGGTAATTGGTTGAAAAATATCAACTTAGATAGAACACAAGCTCATCGTTTCATTAAAGTTTCTGAAGAAATTAAAGATGTTGGTACATACCAACATTTAGGTCTGAGAGCTTTATCGGAAATAGCTAACTTACCTGTACCAGAACGCACCAAAATACACATAACATCAAACAGCAAAACTAAAATTCCATACTAAATGTTTATGAATTTAACTGCAGAACTCAATTTTGAGCCTTGTAAAATTACATAAATTAGTTATATAAAAATTATTTATGGGTATTATATAAACGGGAGGGGCAACGTTATTACTTGCCTATTAGAACATGGAATAGTTCTGTTCCAACTAGTCAGGTATTAAGTGACTTATGGGGAAAAATCAGTTAGAATATAAAAAGTGAATGATCCTTTTCTAGGCAGGTACTTCGGTACTTGCCTATTTTTTATTCACAAACTTCTATATCAAAAAGCTTTCATGTGATAATAAAAATTCTCTCACACGTTAAAAACAATGTATAAGTTAATTATGGCTTAACGAAATACATTCATATCATCGAGTAGGATAGGTATAAGTATTGACTATTATTTTTAAAAATCTATAATTGAAAATGAATATCAATTAAAAACGAAAGGATGATATTATGAAAGGATTAATTGGAATTTTATTATGTAGTTTATTTATTTTGACTGCGTGTTCAGCGTCTGTCGATAAAACAAGTGACTCGACAAAGACTATAGACTATAAAATTGAAAATGGTAAAACACTGAAAGTACCAGAGAAACCTAAAAGAGTTGCTGTATTAACTGGATTTTATGTTGGTGATTTTATAAAGTTAGGAATCAAACCAATTGCTGTTTCAGATATAACTAAAGATTCTTCAATCTTAAAACCTTATTTAAAAGGGGTTGATTATATTGGAGAAAACGATGTTGAAAAAGTTGCTAAAGCAAAACCAGATTTAATAGTTGTAGATGCTATGGATAAAAATATTAAAAAATATCAAAAAATAGCGCCAACAGTCCCATATACATACAATAAATACAATCATAAAGAAATATTAAAAGAAATAGGCAAGTTGACTAATAATGAGGATAAAGCCAAAAAATGGATTGAAGAGTGGGAAGATAAAACTAGAAAAGATAAAAAAGAAATTCAAAGTAAAGTTGGTCAAGCAACAGCATCTGTGTTTGAACCAGATGAAAAGCAAATATACATATATAACTCTACATGGGGTCGTGGTTTGGATATTGTTCATGATGCATTCGGTATGCCAATGACAAAGCAATATAAAGATAAATTACAAGAAGATAAAAAAGGTTATGCTTCCATTTCAAAAGAAAATATTAGTAAATATGCTGGTGATTATATATTTTTAAGTAAACCTTCGTACGGAAAATTTGATTTTGAAAAAACACATACATGGCAGAATATTGAAGCTGTAAAAAAAGGACATGTAATTTCATATAAAGCAGAAGATTATTGGTTCACAGATCCTATTACATTAGAACATTTGAGAAGTAAATTAAAAAAAGAAATTTTAAATAAATCTCACTAGAAATAAGTTATAAAAATTTCTAATGTATTAATAATAATATTTTTAAGGAGTGATTAAATGAAACGACTGGATGGAATTCCCGAATCAATGTTAATTCCTTTGATAGCTCGAGCAAAAGAGTACGAATACGAAAAACCAATAATAAAAGACGCACTATCTAAAAAAATATTTGATGGTTTAGATGATATGTACAAAAATGTTACATGTGATGACATGTCTCAAATTGGAATTAGTATACGTTCTGTGATAATAGATAGTGTTACTAAAAGACTTATCAAGGATAATAAAAATTTGATTGTGGTCAATATAGGTTGTGGCTTAGATACAAGGTTTCAAAGATTTAATAAAGAAAAAATATCGTGGATAGATTTAGATGTACCTGAATCAATAGAAATACGAAAAACATTTTTTAAAGAAACAGATAGTTATAAGATGATAGCTAAATCAATGCTGGATTACAGTTGGATTGAAGATGTTAAAAATTATAAATTTTTTAATAGTAAGTCAAATATATTGTTTATCTTTGAAGGTGTATTGATGTATTTTGATGAGAGTGTAATGACTAAATTATTACATACTATTATTAAAAAGTTTGGAGATCATAATTTGGCCTTTGCGATTGAATTTTGCTCAAAAACAATTGCAAATAATACAAAAAGACATAAATCTGTATCAAAATTATCCTCACAACCTGTTTTTAAATATGGATACAATGATTTAAATGAATTGGATAAAGTTTTACCAAATAAAATGAAAGTTATAAATGAATATAATTACTTTGACTACCATAAGAAAAGGTGGGGGCTCTTTGGGTATTGTAGATATATACCTTATCTGAAAAAAAGGCTAAACAATAAAATAGTAATTATGGAATATAAACCAGCTTAAAAATTTACTGATAATTGAGTATTAAAATAAAACATTTCAAAAAAAGATGTAGCTAGAAATTTATTAAAAGTAAAGTGCACAAATATCTTGTGTTTTTTCAATTTTAACATTTCATCTTTAGCTATATATCGTATTTTGATATACTATTCGAATGACATAATTATGACATAACAGAATAAAAAAGCTAAAAATAATAGAGTTATTCAAAATTCTAAATGTTGATATTATAGTCTTTTCACTCTCTATTTATATCTATTTTATATGATACTTAATGCCAGGTATGATGTAAGTCATACAAACTTAACTAAATTAATTAATTTAGACGCTTTTCGAAAAATAATCACATTCGAAAAGCGTCTTTTTTAATGGGAAATCTTAATATAAATGTTTATTTAAACTGAGTAAATGTGCATTACAATATATAATAAATATATAAATGCTAGGCGGTGATAACATGCAGACTTATTCAAATAAAGATGATTTAATATTTGAAATTAGTAAGAGGGCTGAACTTTTTATTAATGAATTTAGTGATGTATCAGAATCAGATAAGGATGTATATAAAATTGGTGTCAATAGAACACCTGCACAGATGATCGCATACCAGCTTGGATGGTTAAATTTAATTCAATCGTGGGAGAATGATAATAAAAATAATATACCAGTTGTAACTCCCAGTCCTGACTATAAGTGGAATAATTTAGGAGGATTATATCAAGAATTTTATAAAACTTACTCAAATTACACATTAGAACAACTTATTAATCAGTTCAATAAGGAAGTAGATAGCATTATTGATTTAATTAAAAGTTTAGATAATGAAACATTATTTGAGAGTGGAAAAAGGCAATGAGCTTCATCAACGCCTTCCAAATGGCCAGTTTGGAAATAGATTCACATTAACACCGTAGCACCATTTAAGTCATTTAGAACTAAAATTAGAAAATGGAAGAAAACAGAAATATAAAGATAACTTAACTTTCGAAAGATTATAACAATATGAAAAACCATATTATCTAAAAATAAAAACGAGTCTAGGAATTATATCCAAGACTCGTCTTTTAATTAAGAACTATAATCCGAAAATTTATAATAAATCTAATAACCATGCTCCAAATAAGATAAATAGAATGAGTAATCCTATGAACAAATATAAATTTTTGGATACATGTCCTTTCGAAGTAAAAGCGTAAAGATACAAATAATACGAAGTGGAGATTAATGTAATAATAAGCAATATTGAAAAAATAATTACCATTTAGATCACAGCTTTCGAGTTATTTTTAATTTCGATAGAATGAATAAATCGAATATAAATACTTCTTCAATGTCATCCTAATTACTCTTTTTATTTATATCAATCGCTTACTTTAAATCATCGATTGCTTTTGCGATTGATTCAAAAACATGTGGAATGTCATCTTTTTCAATGCAACTAAAAGCAATACGGATATCTGAGTCATTTAACGCTATAATACCGATTGAATATTCGTTAATTAAATGGGTACGTAGTTCTTCAGGATTTACGCCATTGACTTTGACTGCCATGAAATAACCAGAATTAAAATCATAGGCTTGCCAATGATTTTTATATTTATCGTCATAAACAACAGATTTTGTAACTTCATATCTTTCTTGTAATGTATCTATATTTTGTTGAATTTCTTTATCAAATTCATCATGATTTTCTAAAACGTATTTAATAACACTTTGAGAAGGCATTGGTCCACTTGAAATATTACTTCTTATTAAACCTTTAACTTTCGCTTCTAACACTTCTTTAGCAACATTATTATTTAATCCAAATGTAAGGAAACCAACACGTAGCCCCCACGCAAAGAATTCTTTAGTAGCACCATCTAAACGAATTGGTAAAATATTGCTTGATTCAATTTGATTTAGTGCAGTAAAAATAGACTGACGATAAACATCTTCATAGAATAAACCATAATATGCATCGTCTACTACAGCTATAACTTTTGTTCCTTTTTCAGCTAGTGAACGAACCGCTGAAACTATAGTTGTAACTTCATCGTTGTTCGGTGTATAGCCGGTAGGATTGTTTGGATAATTTAAAATTAAAATGACTTTGTCTTGATTGAAATTTTCTAAAGTAGTAACTAAATCATTTGTTGTGTAATGTCCTTCTTGGTTAAAGATTGAATATGTCTCAATATTTGCAGAATGACGTGTTTCATAAATTAGTTTGTAGTTACCCCAATTATGTGTTGGTACTAAAACAGTATCTCCACTCTCTACAAATAAATCAGCTATTAAAGATAACCCGTGAGTTAACGCATTAGTGACAATAGGTCTAGTAATTGTCTCTTTCGATAAATCAGGGTTTTCTTTTAGCATTTTGTCTTGCCATAAATCCCTTAAAGCTTCTAATCCTTGAGGTGGGGCGTATGGAAAGACTTCATCTGGAGATAAATGATTATAGACATCAAATAAAGTATCAGCATACATTTTCCCGTTTTTATTAGTAGCCATTCCAATTGTAGCGTTATATTTAGTTTTTTTAGCATCAGCAGATTGAGATAAAATGCCTTTTGGATAATACATTGATTGACCTAGATTTGATAACATACTTAATATTTCTGGACAATGATCAACAAGTTGATTATTTAAATTTTGTGCTAATGGGTTCATTTATTTAACCTCACTTTATTTTAGTGTTTAATAATATATTATCTTTAAATGCCTTAAAGATAAAGTGTTCCTATAATGATTACAAAGAATTGCTAATTAGGTTTATAAAAAGCGAACATTTGTTCGTTTTTTATGTTAGAATAATGTCAGGTCATCATAAGATATGACACTTTTCATTTGGAGGTGTAGTGTAATGTCGTGGCTATTAGATGGTATGGTGACATTAATTTCGGGTGGTATACTCGTTATATTTCGTGTTTGGTTAGAATCTAAGTGGAAAGATAAATAGATGACCATACACAAAAACCCCTAACTTGCCGTCACAAGTTAGGGGTTGTGTAATGTAATTCGTGGATACAATTAAATTGTAACACATGGATTAATATTTTCAATTTTAAATGTATTTAGTAAGCAAATTTATAATTTTAATTTGTTATAATACATGTATTGAGGTGTTGATTATGATGAAACATTTAACTAAGATTTTCGTTAGTTTGGCAATTATCTTATTTGTTATTGGATATTATTTACAGGCTACAGGACACGAGAATCAAGGTGTTAAATTATTATTAGCAGCAATTATGTTTATCATATGTGCTTTTATTAATCGTAATAATGATAGAAAGAAAAACAGAAAATAACATTTTAGACTCTATATTAGCGTTTGACGTTAGATATAGAGTTTTATTTTTTAAATAGAATTGTATCTATAATGTATATACAGTTTGTAGCTTTAATACCATCAAATACAAGTATTTGCAAAATTACCTTTACAAAAGTATATATAGTGTGTATACTATTTATATACAGTTATAAAAGGGGGACATCAATGAAAATTATATTGAAGAACACCAGTGAACAACCCATTTATGAACAAATCAAACAACAAATAAAAGAGAATATTTTAAAGGGGTATGTTGAAGCTGGTAGCCACTTACCTTCGATGCGTGAGCTTGCAAAAGATTTACAGGTGAGTTTAATTACAACTAAAAGAGCTTATGAAGATCTTGAGAAAGAGGGATTCGTAACAACTGTCCGAGGAAAAGGTACATTTGTTAAAGAACAAGATAGTTCCATATTAAAAGAAAAGCAATTCTTTGTAATTGAAAATCTTGCTCGATTAATGATTAAAGAAGCTAAAACAATAGATATGCCTCTCAAGGAATTAAAAGAAATACTAGCTTTAATTTATGAGGAGGAAGAAGAATGAATGTCATTGAAGTAAAAGATGTATCGTTTCAAAGTAGTGCATTTTCAATAAACAATCTTTCATTCAGTATTCCTCAAGGATTTGTAACTGGATTCATTGGGGCTAATGGGGCAGGGAAAACAACGATAATTCGTATGATAATGGATATTATAGAACCTAAGCAAGGTCATATATCAATATTTGGTGAAAAAATAGCAAATAAACCGAAATGGATAAAAAATAAAATAGGTTTTGTTTATTCAGAAGTTTATTTTAACCAACAATGGACTGCAAAAAAACTTGAAAAAATGGTTTCACCATTTTATACCGATTGGGACTCACAAGCATTTAAAAATTATTTAGAAAAATTCAATTTACCTTTCGATGAAAAAATAAAACATTTTTCTACAGGTATGAAAATGAAATTGTCTTTAGCACTAGCTTTGAGTCACCATGCTGAATTGTTTATATTAGACGAACCAACTGCGGGGTTAGACCCTATTGTTCGTAATGAAGTGTTAGAAATTTTACAAAGTGAATTACTCGACGAACATAAGACTTTATTTATTTCAACCCATATTATTTCGGATTTAGAGAAAATTGCTGACTATCTTGTACATATAAAAGATGGAGAAGTTATTATGCAAGGTTTTCGTCATCAACTTCAAGAACAATACTCAATTGTACAAGGTGATAATCAAGATTTAGACGAGGAATTAAATCGCTTGTTCCTTTATAAAGAAGTGAAGTCGACAGGTTTTGTTGGTTTTACTAAACAGGCCCAAGTGTTTAAAGAATTGTTCGGAAAAAAAGTTAATATTAAACAACCTACGATTGAAGAACTTATGATCTACATCGAAAAGTCTAAAAGTAATGACAATCAAATAGATTTTCAGCAAAGTAGGTTGATAAAATGAAGCAATTACTAATTAGAAATTTTAAATGTAGGAGTATAACGATTGCCATTTATATCTTATTACTTCTATTAAATCCGTTATATGCTTTCGTATTTTCTAAAACAGAACTTTATTTTTTATTCTATGCACCGATTGCAATCACATTAATGGCGGTTAGCATATTAGACTCTGGACACTTGTTTAGACTACATAGAAGATTAGGAGGTAAAAGTTCATATTTGTTTTACGAAAGTTTACCTGTCTCTAAAAAAGACATGCTTAATGCGAATTACATTACCTGTATCGTATTAACACTTTTTGGTGGTTTTATTATCGCTTTGTACAATTTTCAATCTTCTAATATTGATTTTGGGGATTTAAGATACTCAACTGCGATTGCTTTTATATTTGTAAATTTTTTAAGTATTCCAATTGCATTTAGTAGGAATACTGAAAAGAAACGCGAAGGGATATCATATGCACCTTATATCTTGATAATGATGTTAGTTATTCCATTTGCTATTACAATAGTTTTTACACTAATTAATGCATTCGTTTTTCATCATCATATTTCTTATAATATCTTTGGCATATATTACAATTATGGTTTATTAAGCTTAAGTATTGTTTGGATGATTTTAAATTATTTGATTCAATTAAAACGTATAATTCAGCGTGAAAATAAAGGAGGGCCTATATGAAATTAGAAAATATTACAAAAACATATGGAGATAACAATGTTTTAGATAATATCAATTTTGATTTTGGAAATAGCAAAATTGTAGGTTTAATTGGTAAAAATGGTGTTGGTAAAACAACATTAATGAAAGTCATGAATGGCAATATTATTAATTTTAAAGGAAAAGTTCAATTAAATGATAACGAGAACGTTGGCTATCTTATTGAACATCCGAAATTATATGATAATAAAACAGGATTAAATAACTTGAAATTATTTGCTCAAGTTCTAGGCAAAGGTTTCGACAAGGAATATACAGATAAAATCATAGACGCATTTGGCATGAGACCTTACATTAAGAAAAAAGTGAAAAAGTATTCAATGGGTATGAAACAAAAACTTGCGATTGCAGTTTCATTAATGAACAAACCCAAATATCTAATTCTTGATGAACCGACAAACGGTATGGATCCAGATGGCTCAATTGATGTATTAGAGACAATTCAATCATTAGTGAATGATTTAGAAATGAAAATTCTAATTTCAAGTCATAAATTGGAAGATATTGAATTGATTTGTGATAGAGCTGTCTTTCTACGTGATGGAAACTTTGTACAAGATGTCAATATGAAAGATGGTAGTGCGCAAGATCATACATCGATTAAATTTGAAGTTAGTGAATTTAATACAGCACTAGATTATTTAACAGAACATTTTAACGTGCTTCAATCACACAAAGATAGTGGAGAAATAATGATTAAAGCACAAAAAGATTATAAACAATTACTCAAATCTTTAGCACAAAAAGATTTATATCCTAAGTATATTGAAACAAGAAAAAGTTCGCTTCGTGATACGTATTTTAATATTAATCAAAGAGGTGACAAATAAATGAGAAGTTTACAATTAGTTAAATATGATATATTGAGTTTTTGTAAAAGCTATTTAACATATATAGCACTAATTTTAATCTGGTTAGTATTAGGATTAATAACGTTCTTAATGGCACGAAATAATGATCAAGTAAATTATTCATCTATTTTATCTATGGCAAATTGGATGTTCTTATTCTTTGGCTTGTTAGTAGTGATTAAGACAATTACACGCGATTATTCACAAGGTACGATTCAACTTTATATGAATAAAGTGAAAAATAGAATTGGGTATATTATTGCTAAAACAATTTCAATTATTTTATTTTCATTCATTTTTGCATTCATCACATATATCACATTAATGTTAGTACAAGCATTTACAGAAGGAAAAAATTTAGACGGAGATAAGTTCTTAACGAACATTTGGTTCTATCTTATCTTCTTACTGTTCTTTGGTTTACTCTTATTCTTAGTTACATTAATTGTTCAAAAACCGGCAGTAATCTTTACACTAGGTATATTCTTAGTATTTATAGTTCCATTTATTCAACCTTTTATTGGTTTGATTCCTGACTGGGGAGAAAAAATTCAAAAATCATTAAAGTATATTCCGTTTAGTTATTTAACTGAGAAATCTCAAACGGATAGTATTAAATTTTCAAATTGGCAATGGTTTATTTCTTTAGCATCAATTGTTATTTTATTCATTGCGAATATTGCTTATGCAGCTAAAAGGGATATATAATATATGCCAAGAAATTGATATCCAAAAAAGAGGGTAGTAAAACAAATTTTGTTGGCTCTACGTCAAATCGGACTGATGAGTCCAAATATTGAGATTAAGCAACCTTAGGTTGTTTAATCTCTTTTTTTGT
>NZ_JBXARC010000013.1:0-56189 GCF_058807855.1 Staphylococcus sp. GW821-FHT11H10 | reverse complement strand
ATAAAGAAGCCAGTAAATGAATTTGTTAAAACTCATTTACTGGCTATTTCTCTAGGGTTTATGTCCCAGACTCTTTTTAGTCTATTGGTCTATGTTTAATAAGGCATATTGTTTAATAATTGCCTCGTGTTGAGGATACATACTGTACAACTCATCTTGTGTGAATAATTCAAAATGATTAAAATCAAATGCTGGTTGGCACATACATCCAACCAAACTATAGCCTTTTCTGTCTGTTAAACTCGATGCAAAAATAGTACCTTTAGGCACTAAATACTGCAATACGTCTCCATTTTCAATTGAAGCGCCTAATTGTACTGATTGATAGTTCCCCTGAGGTGTAATCATATGAATGGTCAAAGATTCACCTGCATGATAATACCATACTTCATCCGCATCGATACGATGAAAATGAGAAATATCACCAGTATTTAACAAGAAGTATATACTACTGAATGGTGCACGTTGTGCCTCATTTGTTGTTTCTCGAATTGTTTCTTTATAATAGCCACCTTCTGGATGAGGTGTTAGATCAAGTTGTTTAATCCAATAATCTGCATTTTTCTTCATTATTTTAAATCCACATTATGGAAAACATTTTGAACATCTTCAAGGTCTTCGAGTGCATCAATTAATTTCTCAAATGTTGCTTGGTCATCCTCTGATAATTCAATATCAGTTTGAGGTAACATTTCAAACTCAGCAACTTTAAATTCTTCTACACCTGTTTGACGTAATGCATCTTGTACATGAGCAAATTGGTCTGGTTCGGCATAAACGATTGTAAGATCTCCATCTTCAATTACATCTCTAACATCAACATCTTGTTCCATTAATGCCTCTAAAATGTCATCAGCTGATTTACCTTCAATGCCGAAAGTAGCCGTGTGATCAAACATGTAAGCTACAGAACCTGATACACCCATATTTCCGCCATTTTTACCGAAAGCAGCTCTCACATCTGAAGCCGTACGGTTTACATTATTAGTTAATGCATCTACGATAAGCATTGAACCACTTGGTCCAAAGCCTTCGTAACGTAGGTGGTCATAATTTTCATCACCAGCACCTTTAGCTTTGTCAATTGCTCTATCAATAATATGATTAGGTACTGAATACGTCTTCGCTCTTTCAAGTACTAATCTTAATGCTTGGTTAGATTCAGGATCTGGTTCACCAGATTTGGCTGCTACATATATTTCTTTACCAAATTTCGCATATATTCTACTTGTATTTTTATCTTTTTGGGCCTTTTTCTCTTTAATATTATTCCATTTACGTCCCATAATGTCATCTCACTTTCATACTCAATAATCCTTATTATATAGCATTAATAAAGCATTGTCTAAAAAGGAAATAAACGCATTGTACGAAGTAAAAATAAGCATAAAAAAAATACTGACAGAATGTCTTTGTCAGTATTCTCGTTCAACATATTAAATTAAATATCTAAGAATTCTTCAACATCATTGAATAAAGCATCGAATTTTTTAACATTCTTCTCATCCATATAGATAAAAATTTTTCTCTCATCTTCAGTTGATCGAACCTTACTTAGTCTTTCTTTTTCTATAAGTCGTCGAATTGAGACTAATAATTTAGTTCTACTTAGCTCTAACTCACTAATTGCTATTTTTAGAAATTTTTGCATTAACATTTGATCTTTAGCAATATGTTCATGAGCAAGTTTGAGCAAAGCCAAATCATTTAATGTCAACTTATATTGTTTATCTATGTACTCTGACAATGCTTTATATTGTTTATAGAATTCTAGTAATTTATTTAATTTGTCATTATTCAATGATTTTTGCACCTCCAAATATAAGCAGACAACTTAATTACTATTATCCTTTATATTTTTAGGTATGTCCTATAACTTTGTTTAGAAATTTTTGTCGAATTTACTAACAATGTTAAATATAGTTGTGCACAACACAATTGAGTAGATTTTATTTTTTTAAAACTTTAACGATATACAACGCATTGTAATTAAGTTTAATTTGAAGGGGTGCATTATTAAAGTTATGTTCTATCATTTGAAATGTTGGATGGATTAAATAATCTAGTTTTCTTAAAAATCGTTTTGACCATTTATGTTTTTTTCTAATACTCTGAGAAATAAGATGATTAATATTACCGTTATAGTCATCGATGAGTTGAATTTGAACTAAATAGGTATCTTTTAATACATCATCTGCAAAATCAATAAATATATCTGTCTGATCATAATTGACTTGCAATGATTCACTTTCTAAAACACGCCAATCGTAAATTAGAACAGTATATTGGTCTTCATCGTCAATTAAGATGTAATTTTCATTAAATAATTTGGGTTTCATACTAATTTCAATGAGTTGCTCTAAAATCGCTCCTAATATCGACTTAAAACCGTTTTCATCGAATATGTGAAGTGCATTAAACAAATTACCACTATGCTTGAAGTTAAAGCCAATTCCGTTAAAATATGACGCTGTTCTCACAAATGTCTCAATTAATAAAGGTGCACTATTATTCAAATCATTATATTTACTATTTAAAAATTTGTGGTTTTCAAAATTTAAAAATATTATTTTCTGATCTTCTAGATCAAATTGCTTTAATATTTGTCTAATATTTTGATATCGTAATATATTTTTCACCAGTAAATGTTCATTCTGTTCAATTAAGTAAGGCATTTTTAGTTGTGCATTATCAATATATAAAAATTCAAAATTAATGCGTTTGATTTGTGATTCTAATGTTTTAAACAATACAGGGTCGTTTAGCAGCTTACTTATTTCTAACCCAAATGAAAATTGTTGCGTTTTATGCTGTATTTTTAAAATGATTCGATAAATGGATTTCAAATTTACTTCATCTAAATCAAATACAAGACCTAATTTATGATTACCACTCGTAGGAAGTTGATGTTCTCTGAAGTAGTTTGTTACATCCTCAAAATTAGACTCTAAAAAATCCGTTAACGTTAAATCTTCCAGTCTAAATACTACATTTAATTCATTAATAATGATGTATTCAAACAATCGTTGTCTTTCATACTTTGTCATTTGATCTTTAATATCACGCATATCTACATTTAGATAAAACTTCAATGTTGAGTGTTCGTAATACAAAGGTCGTGCAAAATCTTGAAAAAATAATAATCTTATTTCTTCTATAGTATTAATTTGAATCACTAAATAATACGGATTCACAGTAGAACCAATTATTGAATCTGCGTAGATTATATGTTCATCGTGTTGGTTATAATATTTTTGTTTAATCTTGATTAATTGATTAATGTAGTCAATATTTCCTTCGATTATATTTTCATAATCCATATCAATAGATTTTTCATATCTATCACAGTATCGGTACTCGTTGGGAGTCATGTCAACATAATTTTTAAACGTTTTAGAATAACTTGAAGCACTGCTAAATCCTACTTTTTCGCTTATTAAACTTATCGTGTATTCCGTTGTTAATAGCCATTCAAATGAATTTGCAATTTTTAAAGTATCTACATATGTCTTGAAACCCATATTTAGCAATTGATTAAACTGTGCCGAAAGATTAGATTTAGAAGTAAATAATTTCGATGCTATACCCGTTAGCGTTAATTTCTTAGTTATATTTTGATTAATATATTCTAATATTTCGCTTAATTCACCGTAAAAAGAGAAGTTATATTGATGATTTGCGATTGATTTCTCAATGGCCCCTTCTTTTCCGATAATATCAACAACAGAAGTAATATATGTAGTATCTTCAGAAACTGAGTCTGCGTTTAAATGGTTTAGGGCAAGTTGCAATAATGCGCGTTTAATGGAGTTAATGGACTTAACTAGATTAGTTGAGTATTTATAATTGAAGAAATCAAAATGGCGATCTCTAAACCAATCACTAGCGATATAAAGCATGATGGTTTTTTTATTTTTTAGAATTGAAAAAATATCTGTATTATTAATAACGTAAATGTCATTTTCGACGTTAACAGTTTTAGTAAAGTGCTGAAGTATAAGCTGACCTTCTATCGGAAACAACAGAATAATACCGTCTTGGCAACGTGTCATTTTGTATTCATTCTTAGTCAATATATGAATATTGGTATTAGACATTGATTAACCTCTTTCTAATTCATGATAGTCTTTCTAAATGTTGTACTAATTTCCTTTTGTCTCTTAGCACTATCATAGTGATTAAATGTAAATTTACTACAACATGATAAACAAATCAAAAATACAATTTTTTATAAATTAATTTCTTATTATTATTAATTTAAGTTATGAATTTGTTAAAAAAATGTCCCGTTATTGCCTCAAAATTCAATCATGTATATAGTAATACGATCAATCATACAATTACTAAACAAAATAAAATCATTGAATGCAACACGTAGACATCTCAAATGTATAGTTTCTCATTATATTCGTTCTTATTTAATTTTTAAAGCGATTTGCAAGTCTTAATACATCTTTTATAATATTCAATAAATTAATAAATAGATTAAAACCCATTTCCCGTGGTGAAAAATTCCCCCGCTTCATACGATTAAAATCATACAATGTATATAATAGGAAAAGTATTAAACCTACAACTGTAATAACAGTGTGATATATAGGATTATCAATGAACATGCCAATTAATCCAGCAATAATTAACGCAATTAATGTTACAAATAAATATTTACCAATACTAGAGGCATCATTAATAATAAAATAGCCTAAAATACCGAATACTATAAATGCACCAATTGCTAATAAGACATTTTTATAAAAAACCTCTGGTCCTAAATTCTGCATATAAGTGGTAAAAGTAGCATATGATAAAAGACCTACAATTATGGCGTAAATATGCGAAATAACCAAACCATACTTACGCGCACGTTGAATAAATAATGTTGCCAAAATAAGTACTAATAATGCTATAGATAAAGGACGTCTCCATTCCATAGGTAAGTATTGTCCGAAGTAACATCCAATTCCAAATATAATCCAATAATACATAAAAAATAGCCATACCTTGGCGTAATCACGCGTTCTATCTTTATCTCGATGTTTTGTCTTCATGTGATGTGTGTTGTTATACGACTGAAACATACAATGAATCTCTCCTTATCAGATATCACTTTTTCAACATGATTGTATCGCATTCTAACTACTTTTCAAAAAATAAATCATTAACAAATGATATGTTTTCTACAATTACATTTACATTAGTTATTAATACTAGACCGCAAAATATGCACTACAATTAAATTTAACACAACCTTAAAGCCTATTGTTGAGCCATTTTGAGCTTAAACCTTTCCACTCATATCATCTTTATTTTAATAGAAATATTACAAATCACTTAATTTTTTTATTAAAATAAACATTCAAATATTTGATGAAGACTATCATATCAATAGATTAGACGTTTTTACATAATCAGTGACAAATATTAACAATATTACAAGATAATAACAACGCCCAAATTGTGTCTCTTTTTTGATAGTATGAATACGTGATATATGTAAATGAATATATAAGATAAATTAATAGTTTAGGAATTTATTAATTATAAATAAAATCAATTTTCTCAAGGAGGACATTTAGTTGAAAAAGTTAGCAGTCGCAGCTTCTGTCGCAACCGGAGCAGTTGCAGTATTATCTAATCACAATGCTGAAGCATCAACTCAACATACTGTAAAATCCGGCGAGTCGCTTTGGAGCATCGCTAGTAAATATAATACATCTGTAGATAGTATTAAGAAGAGCAACAATCTTTCAAACAATATGATTTTCCCTGGTCAAGTTATTTCTATTGGGGGCAGCAGTAATAACTCTAACAATGCCAGTTCAAATGCAACAACTTCTTCATCAACATATACTGTAAAAGCTGGCGATTCTTTATATGCAATTGCTAGTAAAAATGGTGTAACTGTCAATGCATTAATGAAAGCCAATAATTTATCAGGTTACTTAATTACACCAAATCAAAAATTAAAAATACCTAATGGTTCAACTACAACACCTAGTAAAACAAATCCTAGTACAAACAATAATGTAGGCGGAAGTGGCGGTTATTCTAGTCCAACATTTAGTCACCAAAACCTATATACTGCTGGTCAATGTACATGGTACGTATTCGACCGACGTTCTCAAGCTGGTAAACCAATTAGTACTTATTGGTCAGATGCAAAATATTGGGCAGGTAATGCAGCAGCAGATGGTTATACAGTAGATCATAACGCAACTGTAGGTTCGATTATGCAAACAACTACTGGCTACTATGGACACGTAGCTTATGTTGAACGTGTTAATGCTGATGGTAGTATCTTAATTTCAGAAATGAATTATGCTAACGGACCATATAACACTAATACTAGAACAATTCCTGCATCTGTAGTTTCAAGCTACAACTTCATTCACTAAGAAATTAAATATAGAGTATAAGAGCAGCTAATTAAGTTAAATTGGATTGCTCTTTTTTCTGCATTAAAAATAATACTATTTAATAAATCATCCCACTGTTTTAACTTAAATTCAAAGAAGGTTTAAACTATTATGTCTCATTTCATATCTAACAAAGAAGGGAGTGGGACAGAATTCTTTTAAAATTCGTCGTCCCACCCCCGCAAGGATGACTAGAACTGAGAAAAGCTTGATTTAAGCGCCTTCTCAGTTCAGTCAGCTACTGCGAATTTGCTAAATAGCATTATTATATTATTTATGTCCCAGATTGTTCCTTAATATTTTATTATAAGAAAATGTTCATAACCCAGAATATCAATGCTGCTAAAAGCGCAGAAATTGGTAATGTAATAACCCATGTAATAATCATACGTTGTGCAGTGTTCCATTTAACACCTTTAGCTCTGTTAGAAGCACCTACACCAAGAATTGATGATGATACAACGTGTGTCGTAGATAATGGGAAGTGTAATGATGAAGCTACAAATATTGTTAATGCTGATGATAAGTCAGCAGCAGCACCATTTGCTGGGCGAATTTTCATAATGTTTCCGCCTACTGTTTTAATAATTTTCCATCCACCAATTGCAGTACCTAGACCCATTGCAGTTGCACAGGCAACTTTTACCCATAATGCCGGCTCAACGTTTGTAGGATCTTGAATATTAGCAACGATTAAAGCTAATGTAATGATACCCATTGATTTTTGTGCATCGTTCGTACCATGTGAGAATGATTGTAATGCTGCTGTAAATACTTGGAAGAATCGGAAATTACGATTCGCTCGAGTAAGGTTAGCATTTTTAAAGACAATTTTAACAATTGTGTACATAATGAATCCGACACAAAATGCAATAATTGGTGAAATGATTAAAACAATAATAATCTTAGTAAAACCTTGATAGTGAAGTACACCAAATCCTTGTGCTGCAATCGCTGCACCAGCGATTGAACCTATTAATGCGTGAGATGATGAACTTGGAATACCATAAAACCATGTTAATAAATTCCAAATGATTGCTGCTAAAATAGCGGCTAATACAACTACTAACCCATTATGTAACTTAAATGGATCAACAATGTCTTTTGTGATTGTACCGGCAACACCAGTAAATGTTAAAGCACCGATAAAGTTCATAATTGCCGCTAAAAATATTGCAGTTCTAGGCGTCAAGGCACGTGTCGATACTGCTGTAGCAATCGCGTTGGCTGTATCATGGAATCCATTGATAAAGTCAAAGATTAAAGAAAATATAACGATAGCTATAGTGATAATTAATACATATTCCATAAATTAAAACTCCCTTAGCTATTTTTCATAATAATCGTTTCGAAATTATTTGCTACAACTTGACATTTATCTGCGATTTCTTCCATGCTTTCATAAATATCTTTTATTTTAATTAGTGTGATTGGATCTGTTTCACTGTTGAAAATGTGTTTAATAGATTGACGTAAAATGCCATCACAATTTGTTTCAAACTCTTTAATATTAATAGAATGAATGCGCATGTGAGATAACTTCTTCTCAACTAATAAACCAACAGCTAATTTCATTTCCGCTACTGCTTTTTGAATATTTTCTACGAATTCTGCCATGTATTCATCTGTATATTCAATTGAATACATTTCAAACATTGCTGATGTTTCTTCCATTGCGTCAAGCACGTCATCGATTGCATTGCATAAAGATAAAATGTCTTCACGTTCAATCGGTGTGATAAATGTTTGATTTAAATCCGTAATCACTTGATGCATTAATTCGTCACCATGTGACTCATAAGTCTTGATATTGTCAGAATAAGCTTTTAAATCTAAGTGCGTATTGAAATCCATTTTCCCGAATTCAACTGCAGCACGGTCCAAATTAAATACCATTTCCTCTAATTGAACCATGAACTTATCCTTTTTCTTAGTAAACATTATAAAGCCTCCATTATAGCGATCGTTTCCAATCACATTTGTAAATTTTTATTATTGTAAGACAACTTTAGATAAAGAATACATTTACAATAAGAACATTTCAAAAGTCTATTTTCTGACTATTTGTAAATTTTATGTAAATATAATGTTTTACTGTTATTCACGTAATACTCCATTACTGAATTTGTCCCTATTTGAAAATATCACAAAATTTACATAACCACAATTACATTTACAAATTCTTTACAAATACGAAATATTAGATAAACATTGGCTTAAATTGAGTGATTGATAGTTCTTTTAGAGTGATTATAGGCGATAACTGCAAAAATACTATAAATGATTGTATAAATACCCATTACAACGAAAATAGGAACTTTATTATCAAAGCCTATAACCTTCATAAAGACCACTGCCGCAAAGTAAGAATGTAGTAAGGCAATAATTAGTGGTATACTAAAATTAAATGCCACTTTAAGTTTTAACCCTTTAGCCATGTCTTTTTGAATAAAACCTAATTTACGTAATACAGAATAACTTTCTAACTCATCTTCTGTTTCATCAATTTGTTTAATGTAAATAATACACCCTGTAGCGATTAAAAATGCAATTCCTAAAAATGATGTTACAAATAATAATATTCCAGTCAAACTTGATACTTCACTCACCACTTCACTACGCGTTTGAACATTACCATCAAGATCCTTTGTTATACTCTCAAGTTTTGGTATATCTCTGTTATGTTTTAAATCAAAAGCATATTGTGAAACGATGTATTTATTTTTCGCATGTGCTTTCAAATAGTTATAATCTGTATCATTTAAAACTAAAGTAGGACCTCCTAAGTCAATACTCTGTTTAAAATAAATTTTATCCATCACTTTATTCAATTTAATATTTACATGATGCTTTTTAGTTCCTATAGAAGCTGTACCATGCGGTGTATGTTTCGATAAATCATGAATTAACCCTTCAGGCATAATTAAATTAGCCTCACCCTTCTCTATAGAAACATTAGGGAAATATTTTTCACTCGTTACAGTAATCGCGTATGGTTGCACCTGATTTTTATCAAATAAATGATCTTTGTATAGTTGAGAATAAACAACTTGTTTAAAATCGTAATGGTAAGGAATATGATGTCGATTTAATTCAAAACCTAATTCATTAGCTACTTTCTCTTCTTTAAGTGTAACCTCATGAGGAGATTCTAATAGAATTTCATTTGTTAAAGAACCTCTACTAATCGCAGCGAAACACAGTACAGATACAGTTATTGCTGAAATGATTGCCATTACAGTTAATGAAAATGCATTTTTTCTAATTCGAAACATGAGTGATGATGTAAAAATAACATCATTTACAGAAACATTACCACCTTTAAGGTATCTAATCGTCTTTAAAATGAGAGAAATCGTACTTCGAAAGAAAAAGTAAGTTCCTAAAACAGTAAGAATTAGAATAACAAACGGTAGTATCACATCATCTACAATCTCGACAAAACGCGTCGATAAATAATAACCTGTTAATATCAATACAATACCTAAAACACCTAATATAACTTCACCTAATGTTAGTGTAATATGACTATCTTCTTTACTGTCTTGAGAGGCCATTAAACTTTTAATTGAAGATTTGCTTAAATAAATAGACGCTTGAATAATGATAAGTATATAAGCAATGACAAGTATAAAGAATGTTTGCGCAATCGCTTGAAAACTAAAAGTGATTGATACAGAAGTATGTATACCTAATAATTTTAAAACAATCATTAATAGTATTTTTGATCCTAAAATACCGATAATCATACCTAATAACGCGGTTATAATAAAAATAAATAATTGTTCAAGCATTAGCATATAAATAATACTCTTTTTACCTAAACCAATCGTTTGCAATAATCCGAATTCATAGCTACGTCGTTTAATAAACAACATATTCGTATACATAATAAATACAACAATAATGATAAATAAAAAATAACTTCCCACTTGTGTTCCTTGTTGTATCATTGACAACGATTGATGCACATTTAAATGATGCACATACTTAATTGTTATAAAACTAAAAAACAACACGATACTTAATACAAGTGAAAAGATGTAAATCGCGTAATGAATTATATTCTGTTGAAAGTTCTTCCATATAATTTGACTAAAACTCATACATCATGCCACCTAATATACTTTGCGCACGTAGGATCTCTTTGTGAAAGACATTTTTATCATCTTCACCTTGATAAATTTCAGTAAATACCTGCCCGTCTTTTAACATAATCACACGCTCTGAGAAGCTTGCTGCCAAAGGATCATGCGTTACCATTACTATCGTTGCGTTATAAAGTTCATTGATTTTTTGAAAACGTTGTAATAAATCGCGAGTATTTTTAGAATCAAGTGCCCCTGTTGGCTCATCCGCGAAAATAATCTTAGGATACGTAATAAATGCACGCGCTGCGGATGTTCTTTGTCGCTGTCCACCAGAAATGTCTGATGGATATTTATCACTAATTTCAAAAATATTTAAAGCCTGCGTAATACGTTGATAGCGTTCATTCATTTCTTTTTTATCTAACTTTTGAACTGATAAAGGTAACATGATGTTTTCTTTAACTGTTAACGTATGTAATAAATTATATTCTTGAAAAATAAAACCAATATCTTTTTTTCTAATTTCAGACAACGCTTTATTAGATAATTTCTCTAATTGTTGACCATCTAAAATAATAGAACCATGTGTTAAATAGTCAATTGAACTTAACACGTTTAATAACGTTGTCTTGCCTGATCCCGATGGCCCCATGATAGCTACAAACTCTCCCGCTTCAATTGACAGATCTATATCTTTTAAAACTTCTTGTTCAGTTTGTTTATTTCCATAAGTTTTGGCAATTTGCTTTGCCTGTAATATTGCCACGGTTTTGTTCACCTCGCCATTCATTTTATCTACATGTGCGTTTACTATAGAAATATCGCACTACTTTAATCAGTTTAATTATAAAAGTTATCGCTTTTGATGAAATGAAGATGGAGTAACAAATCTAAGTTTTAAGGTTACATTGTTGTCACTTGGGTCATACGGGCCATCAATTCATTCTGTTTTGGAAAAGTTAATACAAAAGTAGTCCCTTGTCCTACTGTAGATTCTACTCGAACATTAATACCTAATTGATCTTTTACACTGTTAACCAGATATAGCCCTATTCCTGAAGAAGTTGTTTCATTACGATTCACAGTCGAAGTGAAACCACGCTCAAATATACGTGGTAAATCTTTGTGACTGATACCTCTACCAAAATCTTTAATTTCCAATGTTACATGACCATCATTTGTATAAGAACGAATAATAATATCTTGTCCTTGAGAATATTTTAATGAGTTAGATAAAATTTGGCGAATCATCATGCGACACCATTTCACATCCGTGTATACATCTAAGTTTGTTTCTAAATCCAAATCATAGCCTATACCTTTGGCTTGGCTAATGTGACGTGTTAATTGGACCTCATCAATCACAAGACGCTTCAGTGATGTCTCTTCAAAATACATGTCTCTATTTTTAGACTCTAAACGCGTTAAATAAAGTTGCTTATCTAACAACTCATTAATACGTGCCCATTCATACAATAATGACTTTTTACGTTTCCCCTCTTCTTCTTGATCGATTAACAACTTCATCGCTGTCACAGGTGTTTTAATATCATGAACAAATTCTGTTAGAGATTGTTCTGTCGATTGTATGTGTAATTGTTGTTCAACAACACGTTCCTTTTGACTCGTTAATTTGCGATAAAGATAATTAACAACTTCCTTTTGAAACGGATCTTCTGCTAAATCTTTATGCTTAATTTCTTCAATTTCTTTATTATTATATAAATGTTGATATAGCTTTACTTCTTTTAAAAAAGTAAAAATTAAAAACATCGCTGTAAGACCGAGATTTAACGTTACTATAAATCCTATACTCTCGATGGAAATATCATAATCAATGTAAGCCATACCTAATAAAATCAGATGTAGAAACACAATCCAAAAAATCCAGTTACTTCGCGTTTTGAGGAATAACCAAAACCATTTCAAGTTACTCATGTGCCATGTAACCTTTACCTACTTTAGTTTCGATCTGTGTATCCATACCGATATCAGACAATTTTTTACGCAAACGGTTAACGTTAACAGTTAACGTATTATCACTTACAAACGCTTCATCATCCCATAGCGCAGTAATTAAGGTATCTCTAGTAACAATTTGATTTTGCTTTTGAATTAACATTTCTAAAATAATCATTTCAGTCTTCGATAAATAGATAACTGAATCACCTTTTTGAATACTATCTTTTGATAAATCCACAAGTGCATCTTGCCAATTCAATGTTCTCTTTTCTTCTGCTCCAAATTCATAAACACGTCGATAAATAGCTTGCAATTTAGCTATTAAGACGCTTGTATGGAATGGTTTTTGCATATAATCATCGGCTCCCAATTCCATGCTCATGACTTGGTCCATTGGATTATCACGTGATGATAAGAATAAGATGGGAACATTAGATACTTGCCTAATCTTTCTACACCAATAAAATCCATCGTATTTAGGTAATTGAACATCCATAATAACAATTTCAGGATTTGTTTCTTCATAAATATCCATTACTGCACTAAAATCATCTATACCTGTCACAAAGAAATCCCAATGTTCTAATTCTTTTTTCAGTTCTTGGAAGAGTGTTTGATCATCTTCTACTAATAATACTTGCATCACTTTATCACCTATTATTTTGTATATTTCATTTTTTCCCCTGATTGAACCCGTCCGTTAAAATGTTTAATTCGGCAATCAATTTCAAACCCTCGCATAATCAAACCTTGTAATGGTGCTTGAACGAAGTAGTAAATTGGCCATAGTAATTTCGGAATATAATCATATAAATGAACAATGACTAATCTTGTACCTTTAATTTGCCTAAATTCTAATTTACCTTGTTTCTTTTGATTAGATTTTATCATTGAACCTGAAATCAAGTGTAATGTTATAAGTCCCGAGTCGTCTTCAACTTTTTCCATAATTAATAATGGTTTAGACTTTTTTCGTGCATAAACAATGTATCTATCATTATCTTGATATGTGTGCATGAATGTACCACGTGTATCATTAAGCCATTTCATAAAGTAGTCTACTAGATAGGATAATGTCCATTTCCTAGGTAATATCATTCGCATCGCTGTTCTTATATCATCATATTTAGACATCTGTAATTCAGCATTTATATGTGGTCGTTTAATTTGTGTGTTTGTCTTTTCCACAGGAACGCCGTAATTCTCTAGCCTTTGTACTGTCTCAATATCAAATCGACTACCACTTATATATACTATTTTAGACACACCTTGTTGAGCTGCTGCTCTGGCAAAGTTATCTGCGGCAATCAAATTTAAACCTCGTGCCGTTGCTTGGGTTAATTTTGCTGAATTCTTATTAGGATCTAAATAAAAAACAGCAATATCCATACCTTCCATAGCTTTTACAACATCAGTATAATTATAAATATCTCTTTTCAACCAAATAATTCGATCATTATCTTCTTTTTTAGTATTTGGATACTTTGATAGGGCATATATGTTTGCATCTTTTTCAATAACACTACTTATATACTTACCAATATAACCACTACCACCTGCTAATAGTACATTCGGTTTCATATTTAAGATTACCCCTTTAGTTTAAAAGTTTTTTATTTTATGTATATCTATGATTTATTGCTATAATACCATGTAAGACACAATAGTTTATTAATTTGGGAGGAAGCCTTATGGCTCATATTATTCGTGAAATTAGTATAAAAGACGTTGAAGACTTTATTAAATTATTAAGCAAAATTTATGATGAATCTGAATATACATTATATAACCCGGGTGAATATACGCCCAGCATCTCAAGTGTTAGCGATCGTTTAGAACGCATTATCACTTCTCCAAGAAATACTGTTTATGTTGCAGAGCAAGATGATCAACTGGTTGGTTATGCATTCATTACGACTGAAGATTTTGAGCGTAAACGTCACGAAGCAGTTATCACAATTGGTGTTAGACAACTATATCAGAAACATGGCATAGGTATGGCATTAGTAAATGCGACTGAAGCTTGGTCAATCAACCATGACATTAGACGTATCGAAGCTTCCGTTGTCCCTGAAAACGCGCGCGCAGTTGAACTCTTTAAAGCTGCTGGATTTAATATTGAGGGCGAATTAAAGGATAAGCTTTACATTAATGGTCAATACTTCAATAAATATGTCATGGCCAAACTGCTTATTTAATATTCAAATTTACTATCATTATATTATACTCTAGTCTCAATAATATTAAACAACATTACTAAAATGTTAGATTAAATAATAATACACCTGTTGTATTTAAATAGCACTATCATAAAATATTGGAAATTAAAAAAGGCTTACTTCCTTAATGATTTAACATATAGGAAATAAGCCTTTTATTCTTAGCTATAGTGTTGTAACTAATAAAGTTTGATAATTGTATCATTTCATCGTGGTTAGTAAGGTGATAATGAGAAACTTTTATCCGAACTCGTAGAACCATCAAATGGAGATTGCTGATTTTGTTCTACACCAGATGATGATGTATTTCTACTTAAGAATGCGAGTACACGTTTCATATTCTCTTTAGATTCTGGCTTCTCTAAATGAAATTGATATTGATGATGTAAATGATGTGAACCATCATAGAATAATGTACTAACAGGAATGCCCTCTTCCTTCAACTTACGGTAAAATTCAATATTTTGACTGTAGAAAGGATCAGCATCACCTACTGATAGATACGTTGAAGGATAATCTTTAGTCACTTGATTAATTGTTGACATTTGAGAAATATTTTTAAATTCTGATTCCCATTTTGTTGCACCAGTATAACTATGCATAAACATTTGAATTCTTGGGAATTCCGTTTCTCTAACTGTCTTCATATCATAAAAACCACCGAAAAAGATAGCGCCTTTTATTTGTGATGGTGTAAAACGCTGTTCAAATCCCATTTCACTTCGTAGTGAACTATTTGTTTGCATAGCAACATATTGACTTGTAAGTTGTGCACCGGCAGAGTCACCGCCTATAACAACTTGATCTAAATCAATTGGGAAGCGGTCTTTATTATGCTTAATAAACTGAATTGCATCATCAAATTGAATGAGTGGTGTAGGATATTTATAATTAGGTGCTAAAGCATAGTTAACATTGACTACTACATAGCCTTGTTCCACAATTTGCGATAGCAATGGATTTTTATATTGTTTATCACCTGCAACATAACCCCCTCCATGCATCCAGAAGATAACTGGCAATTTAGTATCCTTGTCTACATCGTCAGGCATCATAATATCAAGTTGGCTTCCAGGAAGATGATTATTATAGGTAATATTTTGAAATAATTTGACGTTAGGATTATTAATTTGAACTTTTTCACGTTGTTGTTTTTTCTTCTCACTCTCTTGTTGATGGTGGTATAGCCCCCAAGCAACTACAACACTCACAATCACAATAATGACACCTGTGATAATCGTCCATTTTTTCTGAGTATTCATTCCCTACGTTCCTTTCAATTGATTATAGAAAGTTTGCTTATTCATTTAATAGAAAAAGCAACCCGCATAATCATACGAATTGCTTTTAAGATTAAAACATTCACTTTCAATTGTAAAGTATTGCTATTTTAAATCTATGCTATATGATCTTTGTTATCACTCTTACGTACATAGTATTTAATTAATACTGCAACTACGATAAACAGACCAACAACACCCATAATGTTATATAAGAAATTAATTAAGTCTGCAAAACCTACAAAGCTTAAAATAAATGCAGCAATCATCATAATAATGATAAAGATGTGATATTTTTTACTATATGGTTCTGTAAAACGTGCTGCGAATGAATAGCATAGTCCTAAGATTGTATTGTACATAACTGTTAACATGATGACAGTTAGAACAAGACCAATCCATGGATGAATAGCATTAGCTAATGTTAATGTTGGAATTTCAACATCTTTAATTTTAGGATATTCAGATTGTAGTGCAAAGTTAATTAAAGCCAGTAAGATAGTGTAAATCACACCGCCAAACGTTGCACCTCCACCTGAAATTTTACGTTTAGAAGCGTCGCCTCCAATTGCAACGACTGTACTAAAGCCCACTGCAAAAGCTAGACCACCGTACATTAATCCTCTAACTATACCCCAAAATACACTTGTTTTATCAACAGTACTGTTAACTTCATTTAAAGGAACGCTACCTGCGAATAAGTAGTAAACGGCAATAAGTATTACCATAATTATTAAGAATGGTGTGACGATACCAAGTGCGCTCACGATTTTGTTAAAGTCTAATAATAATGTTAAATAAATGACAATAGTCATAATTAAGGCACCTAACCACGTAGGTATGCCAAAACTCTCTTGGAATGTTGAACCAGACCCTGCAATCATAGTGACTGCTATACCAAATAAGAAGAATACTAATATATAATCGAAGATTTTACTAAACTTTTCTCCGAATAAATATTTTAATGTAGACTCATGATTCGTAGCTTCAAATGCTGTACCTATTTTAGCAACTTGTCTACCTATAAAACCAAGAATCAAACCTGAAATAAGTACACCAATATAAGACCATAAACCATATGGTGTAAAGAATTGCATAACTTCTTGTCCAGTTGAGAATCCGGCACCTACTACAATGCCGACATAGGCGAAACCAATTTTTACAGCTTCTTTATTTAATCCCATGCGAAAATATAACCTCCTTAAATTTGACACATTGTGCATTATAACGCACTTCAAATAATATGCAACAGTGCATAAAGGTTACGAACCGGCGTTTATCGGCTATAAACACTATGCTATATACGCTTGTTAAGGATTTAAAATTCTTTAAAAATTATTATAATTATCTTATTTTTCATAAATAAGTAACTAGTAAATCATATTTAATTCTATATATGACATATATCACATCTAAATTTTTAAACAAATAATAGTAATAAACATTATAGTAAAATTTAATCGGAACTTTTTGAATGATATAAAACAAAAAAACCAGTAAATGTATCTATTAAACACATTTACTGGTAATATATCTAAACGCTAGAAAGTAATTAGTTAATCAATGAGACAATCATTTACATGCTTATTAATTAGAATTTCCATATTGTTGTAGTTCGTTAATATCAACGACAACATTATCCATGCGCTTAGCTGTTTCTTTAAGTGCATTTCTTGCAACATGATTACTCGGATCTAATTTCAAAATTTGTTTAGCAACTTTGAAAGCTTCCGAATCTGTAATAACAGGTTCGGGAATGGCATGTAATAACAACATTTGTAATAGACTCTTAATTTCTTTACCATTCGTCAATTGAATGGACGCTTGCGCATGGTAATAAGCAGAATCTAATGCCCCTTCTATCTCACTTAGAGGATAGACAAGTAATAGAAATGCTAAATCATGCAATTCAGACGTTTCTTCAAATTTAATCATATCTAAAATACAAGTATAAAACATCATGCTTTCATTTTCATGTGCACATGAAATGTAGGCTTCTTCAAAATCTAGAAAGTCTGCTTTGGCCATTAGTTGTCTAACTTGTTCAAATTCTCCACTTAAAACGTATTCCTTGATGCTGTTTTGCATGACCTTGCCCACCTACTCTTTCGCTTTACTATAATAATCTATTTTATCACAATCATTTGTCATTTTCATTTTATAAATTACTTATTTATAAAATTTATTTTGCGCATTTATTTGATTATTATATTTACGCACATTATTTAAACATTAATCAAATGTATTTTCTTTAAAAGAAGTTTGAGCGACTTCTTTTACCGCTTCATCAGTTGTTCCGCCAACTGAGAGTTTCACTGCAGCAGTAAAACTACCTTCAACTATTGGTGCATCTATCTTCTTAATATGATGTGATCCTTCATACATCTCAATTGCTAAATCTAAATTCATTTCAGAAGAACCTAGATCATAAAAACACAATGCGTCATCATCTAAGTTATTGATAATATTTTGAATATCATCAAATGATGTACCTATGCCTCCATCGACACCGCCGTGAGCTACAACGTTAACATCTTGCGCCATCTGATTGAGCAAAGCTTTAGTACCATTCGCAATGTCTTCACTATGGCTAATAATTATAATTGTTGTCATTCAATGTCATCTCCAATCAGTGCACTTAATACGTAAACCATACTTTGGGCACCAGGGTCGATATAACCTATTGAATCCTTTTTAAAGTATGCTGCACGTCCTTTTGTAGCTTCTATCTCTTTCGTATCAGTAGCAAATTGTTGTAGTATCTCTGACGTAATTGTTTCATCATTTTCTAAAGCTTCACGCGCTCGATCTACAACATCAAACATCGTCTTCTCATCTCGTTGTACTTTACCTCTCTGCGCAATCGCATTAGCAAATTCAGTAACAACAGCTTTTAAATTTTCTTTGTCCATTTCATCATTAACAACATTAGCCATTTTAACAAAGCTAAATCCATATAATGGACCAGATGCACCACCAATATTTGACATTAATGCCATACCAGTAGATTTAAATAGCGATGACATACTACTATCATCTATCTTGTCTTTCAAACTTTTAAATCCACGCAACATATTGACACCATGATCGCCATCACCGATTGCTCTATCTAAATCCGTTAATAATGTTTCTTTCTCTGAAAACACTGCCTCTAAATTTAATAATCGTTGTTTCATATCTTTAACATCCATTTTTAATCACCTCAGTTGAATGTAGTTTTCTTTTTAAAAGTAGCGAGACGTAGTAGGTGCTTGTAAAGCTTTGAGTAGTTCTTCATTATTAGGAAGTAGTGTGATTGAAAAACCTTGCATATCTAATGAAGTCATATAATCACCAACAAACCATTGCGCCACATCTCTATTTTGCTTTTCTAAATAAAGTGAGCAATATTTAGTCACAATATTTAATTCTGATAGTGGTGTACCACCCATTCCATTAACTATAACTATTAAAGATTGCTCTTGATTTTCTTTAAGTAATCGACTTAATAACCGTTCAACGATACTATCGATTTCTTCATAGTGTATTCGTTCAATTCCTTTTTCGCCATGAATACCTATCCCAATTTCTATATCCTCATCATTAATATCAAATCCATATTGGCCTGTTGTCGGAACCATTGGTGGTGTCAGTGCCATACCAATACTTTTAATTTGTGAAACTAATGCTTCAGCTTTTTCTTTAATTTCCTGTAGAGCTAAACCTTGTTCAGCTAGGTAGCCTACATATTTATGAACGCATACTGTGCCTGCAACACCACGTCTTTGCGTTTCTTCAGACACTGATATGTCATCTTTAACGACAACCATCTCTACTTGAATATCTTCCATTTCTGCCATTTCTTGCGCCATTTCAAAGTTCATTACATCGCCAGCATAATTTTTAACAATTAACAACACACCATCACCAGTATCGACAGCCTTAATTGCTTCTAACACTTTATCAGGAGTTGGTGAAGTAAATACTTCTCCGCAAACTGCCGCATCAAGCATCCCTTGCGCAACATAACCTGCATGAGCCGGTTCATGTCCACTACCGCCACCTGAAACAATCGCTACGCCTTTAGATTTCTTTTTACGTCGCACGACAACAGTTTCTGCAATGATTTCGATATCATTATTTGCTATTTTTAAGCCGTCTAACATATCTTTTAAAAAGTTTTCCTTTTGTTTTATTAGCTTTTTCATATGCAACTTCCTCCTTTGGCCTATCAATTTAATTATAAATCAAGCACAATGTATGCGCTATCATTTACATATAAATCGACTTTAATAAAAAAGTGGAAATGGAACAGAATTTATCCTTATTCAAACACAGAGAATTTCAGCGTAAAATTCACTACTAAGGTCTGTCCACTCCCACGAAGATTACTATAATCGTAAAAAGTTTAATATTTAACTAATTAGAAATTATGTCTTGCATATATTTTATACTTCAGTATTACTATTTAATTCATCAATTTTTAAATACTCTTAGATTTATACATTAAATAAATGAAATAAGGTGCGCCTATAATAGCAACTACAATACCAGCAGGTACCCCTGTCGGTTCAAGGATGACTTTACCAATAGTATCTGATAAAACGAGTAAGAAAGCACCTACGATAATTGAAATTGGTAAAAAGAGTTGATGACGTGGCCCAATAATTGATTTTGCAATATGTGGCCCCATTAAACCAATAAATGCAATAGCACCTGCAACAGCCACGGCAATTGATGATAAAACAACAGCAATAAAGAATAGAACTACACGTTCTTTTTCAATCTTAACACCGAGACCTTTAGCAATGTGTTCATGTGTATTAATTAAATTCAATACATTAGATTTATATAATAGAAATGGAATTATAATGATTAGCCATGGAATAGTTGCAATGACAAATGTCCAGTCATCGCCCCAAATATTACCAGCAAACCAAGTAGCTATAAATTCTGACTGATCTTCATTAAATTTAGACATAAGCGTAATAGAACCACCATATAAGGCTGTCTGCATGCCTACACCAATTAGCACCATACTTGAAGGTGTAATGCCATCTTTCTTATTCACACTAAATAAAAAGATAACAATTGCAGTAGCTACACCACCAATGACACTAATCACTGGTAACACATACACAAAATTATCAGGGTTAATTTGTCCTATTGAAATAAATAATGCTATTGCGAAACCACCGCCAGCATTAATACCTAAAATACCTGGCTCCGCAATTGGATTCTTAGTGACACTTTGAATAATAGCGCCACTTAAACTTAACGCAGCACCTGCTAAAATAGTAATTAACATTCTTGGGAAACGAAATTCCATTAAGATTAATTGATCATAATATTCACCTTGACCTATGAGCGTCTTAAAAAAATGATCAACCGGAATTTTATATTCTCCTGAAGACACACTCCATGTACATGCGGCTAATAATAATATTGAAAAAATTACTAAAGTAACGATTTGTTTTCGTCTTAATTTAGGATGAATCATATTGTGCGTCCTCCTCTTTTAACTAAGTATAAGAAGTAAGGCACGCCGATAAATGAAATAATCGCTCCCACTGGCGCTTCACCTAACATTCGTGCTACAGTATCAGCTAAAATCATAAGTAAACCGCCTGTTAAAGCTGTTAATGGTAATACCTTTGAATAGTCTGTACCTACTAAGAATCTGACAATGTGAGGTACCATCAAGCCAACAAAGGCAATTTGTCCTACCATTGAAACGGCTACCCCCGCTAATATCATAGTTAAGAATAAACTTACTCCACGAATCAACGTGATATTTTGACCCAAGCCTTTAGCAAGTGTCTCTCCTAAATTTAAAATCGTTAATTGTTTACTCATTGCTATGATGATAATAATAGCAATGATAATAACAGGTCCGCTCCACATAAGTTGTTTCCAAGTCGTACCTGAAACACCGCCAGCAGTCCAGAAAGTAAGTGTTTGATTCAACTTAAATGTTAAAGCAATACCTTGACTCAAAGCTGTTAAAAGTGCACTTACAGCAGCACCTGCTAAAATGATTCTCATAGGATTGAAGCCATCACGTCTAGAGCGACCTATCGTTAAGACAATAAAGCCACCCAACATCGCACCTAAAAACCCTGCACACATGAGCATTAAGAATGGTGCTGCCGGATAAAAAGCAAATGTTAACGCCAATGCAAATGAAGCCCCAGAGTTTAAACCAATTAAACTTGGATCTGCAAGTCCGTTTTTAGTTACGCCTTGAATAACAGCACCAGCAACTGATAATGCCATTCCAACTAATACCGCACCTAAATCACGCGGTATACGTATCTCACTAATAATATTATGTTGTTGATTTTTAGGATTATAATGAAAAATAGCATCCATAATAGTTGAAAAACTAATTTTCGCTTCACCTATCAAGATAGATACAAGCAATGCGCTTATTAACAACACAAAGACTAAAATAATATAGCCAATAAAACCTATGTTTACTTTTTTATCTTTCTCCATCATGATAAAAATTCCTTTTTCTTAGTTTATCTATATATTATGAATAATTACGTTCGAATAAGTCATATGTCACTAACAGTGGTTTACCTGTACGAGGGTCCGTACTAAGTACGACATCGATATTAAACACTTTTTCTAGAATATCTTTAGTCAACACGTCTTCAGTAGCGCCACAAGCAATGATTTCACCTTTCTTCATTGCGATAAGATGATCAGAAAAACGAATAGCCTGGTTAATGTCGTGTAAGACCATAATAATGGTACAACCTTGTTCTTTATTTAATTGTTGAACTAATTCTAAAATTTCTAATTGATGTGAGATATCTAAATATGTTGTGGGTTCATCTAGGAAAATAATGTCTGTTTTTTGAGCCAATGCCATTGCAATCCAAACTCGTTGACGCTGACCACCACTTAAATCATTAATAGAACGATGTCTAAATTCAGATGTGCCAGTAACATTTAAAGCCCAATCAATCTCTTTTTTATCTTCAGCAGATAGACGGCCGAACCCTTTTTGATGTGGAAAACGACCATAAGATACTAATTCTCCTACTGTAAGACCATCTGCTACTTCTGGTGTTTGTGGTAATATAGCAATTTTTTTAGCAATTTCTTTAGTTGATTGCGTATGAATATTTTGACCATCTAATTGAATTTCACCATTTTTGATTGTTAATAAGCGTGACAATGCTTTTAATAATGTAGATTTCCCACAACCATTAGGCCCAATGATAGACGTAACCTTGCCATCAGGTATTTCTACATCTAAATTGTTAATAATCGAATGATCCCCATATCCAATTTCCACTTGTTGCGCTTTTAAACGATTCATGCTTTCCCTACTTTCATAATAAATAACTTTATATACGATTGAGTTTGTCAATTGATAATAATTATCATAGTCAATAGATGTATTATAACATCTTTGTAAATAACTGACTATTTGTAATCGACAAAGCAAAGGTTAGGTATTTCATTAATTGATGTCGTCATAACACTTTCACCAATATATTGAAACACCTAACCTTATTCATTCTCATTATTCATCCACTAAAAAGCCATTGCCATATACATCTCTCACATCATGCACAACTAAAAAGGCTTGATTATCAATCTTACGTATAATTTTCTTAGCTCGAGACACTTGTGTTTTTGCAACAACAACATATAATACGTCTTTTTCTTCACGACTATAATAGCCTCGACCATCTAATATAGTAAGGCCTCGACCAACTTGTTCATCTATTGCTTTAGCTACTTGGTCAGGCTTACTTGAAATAATCGTCATTGCTTTTTTAGTATTTAAACCTTCTATAACATATTCCATAACCTTCGTACCTATATACAATGAGATAACTGTTACTAAGGCCATTTGCAATGGTAATACTGTTAATGATATGAGTACTACAATCAAATCAAAAAACAATAACGCATATGCAGTACTTACATCTAAATATTTATTAGCAATTTGTGCTAGTATCGTTGTCCCTGCAGTTGTACCACCAGCTAAAACAATAATACCAATGCCTAACCCAACACAAGAGCCACCAAATATAGCGTTAATGATGACATTTCCAGTTTCGACGTGCCAAGACTCAGTTAAACTTAAAAACACTGAGATAAGTACAGTTGCCACAATAGTTAATAACATACTTTTCTTACTTAAAAATTTATACCCTACAATGATCAGTAGCGCATTTGCTACAAAGTTCGTGATGGCTGGAGAAATGTGAAACGCATAATATAATACGATGGCTATACCTGTTACGCCACCTTCTCCTAAATTACCTGAGATAATGAATGCATTAACCCCAGCTGAAAATATGAAAGAGCCTAGTATAACTAAAAGTAAATCTTTAATATTTTTATTCACATACACCAACCCCTTTTAATGTAATATCATTAAAAAGGTTATCACAATCACTAGTGAAGCTACAATATGCATTTCATAAATAGTCTATATCTATATCATTTTCAAGGTATATTTCTATTTCACCATGAATAAGTGAACTAATTTAAAAACAAATATAAATTTTCTGAATTTTTTGTTTACTTCGCCAATTACATTTGCTATAATGTGTATAACTTCTTAATAAGAGAAGTTATCTCCTTTGTGTTGTTTATAGTAACAAAACAAATTTTGCTCGAAGTACTGTGACAGTACCTAGTCCTTACCGTTACAAGTACATTAATATTCATTTCCCATAAAAACCAAGTATATAGGGTGTCTCCTCACCCTACATACTTGGTTTTTATCATGTTAATTAAAATCTACTGAAATTATTAAAAAAATCGTGGAACGAAATTCAAATTGAATACTGCTCCACGATTCTTTTTAATTGATAAACATGTTATGTATCTTCTTACCAAGCAAATAATCCGACAAACGCTGCAGTAAGTAATGATACTAATATACCTGCTAATAACATCATAGGTACGTATTTAGATACAAAATCTGATGTTTTTTGATCGACAATCCCTTTTAATGTTCCGACAATCATTCCGATTGTAGAGAAGTTAGCAAATGAAACTAAGAATGTTGAAATAACAGCTCTTCTGTGAGGGCTATATGAATCAACGACTTTACTAATTTCACCCATAACTACAAATTCATTAGTAACAATCTTCTTAGCCATTTGTTGAGCAACAATCCATGCTTCTCCCCATGGCAAACCAAGTAAAAGTGCAAATGGATACATGAATAAACCTAAAATTTGATTTAAACCGAAACTACCTTTTACGCCTATCCATCCACCAACTAGACCTGTAATTAAGTTTATAAAGCGATCAATTAAGTCTGCTAAAGCAACAAAACTAATTACAAATGCAATAATGATTAATACTAATTTACCTGCATTAAGTACAGAATCACCTAAAAATGAGAAGAAAGGTTGACGTTTTACCGTTTCATTATTTTTGATGCTATAAATGATGTCTTCTTGTTCTTCAACACTAACCGGATTCAAAATTGAAGAAACAATTATCGCGTTGATAATATTTAGTGGTATCGCAGTTAATACGAGATCACCCGGTATCATTTGAACGTATGCACCAACAATAGCTCCAGAGATTGAACTCATTGACATCATAGCCACTGTTAATACACGCATTTCATTCATACGTTTCAATTGTTCGTTTGATACAGCTAATGCTTCAGTATTACCTAAGAACATCATTTCGATGCCAAAGAATGATTCAAATTTAGGTTGACGCGTAATTTTCGCTAGCACCCAACCAATACCACCTATAATTTTAGGTAGAATATTGAAATACATTAATACGTCAAATAATGGTACTACAAGTAGAATTGGGAAGAGTGCGCTAATCGCCATATCCATCTGTTTACCACTAGTGAAACTGCTGAATGCAAATCCTGTTCCAGTATGTGCTGATTGAATTACCCATGCGATTGCTGAAGCTAATCCTTCTACAATAGTTCTCCCAATTTGGAAATAGACGAAGAACCATGCTAAAAACAAGTTTAATACAACAAGAATTAAAATAGATTTCCATTGGATGTTTTTGCGATCTCTTGAAAATAAAACTGCAATTCCCAAAAACGCAAGTAACCCAATGATGTTAACCAATAAAAACATAAGGCACCTACCTGATTAATTTTTTATGACATTAATGTCATAGCATGTCTATACAACAGAACCGTACTTTATTCACTAATTTACCCCAAAAGTTCCGTTAATAATATATTTTTAATTATACCATGAGGTAATGTTCGAGAAAATAAAGATTTTTTAAATAGTACAATAGAAAGCACTAGAGTTAAATTTACTGCTCTAGTGCTTTCTACTTTCATTTCAATTATGAATTTTTCTCAATATCATTATAAATATAATCACCAATATATTGAGATGCTTTTCCATTTTCTATAGAACAAAAATCATTATAAAATGCTTCTATCTTATCTTGATATTTCACTTTATGTTGATCAATTTGTTTTAACTCTTCAGCTAATTTAAACTCGTCTGTAATGATTTCACCTGGTAGGTCGTTCATGTAATCCATGTAGAAACCACGAAGTCCTTTATCATATTTTTCTATATCGTATGCAAAGAAAAATTGTGGACGCTTCAAGATACCAAAGTCAAACATAACAGAAGAATAATCAGTAATTAATGCATCAGAAATTAAGTATAACTCCGAAATGTCGTTATAATTTGATACATCAATTGCAAAGTCATCATATCCATGTAAATCTAAAGCATTAGCAATTAGATAATGCATTCTTAATAAGATGACATACTCATCTCCTATTTCTTTTTGAAGATTAGCTAAATTAATTTTCAAATCAAATAAGTATTGTCCCTTTTTCACAAACTCATCGTCTCTCCAAGTTGGAGCATACATGATAACTTTCTTATCTGCAGGTAAATTCAAGTCACGCTTAATTTGTTCAATATATTCAGTGTCATTTTGACGGTTAACTAATACATCATTTCTCGGATAACCAATCTCCCAAATACGGTCTTCATCCATCCAAAATGCAGATTTAAAAATATCAGAAGAGTATCTATTTGGTGATACTAAGCGATCCCAACGTGATGCTTCAGCATAGAAGTTCTTCTTATAGTTTGCAGTTGTCGTGCCAGGCATTCTAACCACTTTCATATCATTAGCTAAACGTTTTAATGGTGTTCCATGCCAAGTTTGGATATACATTTGATTCTCTTTTTTATTTAAATATAAAGGTAATCTAGCATTTGTAACCCAATATTTCGCTTTAGCATAGGCATCATAATAAGCTTGAGATCCCTTTTTGACTTTAGTAGCATTACCTGGAATATTGTTATTTTCTGGTTTTGAAAAGACCCAAATATAATTTAAATGAGGATAATGTTTTTGCATGTATTCATAAATATATTTAGGACTATCGCTATAATTTTTACCACCAAACGCTTCAAATACAATTGTGTTCGGGTCAACTAAGTCTTCATTATCACTCAGTTGATATTTTGAGCGTTCTTTCATCTTGCTATTTAACACAATATTTTTAACTAAACGTGTTTTATTACGTAAGTCATTAACATATTTGGCATTTTCAACATCATCCATTGATAAAAATAATATTTCTAAATTATATAATACTTTCCCATCTTTTAGGATGTTCCATTTTAAAGCTTTAACAATTTTAATAAGCGCATCTTCAAGTGACACATATCGAGATTTTATATCTCTAAGTGCAGGATCAAATCCACTTTTAATTTCATTTTTCATTCGTTGAATGAGGAAATTTTTAATTCGCTTATCATTCGTTCTTTGCATAGCATCAAAGAAACTATTAACATGATCTTCAAATTTATTTGTAAAATCTTGATCACTTAATGTATTACCATAAAATGGATCGTATACCTCACCACGATAATAGAATGGGAAGTTGGTAATTCTAACAAAACGCTCCGCATATTTTAAATACTCAAGCACAAATGACGTATCTGCATAAATATCTAATGATTCATTAAATTGAATCTGATGCGCTTTAATAATGGCATTTTTAAATAAAATATTACATGCTGATTCTTTTCTCAAAATTGCATTTGGACTTTTTTGATGAGAAGCATATTGCAAACGTACTTTATCTTTATCTACATACTGTGGTCGTTGACTTCTAAATTTATGAATTGGTGCAATCAGTGTATCTAAACCATTCACATGTTGAAGATAGTAATCAACAGCATATGAGGCCAATTGATCATCGGCATCTAGGAATAGTACGTATTGACCATGTGCTTGTTCCAAAGCTACATTTCGTGCATGTGCGTGTCCAGTATTCTCTTGCAATTGAATGAAGTGAACGTCTTTATCATATGATTTTAATGCTTCTTGTAAGATTTCTGTTGAGCGATCAGTTGAACCATCATCGACAACAATAATGTCAAAATCTTGATTTCTCTGGCTTTTTAAACTGTGAATACACTCACTAATATAATCTTCATTATTAAAATACGTAATAATAATCGATAATTTATTCAATATATTTCTCTCCAATTTTTCTATTTATTCTCCGCATGTGTAACGTCATCGATGAGTGATTGATAATTGTTTGATGCTTGTTCTACACTAAATTTTTCACTTAATTTTACATCTTTGAAATGAATATTTCTAGCCATTTCCATTGCATCCGCAAACCCTTCGATGTCATCTTTTTTCACAAGTATACCATTTTCATGATTAGTAATTAACTCACTCGGTCCATAACGAACGTTATATGAGATAACAGGGCAACCATAGTTAATACTTTCCATAATCGATAACCCAAAGTCTTCATACCGACTTGTCAATAATGAAGCTATCACTTTTGAAAAGACTTCTTTAGGATGATTAGTGTGTCCTTTGAATATTACTTTATCTTCAAGTTGAAGTGTTTTAACCAATTGCTTCAATGTGTTTAAATTACCCTCTTTATCTTTTCCATATACAAGCAACTTAGATGAATAACCTTTTTTCAAATAAATATCAAACGCTTTAATAATATGATCAATTTGTTTTTCTTGAGCCAATCTACCAATAAAGCAAAATTGATCTTCAACCTCATCTCGACGATTCGATTGCGCTATGCTGACAAAATGAGGTATGACATCTATTTTATTATCATCTATGCCAAACTGTGATTGAATATCATGTTTTTGGTATTCTGTTAAAACTATATATTTATCGATTATTTCTTGTTTATCAAGTGCTAATTTATATGAATGACGAACTTTATTACCTTGTATATGATTGCTATGAAACATTAATATGCGCTTAATGTCATTTTCGCAATCAATCAATGGTCTGTCGAGTAAACGTGCATCATTAAATACAACACTTCCATTAGGTAAAACATGATTATAATAATAAGTAAATAAAGCTTTTTCATTATTAAAGGTGCGCGTCTCACCACGCTTTGTTAAATGTTCAATATCAATCAATTTGTTCTCTTCATCATTCGTAAAATGTTTCTTTAAATACACGTCACCCTTTTTATCATAATATTCTTCCTTTGTTTTGATTGCCGTTACATCATCAAAATAATCAATCTTATGTAATCTGCCATTTAACGTGAATGCCTTACGTTTAGATACCTTTTGTGAATTAGGATTGATTGTATCTTCAAACTTCATAATCTGTTTGTTCGCATAGTATTTGCGAAATGATACATGAACATTATCTTTATAATATTTAACGTTATCCCCTTCTTGAATGGCCTCTAATCCACGTATCTTAACTTTAGTTTGAATTGGTAACTTTCTAAATAATTTGGGTTCAACAGGTTCCTCTAGTAGATTATAATTCGCAAGCCAATCGTATAAATTGTCTAATTTTGTATTCTCAGTTATTAATTCTTTATTTCTAAAAATTCGATATACATTTTTATAATTAGCGTTATAGTTAGTCGTTAGAATTGTAGAAATTTCTCCCAATTGAGTTTCTAAAAACTTTACTCTATGTAACAAAGATTTTGTCCTTCCACCATGTGTAGGAGGTAAAGTGGAAGTTATTGTATATAACATAATTATGCTCCAATCTTAAGTTTTAAAGTGTGAGACTGTATACTCACATACGTCATTTAATTATTGATGATTATTTCACAATTAACTACATAAGACAAAACATATATTTCATTTTTCTTTTTAAAAAAGTAGTTGGAACAAACTTAAGTTCCAACTACCTAATATTCATTACTCGGTTAAATTTTGAGTAGTAACAAACTGATGGTATTTTTCGTGATTTTGCATTAATTCAGCATGTGTACCTTCACCCGTTACCTTACCTTGATCTAGGAAAATGATTTTACCTGCTTTTTTTATAGTTGAGAGACGATGTGCAATAACAATAGTTGTTCTTCCTTCCATAAGAATTTCTAATGCCTCTTGGATTTTTTGTTCGCTCTCACTATCTAAATTTGCGGTAGCTTCATCTAATAATAAAATATCAGGATTTTTCACAAAACTGCGTGCAATATCGATACGTTGTCTTTGACCTCCAGATAACTTCAGACCACGTTCACCTACTAACGTGTCATAGCCATCATCAAACTGCATAATAAAGTCGTGACAATTCGCTAACTTAGCATACTTAACCAATTCCTCATCCGACACTTCACGGTTTATACCATATAAAATATTGTCACGTATTGTACCGCTCATCATAGAATTCGATTGCATGACATAACCAATCTTATTACGCCAATTTGTGATAGGTACATCATAAATACTTTGGGTGCCATACTTAATATCTCCAGATTCAATGTCATACATACGTTCAATCAGGTTGAATATTGTACTTTTACCTGAACCTGATGGCCCAACAAATGCACTGACCTCGCCTTGAGGAATACGGAAAGATACATTGCTAAGAATAGTTTTGATATCATATTTGAAATCAACATTTTCAAATGACAATTCGCCATCGTTGATTGAAATATGATCTATAGGTTGTAAATCTTCCATTGGTTCAATAGGTTCTTGCATAATTTCAAAGATCCTACTACTTGCACCCACTGCCTTTTTATAGTCTGTAACTAATGTTGAAAGATTCATTAATGGCATTGATAATTGCATCACATAAAAAATCATTGCAATGAGTGCACCCGCTGTAATAGCACCAGTTGCTATTCTTATCGCACCGAAACCTAAGATAACTGCAATCATTAGTAACATAATTACACTTGAAATAGGTTGAATCACTGCAGTAATTTTAGCTTGACGCAGACCCAAATTATAAATTTCACGTAAGTTACTATGCGCATTGTTTAACTCTTGTTTCTCTGTATTCGATACTTTAACTAATCGCATTTCAGTTAACACACGTCCTAATAACCCACTAAAGTTCGCAATTTCAGTTTGTGTATTCATTGATATCTTTTGCATTTTACGTCCTAGTGGAATCATGATCGCCATAAATATCGGAATAGCAATAAATGTTAATAATGTCATTTGCCAATCCATAATAAATAGCATGACGATTGACCCAATGAGCGTTATAACTGCTGGTAGTAATTGTGGCAATTTCTGTGAAATAAATTCATTAATAACCTTTGTATCGTCTGTCAAACGACTCATTAGCTGTCCGCTTTCATTCTTATCAAAAAATGGCATCTTTAATTTAATGATATGTCCCCATAATATGGATCGAATATCATAAATCATTTTTTCACCAATTTTACTTAGTAAATAAATACCTATACCACTTAATAGTGCATTGGCAATAAATATACCTGCAAATAATAGAACGATATTCCAATTAATACTACTTGTAGAGAATTTATCAACCAGCCGTCCGGTAAATAGCGGAATTAACAGACCACTAATACTCCCTAGCGAAGAAATTATGATAGCCGCGATAATTAGTCCATATGGCCACGACAAACGTTTAAATAAGAAAAATAATGGATTTTGTCCTTTCATAAATTAGCCCTCTTTTAATATTCATTTTAAAAATTTAATTATCTCATTTTCCAAGTATAAAGCTTTAGCAAAAAAATTCATATAAACATACTTATATGATAAAATATTTTAGTTGAAATTTTGAAAAAGGAAAGATAAGAATGAAACGACGCTTTACAATGATATTGGTTGCATTGTTAACCATTGCTATTATAGCACCTAAAACATATGCTTCCGAATATGAGCCAACACCTACCGAAATTGCTAGACAATATGGTTACCCAAATGTAACAGATGCCTATCAACCTGAGGGTAGTATTAATGTTAGTCAAACCGGGCAAATTTTATATGACTATCAATCTAACCAAAAATGGTACCCTGCTTCAATGACGAAGTTAATGACCATGTATTTAACACTCGAAGCCATCAATAAAGGGGAACTTTCTTTAAATGACAAAGTACATATTACGGATCAGCATTATCGTATGTCAACATTACCGGAATTAAGTAATACGAAATTATATCCTGGTGAAACTTATACCATTAGTGAGTTACTTCAAATTACAGTCTCTAACTCTAGTAATGCTGCTGCTTTAATTTTAGCTGATGAAGTTTCTGGAAATGTCAATGATTTTACAGATTTAATGAATAAGAAAGCCAAAGCGCTAGGTATGTCAAATACGCATTTCGTTAACCCAACAGGTGCCGAAAATTCACAATTAAAAGATTTTGCACCATCAAAATATAAAGATCAAGACAATTCCACTTCTACTGCAAAGGACTTCGCAATCCTAGATCATCATGTCATTAAAGAAACACCGAAAATACTACACTTCACTAAGCAACTTGCTCCAACACAACACGGTGTTACATACTATACATTTAACCATTCATTAGAAGGTGCCGATATGAGTTTGCCCGGTACTGACGGATTAAAAACAGGTTCAAGTGATGTTGCAGATTATAACCATACGATAACAACTAAACGTAAGCAATTCCGTATCAACCAAGTTATTATGGGCGCTGGAGATTACGTTAATTTAGGCGGTGAAAAACAGCGTAACATGATGGGTAATGCAATGATGAACCGTTCTTTTGATCAATATCGTTATAAAAACGTGCTTTCTAAAGGTACGCATAAAATAAACGGTAAAACATACTATGTCAAAGAAAATTTATACGATGTAGTGCCTAAAGACATGAATCAAAAAGATTACAAATTCATTATTAAAGATGGTAAGGTTCATCTTGATTATGATCGTCAATTTCTTACAAAGGACGATGGACCACCTAAAGTTGACGTAACGAAACCTTTATTACACAAAGCAAATACTATTGCTCAAACGACTTGGAAAGAACATCCAATTGTCACTTTTATAGCATTAGCGTTATTAGCAATTGCATGTATACTTATTGTACGTTCAATTATTCATTTATTATTTAAACGCAAATAGCATCAATTAAACGCATTTAGTTTGAGACAATGTCTCAGACTCAAGTGATACTCAAATCGATAACATAGCGCTGTTATACGACGCCTAGTGGAAATAAACTATATCTACTTTAAAATGACGCACAGAACAGAAATTAAAATACATTCATTGTCCGCTTCTAGCATGTTTTAAGCGCGATTTCAAATCAGATAGCTACTTCCAAATGATAAAGGAGGTTGAGACATTTTATCTTGTCTCAACCTCCTTTTAATAGGATTAAATCTCATATTCTTAATTATTTAGCATCTTTGCCATATAATTCTTGTTTAATTTTAGTTGTTGAAATACCTTCCGTACGTTTTAAGTATACAACTTCACATTTGTCTTTTAAGAAGTCAAATTCGCCTTCCCAGTCATGTCCCATTACAAAGACATCTACTTCAAAACGATCTACGTCAGTTTCTTTTTGTCCCCAATCATTCTCAGGAATGACTAAGTCAACATAACGAATTGATTCCAACATCATTTTGCGTTGCTCATAATCATAATATGATTTTTTATTCTTAATTTGATTGAATTCATCTGAAGATAAAGCGACAATTAAATAATCGCCCATTTCACGCGCTCTTCTTAATAATTCAATATGACCATAATGTAATAAGTCATAAGTGCCGTAAGTAATAACTCTTCTCATATAACGCTATCTCCTTAACATAATTTTTAACATTTTTTCATAACTTTAATTTAGCATAAATAAAATTTACATACCATTAATTATATAAGACATATTACACTATAGCTTTAAAAGGCGTTTGAGAGACTGTTTACTATTAAATGCAAATTTCTTAGGCATGACCTGTGCTTTGAATCGGAAATATCCAGGTCGTCCAATACCGACATCAATAAGTGTTTGACGCCACTTCTCATAAGTATCGCGCGTCCAATGCGTTGCACCTTGCTCAACTGCTTGAATGATTCTAAACAACGCATCGCCTGAGTAGTTCGTATGTTGCATATCTTTAATGTAATGCGTGACCTTATCAATAAATTCAGGTGTAACTTTACTACATTTTAATAAATAAGCTTGAATAAGATAACTAACAATTAAATCATCCATTCGATAACTATAGTATGCTTTCTCATTTGTTAAAAGTAGCATTTCCATGACGCGCTGACGTACTCGTCGAGCATCTTCAATATAAGATATAAATGTATCAGCTCGTTTATCTGTGATTGAACCTTCTTGCTCATTATATCCATATATTATCAGCGGTAATAATTGTATATCACGTGCAGTTAAATAAGCACGTGTAATAAAGGTATGTTCTTCACAGAACACAACATCTTCATCAAAGCGCAACGCACTAAATTTAGAATTGAATAGTTTTCCACCTGGCCCAATAGATTGCAAGATTTCAGGTGCTTGTGCTAATGATACTAATGCTTCACGATTCATTTCTTCATGTGTAGGTACAATTTTCCAGTCTCCATGAACGCCTCTTCCAATTTGCCCTATAACGATATCGACTTCTTGATTACGCTCATAATAATCAATCATTTTATCAAGTCTTCCCGGTAGAAACTGATCGTCTGCGTCTAAAAACATAAATGCTTCCACGTCATCAGACATTGCAGCTAATCCAAAGTTTCTACTTGCAGCTGCACCTTGATTATCTTGATTGTAAATCATGATATTTTTAACTTCTTTTTGCAATTGCGTAAGTTCATGCCTTGAATGATCTGTAGAGCCGTCATTCACACAAATAATCTCAACTTCATGCGTTGTATCAATCGATTTGATTGCCCTACGTATTGTATTTTCTGCATTATATACAGGAATTATGATAGCTATTTTCATTTTTCCACCATCTTTTCAATAAATTCTGTAACACGTTGAACGCTTGCTTCACTATTATATTTATGCCAATGTTTAAATAATGGTTCAAACAGCGCGACATCATTTTTAATTTTTACAATCAATTCTTCCTCAGTCGTTGCTTTATATCGTTGAGGAATGGCTTTATAAAATTGGTTTAAGCCACGAATTTTATCATATTTTTCTTCGTCATACACATAAAACAATGTCGGTTTATCTAGCAAACTTGCCTCAATAGGTAATGAACTATAATCGCTAATAATGATATCCGCCATAATCATCAATTCCTGAGTTGTCGCTACAGATTGACGTTGCGAAATTGATGGATGTAGTTGATTAATCAATGTGTACTCAGGCAAAGCTTGCTCAAATCGTTCAACATCTATGTGTCTATTATTTTCTGAACCTTCACGATACGTTGGAACATAGACAACTAACGTTTTATGAATATTATAAAGTTTTTTCAAACGTTCTTGCTCGGCCTTAAGATTGAATTTTAAATAGTGGGTTAAACGAGGTAAACCAAGTGGCAACATTTGTGATTCAGTAGCACCAAATGAGGCCTTAAAACATTCCCCCATCTCTTTTCCACCAACAAGATAATAATCTGTTGCATGATATACACGCTGGTATTGCTTAACCATTGTGTTGTTAGTTAAATCAACTTGATGATCGGTTAAACCGAAATTTTTTAGGGCACCTGATGCATGCCACGTTTGAATAATCGTTTGTGAGTGTTTCTTAGAATAACCACCTAGCATTAAATAATACGTATCAATGACAATGACTTTTGAACGACTCAACGCTCTGATATGTTTGACGATATGTTTATTTCCTGCAGGTATAAAAGTAATATGGTTAAGATGTTCTAGCCTATATTGTTCTTCAACCTTCGCAATCACAGTGATATTGTAACCCTTACTATCTAAGTCATTAATAATTGGCATGACATCTTCAGGGAACGTCATTAGAACAGTGATACGTTGTTTGTCTACGGATTTTCCTTTAAAAATGAAGTTCAATAATGCAATCATCAACATATATACTTTTTTTATAATTAGTCGCATACGTTTACCTCTCATATTTTCAATATAAAAATTATAAATCAAAACTACCCGATGTACTGAATATACAAAATCCTTGATAAACGCTTCTACATTTATCAAGGACTTTAAAATTATAAGAAATCTGCGAAATGATCACGATATCTACGATGTAAAATTGAACCTAATACGAAGAATATTAAAATAACGATAACGTTATATAGTAATAATTTCCAATGTTCAATAAAGTACCATTCGTGGAATAATATTGCAGCACGATATGATTCTGCCAAGAAATAGACTGGATTAAATTTAATGATTTCACCAATTGTTCCACCAATACCTGAATCTTTAGGCACCCATAGTATTGGAGACATATAGAATAGAATTCTTAGCAAGGCCTGCATAATCATTTGCGTATCACGTACAATAATGCCAAGCGTCGATGTGAATAATGCAACTGACGCCGTAAAGAAGAATGTAAGTGGTACGTAAATCAATAATTGTACAATATGAATCGAAGGGTAAATACCATTAACGATACAAATGCCAATGATAATTAACAATAATCCTATATGACCATAAAATCGGCTGGTTACCGTATACGTCGGTATAATAGAGAGCGGGAAGTTCATCTTTGCTACTTGATTAAATTTCATCGCTACCGATTTCGTTCCTTCTAAAATACCTTGATTGACGAAGAACCACATACTAATCCCTACTAGCAACCAATAAATAAAAGGTATACCGTGAACAGGCTGGTTACTTCTGATTCCCATACCAAATACGAACCAATAAACCATGATTTGTAATGCTGGATTCAGTAATTCCCATGCTACGCCAAGATAGTTATTCGTATTCGTTATTTTAATTTGAAATTGTGCAAGTCTTTGCACTAAGTAAAAATTCTTGATGTGTTCTTTAAAAACAGATCCTACTGCCGACATTGAAATTAACCACGCTTTCAATTAAATATATACAATGTATTAACGTATTTATTAATGATTCGGATAACTACATTATATATAACATTTTCTCAAAAGTTTAATATAATTATTACGTACGCATCATATTATTATATATTGTAAAGTAGATTACTATAAAATAAGATCATAACTATGGACTTCATTTTATAAAAAAAGTAAAATCTACTTATTGTTTACAAAAAGTTATACAAAATCTCTTATACACTTTACACTAGGTTAATAAATTTAACAACTATTGTATGATGTATTATAATCTATATAAGTATTGATAAGGAAGGAATTATCATGAGCGTATCTGTAAATATCAAAAATGTGACAAAAGAATATCGCATTTATCGCAATAATAAAGAACGCATTAAAGATGCCTTAATCCCTAAAAATAAAAATAATACATTTTTCGCTTTAGATGATGTCTCTATCACAGCACACGAAGGTGATGTCATCGGTTTAGTCGGCATCAACGGCTCAGGTAAATCTACATTAAGTAATATGATTGGTGGCTCAATCTCACCTACTTCAGGCAATATTGAACGCAACGGTGAAGTGAGTGTCATCGCAATCAATGCAGGCCTTAACGGTCGTTTGACTGGTGTGGAAAATATCGAATTTAAAATGTTATGTATGGGGTTCAAAAGAAAAGAAATTAAACAACTTATGCCTCAAGTAATAGAATTTAGTGAATTAGGCGAATTTATTCATCAACCTGTTAAAAATTATTCAAGTGGTATGCGTGCTAAATTAGGATTCTCAATTAACGTTACAATCAACCCTGATATTTTAGTTATTGATGAAGCATTATCCGTTGGGGACCAAACTTTCACACAAAAATGCTTAGACAAAATTTATGAATTCAAAGAAGCCAACAAAACGATATTCTTCGTTAGTCATAACATCCGTCAAGTTCGAGAGTTCTGTACTAAAATTGCTTGGATTGAAGGCGGAAAGCTCAAAGAGTACGGAGAATTAGAAGAGGTACTTCCTAAATATGAGCAATTCTTAAAGGACTTCAAGAAAAAATCAAAAGCTGATCAAAAAGCATTTCGCAAAGGTTTAGATGAAAAACGCTTTATTGTTAAATAGCGATAATCAAGATAAAAATTTAAAGGCGGATTCAGTCCTCTCGACTTGAATCCGCCTTCTCCATATTTAAAATAATTAGTATCAGAATAGATACTTATTTTTTCTTTTTCATTTTTCGTTGTACTTTAAAAACTTTAAACATAAACTTAGGAATGCTACGCATACGTCCAATACGTTTCCAATCGATTAATAAACGATATACCCATTCAATATTTAATTTAATAAATAGTTTAGGTGCGCGTTTTTTTGTGCCACTATATATTTCAAATGAGCCGCCCACACCCATCATTACAGTTCTTTTAAAGGTGTGTCGATGTTTTTGAATCCACTCTTCTTGTTTAGGGAAACCCATCCCTACAAATATATAATCAGGATCAAAACGTTTTATGCGCTTGATTACCGTCTCATCATTTAAATCTATATAACCATGATGGTAATCGAATTGCGCCTGAGGGTATTTGTGTTGTAAATTTTTATGTGCTAGTGTGACTACTTCATTTTTGGCACCAAGTAAATATACTTTTTGATAATTTGTATGGGCAATCTTTAAACAATGTTCCATTAATTCAATGCCAGGCACACGTCGTTTTAACGGTGTTCCCAAACGATTTGATGCTTTAATAACACCTGTGCCATCCGGGACAACAAAATCCGCACTATTAATTAACTGTTTATAAGTACTATGCTCTGACGCATAATCAACGATTTCTGGATTAGCTGTCACGATAAACAAATTATCCTCAGTCTCTTGTGTGAAAAATGTTTTGACATGTTCAATCATATCTAACATGGTTACATTATTAAATTGAACACCTAAAATATCCACTTTAGTCGCTGTTGTCTCTTTTTGATCATGCATTTAAGTAATCTCCTTACTGTCTAAACAATTTTCATATGCATATATTATATGAAAATAGAATCATAATAAATAACTATGTAGTTGTCTAAATATATTTTCAAATGATTTATCTTCTTTTTTTAAAGTTCTCTCATTAAAAGATACATCTAAAGTCTAAACGCTAAATCATCAAATTTACTTTATAATAAATACTATAATCTTACACTCGACGAGGTCAACTATGGTCTATTTAGAAAACTTTTTTACTACAACTATTAATTTAAATATATATTTAATCTGTATTATAGCAATTATCTATATTATGATTCATCAAAATAGACATCGTCAATTCAATCAATATTTAGATGTTTATTTAAACTATATTCCTGTACTTACACATGAATTCGGTCATGTATTATTCAATAAAATCAGTGGTGGACGCGCAAAAGATTTAGTCATCGTCACACGGCCTTCGGAACGACTTCAAACGATGCAACAAGGCTATGCTATTACCCAATCCAAGGGGCTCATTGGACAATTCATTACAACTCTAGGTGGCTATATTATGCCTCCATTAATGCTTTTAATTGGTCTAAGTGCTGCGTATTATGGTCACACTAGTTTGTTCTTAAGCGCTTATATCATCATTTTCATTTATTTTTTAATACTTACATCACGCAAACTATCACCTATCCTTGTACTAATTTTATTTATTGCACTTCTATACTTCTTAGTACAACATGATAATCAATTATTATTTTATTATCTAGTCACATTTATTTATCACCTTATACTAGGTGTCTTATTAGGTGAGGTTTTACAATCAAGTTGGACGATATTCAAACTGACTTTTCAGCGACCAATTCCAAGTTGGGATGGACGCACATTGACAGAACTTACACGCATACCAACTTTCTTATTCAGTACATTATGGATAGCGATTAACATATTTACGATATACTTAATGCTTATCTTTACAATTTAATAAATTCATTCAAAAAATCTCCAATAAAAAGGTATTATTGAACCCTTTATTGGAGATTTTATTATCTGATTTAAACATGCTCTGCAAAAATATTCATTGCATTATCATAACTTAGTATCGTTACAATATCATTTCGTTTCAAAATCATTACTTTATTTGTTTCATCTTTAGTTACGATCTCAACATCATTTCCAATTGAAATATTTTTGCTAGAAAGGTATACCAGAAGTTCGGTCTTATCACGTACTCGCTTAATCGTCACTTTATCACCAGGTTCAAATTCTAATAAAGATACCGTGAATTTCTCTTCAAAATGCTGATTTCTAGGGATAATACCACCGTGTGGACATGTTTCAGGATAATCAAGTATCTTATCCAAGCGTTCTACAAATAAATCTGAAATGCGATGTTCCAAAATTTCCGCTTCTTGATGGACTTCTTCCCAATTATATTGTAAAACTTCTATTAAAAATAACTCCAACAGGCGGTGACGCTTAATGATATCCAACGTATGTTTCAAGCCCTCATCTGAGAGTTTCACACCTTTATAGTGTTTCGTTTCAACATAACCAGCCTTTTCCAAGCGTCCAACCATTTCACTAACTGAAGGAGGTTTTATATTTAAGTACTGAGATAACTTTTTATTTGAGACAAAGGATGTATCTCCTTCATTGGCTAATATTGCTTTTAGATAATCCTCTTTTTCTTCAGTTAACATCATTTCACCTCACCCATACATTCACTTTATTGTATCATGAATTGATAACGAATGTTATTCACCTTATTTAAACAAACCGTACCTTAATAAAAAAAGAGAGGATAGGATAGAATTCCATTTGAATTCATTATCCATACCTCACTCTATTATATCTTCATTCATATTTATTATGTTAATCAGTTAAGCTATCAACGATAACCATTTCATCATAGTTTATCGCTTCTCTTAATTTCAATGCCGTACTTTCAGTAATCTCACCATCGTCAGTTAAACTAGATAAAACACGGCGTTGTTCTCTTAAAGCATTTAATTTTATCTTCGTAATTGAATCTTCGGCTCGCGTATTAAAGAAATTAGATGGCGATAAGTTATCTATTCTCATAAGATAACCGTCACAAATCATACCAACTTCTAATTTGTTATCTTCATTCGCTTCATCTACAAGACGACTCACAACATTATAATGAACAATCTTATTGATTTTAGAAAGTTCCATTAAGTTATCAGTAACACTTAATGATGATGCCGCATTGGTACGTGTACGTATACGACGTTTTAATAGTACAGCTCTCGCACCAACAATCATACGACGTATCAATGACGCTTGACGATACACTTGTGTACGTTCTGCATAACGCATGTAGTTTTCTAATACACTCGCAGTTATTTCACCATCATCGGCAAGTCGTTCTAGTGTTTTCGTTTCAACCTTAAATGCTAAACTCTGTAATCTTTCGAGTTCTTTTGAGTTCTCATCATCCTTTTCAACAGATTTCAAGAACGTTAATTTATCGTGATATTCTTTAATGACATTACCATAACGATAACTTGTTTCAAATGATGAATGATGATTCAAGTAATCTATGACATGTTCAAGAATATATATTCTAGCTTCTTTAAAATTCATACTTCCAATCTTAGCCTTAGGTGCACTAGATGTTACAAACGGCAATACAACTTGTGCAATCACAAGACTTATAATAACCATACCTGATGAAATAAATAGTAAATCATTACGATATGTAAACGCATGATGATCTGCTAAAAAGTATGGTAATGTTAATGCGATTGCTAACGAAATAGTTCCGTGCACGCCACATAGTGTCATGATAAGCGCATACATGCTTCGTTTAGGTGGTTTCTCTTTCTTCTTGTCCTCCCCTTCTTCATTCATTAATTTTTGGAAAGGACTGACAGATAAATAGAATAGAGGATAGAGCACATACACCCATATAAATCTAAATAAGTATACCGCTAACGCAACGAGTGCTGTTATCACAACTAAGAACAATAAATTGTGTGGTTCAGTTTTTACAATATTTCCAATTACTTCTGGAACTAAAAATCCTAATATTGAAAAAACAAAACCATTCAATGCATATCCTAGAATGTTCCAAGTGTGATTGTAACTCATTTGAAGTCGAGTACGTGTTTGAGCGATACGATCACGTTCAAAGCCATGAACTAAACCTGCTACAACGGCAGCAATAATACCTGACGCATGAAACATTTCAGCAACAAGATACGTAACAAATGGCGTTAATAGTTGTAAAAAAGTAAACATATTAATATTTTCTATGCCACGTCTTGTAAGTGTTAAACGGAATCTAACAAGCGCGATACCAATAAGTAAACCAATAATCGCACCACCGATTGACGCGATTAGAAATTGTTGCACCGCTTCAAATAGTGAGAATGAACCAGTAATTAAAACACCTACCGCTATTTTGAATGAGATGATACCTGCTGCATCATTAAGTAACGATTCACCTTCAAGAATAGTCATAGCACCTTTAGGTAAAACCTTACCTTTTGTAATAGCTTGCACTGCCACAGCATCAGTTGGACATAATATTGCGGCTACGGCAAAAGCTGCACCAATAGGAAGTGTCGGCCAAATCCAATGAATAAATAGACCTACACCAATAACAGTTGTAATAACAAGTCCTAGGGCCATTAACATCACTGGTTTAATATAACGACGTAAATGAGCTCTCGAAACGTTAACACCTTCCACAAAAAGTAACGGTGCAATCGTTGCTACCATAAAGAGTTCCGAATCGAAGTTAAATTCTACAGGTACTGGCGTTAAAAAGAGGAGCATTCCTAAAGCAATTTGAATGAATGCCAGAGGCACTTTGGGTAAAAAAGTATGAACAAAGGAGCTTACAATAACTACGGCTAGAAATATGAGAATCGTTTCAAATATTTCCAAACTTCCACCCCATTTTATACTTCATATTTAATTGGAGAAATAAGACTTGCCTAATATAAAAATAAGTTTGATGTCTATTTATATCCTGATAAAATACATCTTAAACTCACAATCGGTTAATTATAATTTTACCATTAAAGTTACAATGAATTAACTAACTTGCATTCATTTCTAAACCATTTTAATTAAATTGAAGCCGTTGTAACCTATTTCCAAACCATACATACATTTCATTCCCTATTACAATAAAATTCAGTAATGGTTTGAAATAGCGGTCCTTCCTCTTCTTTTATAAACGGAAGATTAATTTAGTTGACGTATTTTTAATCTTTACTAAAATTTTAACCGTATAAAAATTTCTATTTTAAGGAGTTAAATCATGAATACATTTTCAGAAAAGGAAAAACTCAAATTATTGTCAGATATCGTAGAAATTAATTCGGTGAATGATAATGAAATTGAAGTTGCAACTTATTTGAAGGACTTATTTGAAGCGCATCATATTAACGCAGAAATTGATGTTATTGAAGGTAAACGTGCTAACTTAATTGCTACTATCGGCAGTGGTAGTCCAGTTGTAGCAATTTCAGGTCACATGGATGTTGTATCGGAAGGTGATCAAAACGATTGGGACTATCCACCATTTCAAATGACTGAAAAAGATAATCGATTATACGGTCGTGGTACCTCAGACATGAAATCTGGACTTATGGCTTTAGCTATTGCGATGATTGAGCTGAAAGAAAACGATGCACTACCTCATGGCACGATAAAATTCATGGCAACTGCCGGCGAAGAAAAGGAACAACTTGGTTCCGCACAATTGTATAAGAAAGGTTATATGAATAATGTTGATGCTTTGATAATTGCCGAACCATCTGAAACGAATATTGTTTATGCTCATAAAGGATCAATGGATTATAAAATCACTTCTAAAGGAAAAGCCGCACACAGCTCTGTACCTGTCGTAGGATTTAATGCAATTAAACCATTAATTCAATTCATACAAGATATCGATACAGAATATGACCGTATTTCGAAAGAATTAAATAGCGAAAAGCTAGATTTCTCACATCTTATCAAACGCATTCAATCACAGTTACAACAAGAAAACAATCTAGATGAAGAAGAAGTTGAACGTGTGATTTCTGGACTTGTCATTAGTAATACCATTTTACATGGTGGGAACCAAGTCAATTCAGTTCCTGATACTGCAACTGCTGAATTTAATATTAGAACGATTCCAGAATTTGATAACGAAAAAGTTAAATCACTATTCAAAACGTATTTAGAAGAAGTTAATAAGCAAGGCGGACAGTTAGAAGAAGATTTATACTTAGATTTAGATCCAGTATTAACAACTGGAGATAATCCATTAATTAAGATTGGGCAACGCGTAGCTAAACAAATATTTGGAGAGGATATTGTCGCATCACCAACCGTTGGTGTAACAGATGCTTCCAATTTATTGCGCGATAAAGATGAACACTTTTCTTTCCTAATGTTTGGACCAGGAACAGCACCTCATCAAATAAATGAATATGTCGAAAAAGAGAAATATCTTCGTTTTATCGATTACTATAAGGAATTGCTTATAACTTATTTAAATGAATATAAGTAACTAGCGGTCATCTTAAACTAATATTTATACTGAGAAAACTTTATGTTTAAACGTGTATGTTATCCTTTAGTTGAGTCTTACATTCATAGGAGGATATCATGAAAATTTCATGGATTTTTTGGTGGATAATAAGTGTGTTTGAAGTTTTAAGTTTTTTTGGATTTGCATTTTTACTTTGGCAACGATCTGTAGATGCAGCAGGTGTCATACAAACTACCGAAGTCAAATGGATTAATATTGCTGTATTGGGATTAGCATATCTAATTCCATTCTTGATACAAATCGTATGGCTAATTATTAATCTCATTTATTCAAAACGCAAACAAGTAACAATTTAGATTGTTTATTAAGTTAACGCAAATTAAGTAGATTTGAGGGAGTAGGACAATGAATCTAAACATTCTGTCCAACTCCCTCCTCTTTTTATTTAATCAACCTTGTTCTGAACCCTCTTCTTTTTACATTTTCCTTTTTATATTTTAAATTGTTTCACTAATTTTTTCTTATGAATTTACTTATATCATTAGAAATAGGGTATGATTCAACAAATAATATAAAAATACAACTGTCTACTTTTAATATACTTATTATCTTAAATAAGGGGTGTAAAGAATGTATGTTCCTAAATATTATGAAATGAAGGATTTCAAATAAATTAAGTACTTTATGCATCAAAGATTAGCAAAAGAAATAGATACGAATTAGAATAAAATCCATGTCATATTATATAGAGGTCATTTATTATGAATAAATTTAAATTAGTTCTTCTTATATGCTCTTTTTTACTAATGATTGCAACTTTGTTCTTTTGGACATTATTTCTGCCACCATTGTCTGAACTTGAAGGCGAGAATGCATTGGCACAAATGGTTGTGTTTGTCCCGTCTATAATTGCGTACCCAGTTTTATTTCCGATTATATGGCTTTTAGAAATCTTTTATCTTTTTACAACGAAACACTGGTCTTATATGGACTTGCTATTTTTATTACTTAGTTTAGTAACGCCAATCTTATTATTGGTTGTTCATTTTATAATCGCTACATCACCTATACCTTTCCTACTTCTTTACATTTATTTAAGTATATTGACCATGTTAATGACACTGGTCTCTTATATAAATTTAAAAAAATGAGATTGAGCATTTCAAAGTAGTAGTTTTAACTATTACTCATTCATGTTCAATCTCATTGATTTAATCAATCTTTAGTTTCTCTTCTAGCTTCCGATAAACTTTCGATATTTTCTTCTTGCTGTTTTTCTTTCTGTCGCTGCTTTTGAACATCGTAATAAATTTTTTCACGACGCTCTTCTCGAATTCGAGCTCGATTTTTAAGTTCTTCTGTAGAATTGTATTCTTTAGAACTTAATAAAATGGAAGATCGACTTGGTGCATCATCCTTACGATACATGTATGCACCTGTACGATAGGCTGCTCTGGCAACTAAATGCATACCAACTGGCGATGTTAAATTAATAAAAACAATTGATAGTAATAACCTAACACTAAAGAAGCTTTGTTCATTCGTAAAGTAAATTAACACACCCACTAATGTTAGTAAGACAGATAGCGTAGAACTCTTAGTAGATGCATGGCTTCGTAAAAAGACATCTTGAAATTTTACAATTCCAATTGCACTAATGACAGCAATGATACTACCAAGAAATATAAGGAGCGCGGCAATCAACTCAATGATTTCGTTTATTTGTGCCATTGAATACTCGACCTCCCCCTATAAATCTAGAAATAGATACAGAACTTACAAATGAAATAATTGCAACAAGCATTATGGAATCAAGGAATGAAACAGTATTATAAATAACACTAACTATACCTATAATGCACATGATGACAGCACTGGAAGCATCGAACGCCACAACCCTATCAGCTGTAGTAGGTCCTTTGATTAAACGGAATAATCCAATTATGAACGCTATGCCAAATAATACTAATGCACTTGTAATAAAAAAATTCGTGAGCGTTTCAATCATTGTGACACCTCCGTAATCAAGTTTTCATATTGTTTTATGCTTTTAAGCAGACTTTCTTTTTCTTTTTCTGAAACATCTATACTGTGTATAAAGAATTTATTGGTAGTCTTCGAAATACGAATAACTGTTGAACCAGGCGTAATAATGATTAGAATAGTTAAAAACGTAATTGCCCAATCATTTTTTAAATTCGTTTCATATGTTAATAACCCTGGATTCATATGTCTCGTTTTAAATAAAATGTAATTAATAATACTAATACTAGAAGTAATTAATTGATATAAATACACGCCTAAGAACTTAATAGCAATCCATATCTTCTTAGGATAAAAAGCTTGCCCAAAGAAACGATGTAATATATAAATTACTATTAAACCAATGATGAAGCCAGATACGAAGGTAGAGAATTGAAATGAGTCTTCATCTTGAAACAGTACCCATAAAAATGCGATTAATATGTTCAATACAACTTGTCTCATTTATTCCCCTCCTTCAAATGTGAATTGACAATGCTATGGAAATAATTATCATCCATATTCAATTTTGTTGCATTTTCAGTAGCATTCATCACAACTGGCGCTGCAATACCCATTGCAAGTACGACTGCAACTAATATACCCAGAATCGTTTTACGGTGCTTAGGTAGCGGATTGAAATCAACCTGTTCACCATCATTGTCTCCAAAGTACATAATAAATAAAATTCTAAACAGACTATACATTGCTAATAGACTTGTGATAATCATTAATGCTAAGCCAATGAAGTTACCATTTTCAATCGCACCTTGGAAGATGAGTACTTTTCCTGGGAAACCACTAAATGGCGGTACGCCTCCAATCGCAAATATCATAACAACAAATGCAACACCAAAAAATGGTTCTTTCTTAGCTAATCCACATAAATATTTATATTCGCGGTAACCAGACATATAAACTAAACTACCTATAATAAAGAACAACATTGTCTTCACAATAATGTCATTCGCTAGATAGAAGATAGCACCATGTACACCTGCAAAGGTATTGGAACCTAAACCTAAAATGACAAAACCTATCGATAATATAACTTGATATGAAGCCACTTTCTTAATATCACGATATGCAATAACACCGAAAGCGCCTATCAGCATTGTGATACATGACATAAATACTAACAATGGATGTGTCACACCCGTATGTTGATCAAATAGAAGTGTAAAGAAGCGAATGAGTGCATATGCACCTACCTTCGTCATTAACGCTGCAAATAAAGCGGCAAGTTCAGTGTTGAGCACTGCATAAGCTTTAGGCAACCACATAAATAGTACTAAGGCTGCTTTCGAACCAAAGGCCACTATAAATACAATTGAAATAATAATAATAGCTTTATTATCATGGATTTGATCTAAGCGTAAAGCAACTTGTGAGAAGTTTAATGTTCCAACCGTCTTGTATAATAAACCAATACCTAGCAAGAATAACCATGATCCTACGATATTCAATACAACATAAATAATGGCTGCTCTTAATTGTTCGACAGATTGTCCTAACGTTACTAATACAAATGAAGCTAGTAACATGATTTCAAACATTACATACAGGTTAAATAAATCAGATGTTAAGAAAGAGCCAATAACGCCTGTTGTTAAGAATAAGATGAAAGTAGGCAAGTAGTATCGATTAACACGATCTTCCCCACGACCAAATCCGTATGACATAATGAGTGTCACAACAAATGACGCTACTGTAACCATAACTAAACTCAGTGAATCACCTAAGAATTGGATACCATAAGGTGCTGCCCAACCACCAAAATCAAGCGTGATGGGTTTATGTTGCAAGACGTATATCAATAAACATAATGAAATAACTGTATTAACAGACATTGTTCCAATGTACAAAATTTTTGAAAGCCTGTTCTTCTCTTTAGTAAAAACAAGGACTAATGCACATAACAATGGTAATAGGATTGGAAGGACTAATAAATTACTGTTCATTTTCATCCTCCTCTCCTCTTAATACATCAATATTTGCTTCTTTAGTAACACGGTATGTTCGATAAACTAATACTAGTAAGAAGGCAGTCATTGCAAATCCGATAACGATCGCAGTTAAAACAATAGCCTGCAATAATGGATCCACATAATTAGTATTAGAGCCGTGAATTAAAGGTTCAGTCATCTTATTACTATAATGACCCATACTCATAATAATTAGATTTCCCGCATGCGTATAAATCGAAATACCTATAACAATTCGAATTAAGTTGAGTGATAGTATCATGTACGTCCCTATAAATACTAAAAATCCTATCACAAGTAATAATATTAAATTCATGATTTACCACCACTCAAGGCCAACATAATTGTTACGATGACGCCGACAACCGTTAACAGTATCCCTAATTCAAACAATGTAATTGTCGTTACATGTAATTCACCTAATAATGGAAAATGGATGTATGCTTCACTTTGGTATAGGAACGATTTACCAAAGAAAACCGGAACGATTGCAGTAAGTGCTGAGATTATGGCACCAACAATCATTAACTTTTTAAAATCAATAGGTAAACTTTCTAATACTTCATGTACATCAAAAGCTAGGAACATTAGGATAAAGGCCGAACTAAAGATAAGACCACCTATAAAACCGCCACCAGGATTATTATGTCCCGCAAAGAAAACATAAAAGCCGAATGTTAATAAAATAAATACGACGATTTTAGTAACGGTTCTTAACACAACATCATTTTCTTTCATCTTGGCCCCTCCTATCTTTGTAATGTAATAATGTATAAATACCTAAACCGGCAATAATTAAGACGATACCTTCAAACATTGTATCTAAGGCTCTGAAATCTCCTAAAATAGCATTTACAATATTTTTACCACCAGTCAATTCATAGGCATTCGTATAATATTTAGAAATTGACTCTAGACCATCACCTTGTTGCGCAATAAATATGAGCGTTACTACGGCTCCAGCCATAATAAATGATACGATAATTTTGATTGTTTCTTTTTTCATGTTCGCTGTTGTACGAGCGATATTTGGCAATCTAGAGAAACTTACAATAAAGAGAATGGTCGTAATTGTTTCTACTACTAATTGAGTTAACGCTAAATCTGGTGCTCTCATTAATAAGAAGAATAATGCAACACTGTAACCAATAATGCCATTTAAAATGACCATTGTTAAACGTTGTCGAATAAACACTAACGCTATACCGACAACACTAATCATAATGCCTAAAATAACTTCCAATGGACCAAATTCTGAAACTTCTATTTGATGTAACTTTGGCAAACCTACTTGGAATATGCCATATGCAATTAATATAGAGAAAATAAGAACCGTTATAATATTGTAATGGTTTAATCTGTTATTCATTAAACCTCGAATCATTTGACCTGAATAACGTTCAAATCCTCGATACACATTGCGATAAGAATTTGTAATAGAAGCGTATTTAATGACTTGATGCGTAATAGCTTTCCAGTTTACTTTTAACGCTAAAATGAGACCAACTATAATAACAATCACACTGAAAATGAGTGGCAAATTAACACCATGCCATTGAGAAACATGCGGTGCTATTGCATCTACGCTACTACCCAAATTGGTAACATTTCGTAGTGCTGGCAATACTAAATGCTCAGTGAAAAAGTTGGGAATAAAGAAAATGATTGGTATCATAACCATTAAAATTATTGCAGGTAAACTGAACAACCAAGGTTCATGAATATGTTTCTTCGGCACTTTCTTTTCGTCAAATTCTCCCCAATAAGTTTCTTTAAGCATGTAAACTGCATACACAAAAGTAAAGATACTTGCTATAACACCAATAGCTACAACAATAATCGTTAACGTTAAACCAAATTGTTGAAGTTCGATTGCGCTAACTAGAGAATCGAAGAACATCTCTTTACTTAAGAAACCATTTAACAACGGCACACCTGCCATTGATAACGCAGCAAGTGTCATAACTAAATTCATTTTAGGGAAGAATTTACGCATTCCACTTAATCGGCGAATATCTCTCGTACCAGCTTCATGATCAATGATTCCGACACCCATAAATAAAGCACATTTAAATATGGCGTGATTCATTAAATGGAATAAACCGGCGAATAAAATTAATGTATACGTCTCTGCCATTGGACCTGATGAATGTTGCGCAATACCTCCACCTAGACCAACCATCGACATTATCATTCCTAATTGGCTAATTGTTGAATACGCTAAGATACCTTTTAAATCATATTGTCTTAAGGCCGTTACAGAGCCAAATATCATTGTAATCAAACCTACAAAAGTAACAATATAAATATAACTATCACTTAAACCTAAGATAGGCGTGAATTTAAATAGTAAAAAGATACCAGCTTTAACCATAGTAGCTGAGTGTAAATAGGCACTTACAGGGGTTGGTGCAGCCATGGCTTTAGGTAGCCAAATATGGAATGGAAATTGAGCTGATTTCGTAAATGCACCTATTAACAACATTATCATCATTGGTATAAATAGAGCATGTTCACTAATGCTATGACTTTGAGTAAGTAATTCTGAAATCGTATTTGTACCAGTAATGATATACAACATAATGAATCCTGTTAATAAGGCTAAACCACCTAAAACAGTGATAATAAATGACTGAATGGCGCCTAATTGACTTTCGGCATTGCTATACCAGTATGAAATTAATAAGAATGACGATACACTTGTTAATTCCCAGAAAACATACATTAAGATAGTGTTATTTGAGACTACAATACCTAACATACTAAACATGAATAACAATAAATATAAGAAGAAACGCGGTAAGTTATCTCTATTAACAGATAAATATTGAGTAGCATAGAAGAATACTGCCACCCCTATAATGGAGATAATTAATCCAAACATTAATCCTAGACCATCTAATCGAAAATCCAGATTAACATCAATAGCGGGCATCCATGGAATTTTAAATTCTACAAATTTTCCATGTAGAACATTAGGAATTTGGGCTAAGAAATATCCCGAAGCTAAAATAGGTGCTAACAAAGCAATATATCCAGCGAACCGTCTCAATGACTTAATAAACAGCGTCATTAAGACGATTAGCATAATAACTATTAGTCCACCTAATAAATATACTAAGCTCATCAAAAGCCTCCTTTTCAGTAAAAATCAATTATAAATTTAAAGCGATAATTGTATGAAGTTCATCATCGGCAGACAACCCGATAAATTTCACCGTTTCTTGAGTTGTCTGATGACCTAAATATTTTTGTATGATTGCAATAGAAATACCCGATTGATAAGCATGATAAGCAAATGTTTTTCGTAAAGTGGTCAATCCAATATGACACAAACCTAACTCTTCAGCGGCATGATGAATGATTCGGTAAGCTTGTTGTCTAGATAACTCTTTATGTGTTCTTATCGATTGGAATAATAAATGATCATCCATAAGCTTATTATATTCAATAAATCTTCTAACCTCTTCACGTAAATCGTTTGGTAACAAGATTTTGATTGCAGGCGCACATGACTCAATCCAAGATGATTTTATTTCATCTTGATCAATCATTTTGACGTCTTTCACTTTTAGATTTAATAAATCTGTTAAACGTATACCCGTATGTATAGCTAATTTAAATAAAAGATAATCTCTATCAGATTTCTTTTTTAATACATCATACATCTTTTTTATATCATCTTTATTTCTGATCGGTTCAACTTGATTCATCTATCCACCTCATAAAAGTTTCTTATTTAATGATAAACCATATTTTAGTAACATTAAATGTTTTTGCTCAAATTTCTTTAAATAAATGTGTCCCTTTTTTGAATGGATTTCGATATATAGAGTGAAAGGAGGTGACAAACATATGAATGAAATTTCACAATTATCTGTTGTTTGTACGCATATCACTCACGACGCAAGTGGTAAAGCGAAAGAAACAAAACGTCGTTTTACTAACTTAAACACTAAAGCCACAGATTCAGAAATCAGATCATTCGTCAATATCATTGCACATCTGATTAATGAAACATTCGATAAAGTTGAGGTGGTTAAAACACAAGTTTTAGCCTAATTTAACTTAAAAATTAAGAAAGGAGGTATTCTACATGTCAAAGACTTTAGAACTTGCTTTTAAAACAAATTTAAATAAAACTGCTAAATTGCAATTCCCACAAGTTAACGTTGCTGTATCTGAGGCTGATGCTAAAGTTGCTATGGATAATATTATTAAACTTAATATTCTACAACCTACAGCTGGCACACCTATTAAAGCCACTTCTGCTAAATTAATAGACGTTACGAGTACTACTCTATTTGAAACTAAATAACACATTCTGATGTTTCAATGAGTGTGAGACAAAAAAATGTTTCATGACTACTGCGTATATTCGTAATAGATGACTAAACTGACAAGACGCTTAAATCAAGCTTTTCTCACTTCTAGTCAACCTTGCGAAGCTAGGATGAAGAATTCTGTCCTAGCTTCTTTTTTTATAATTAATACTTCAATAATTTATATTCTGAGCCCACCATTAGTAAAACGCGTTGATATTCGTATTTTGAAATCGGAAACTAAAATGCGTATAATAATGTTGCTTTAGTTATGAAAGAAAATATAGGGGGTCTATCGTGGCATTTTTATTTATACTCGGTATTGTGGCTGGTATGATGGTCCCAATCCAAACCTCAATCAATTCTCGCCTTGGACGATATACTGAATCATCTTTTTATGCATCTACCATTTCATTTTTCGTAGGTACACTATTTTTATTTATTTTAAATATGATTTTTAATCCTAAATTATTTGATGGTTCATTTTATAGTGGACATACAATTGACTATCATTGGTGGGTTGGTGGTCTACTAGGTGTTTGTTTCTTAACAGGAAACTTATTATTACTGCCTCGTTTAGGCGCAGCGTTAACTGTTGTCATGACAGTAGCTGGTCAAATCATCATGGGGGTCTTCATAGATACTTTCGGACTACTTGGCGCAAGCAATCATTCGTTTACTTTCCTAAAAGCAGTAGGTATCATAATCCTATTCTTCGGTATCTTATTAATGAACTATATACCTAAAAATAAACTCCAAGAAAAAACAAATCATATGTTTTATGTTTGGCTTATCATCGGCTTTATATTTGGGTTTGCGCCACCATTACAAACAACAATTAACAGTGGTCTAGCTCAGCAAATGCATAATTCGCTATTTGCCGCACTCGTATCTTTCACTGTTGGTACATTAGCATTATTTATTTTAACGTTAATATTTAACAGAAGTCTTAAAATTAAAATCACACACCCTGATATCGGTAAAATCAAGCCAATACATTTTATTGGTGGTGTTCTAGGCGTTGTATTTGTCACATCAAATATAATTCTGATGCCGTTTTTAGGTGCAGCACTGACAACTATTGTCGCAATGTTAGGTCAAATGTTAATGGGTGTTATCATTGATCATTTCGGTTTAGGCGTTCGCAAGAATCCAATAACACTTCGCAAGTTTAGTGGGCTAATTGCCATAGCTATAGGAATTATTTTGTTACGCCTCTTCTAATTTTTACAACAATATATTGTTATCTTTATTTAAAATGTCTTCTTTTCTTAGTAATTGAGAAGACATTTTTTTATTTATACGATATTACACATATTCGTTATATCGCCATTGTATAATAGTTGTATAAAAATTTTATAGAGGTGATCTTATTGAAGACATTTTTTACCCCGTTAAGAATTTTAATTGCCACGCTTATCCTCCTCGTCATATCCTTTGTATGTTATATTTATGCAAAAATACCAACAGAACCTGACACATCTAAAATAGAAACCATTACTGCAAAACCTCAATACTCTCTCTCATTCATTGGAGAACAACAACCTCAAGAAAGTTTCACTTTATATTTCAATCCATCTTTAGGAAATGTTTCTTCCTTACTTGTCAAAAATGATGAAATCATCCATTCTGATACACCTTTATTAGAGTATTACAATCCGCCCCTTGAAAAGCTTATTGTAGCTAAAAAGAAGGCCCTATCCTCACTTATCAACCATTCGCCGAAACAATCAATTAGTCAACAGTTAACGCTAAACAGCCAAATATTAGAACTCCAAAGTCGACTTCAAACACGCATTAATTCCCCTATTTCTGGAAAAGTAACTATCCTAGAAGCACATCCTTCTAAATTAAATACAAAAATAATGCAAATTAATAGCGAAAAACATATTATTCGTGCTAATATAACTGAATCTCAATTGGAACATATTAAAGCGAATCAAGATGTAAACGTTACAAGAAATCACTCCAAATTATTTACTGGTAAAATTCTTTCTATCATTCAAATCCCTTATAAAGTAGAAAAAGGTGAATCAATTTATCAAGTAGATATTTCGACTCAAGATCAATACCCTCTTGGACGCCACTTTGATATCGATGTTGGAACTTCTAAAATAGAACTACCTATAAGTTCAATTTATGATAATTATTATGTTTTAATTACACAAAATAACAAAATTATTAAAAGAAGAATAGAATATACTAAAAGTCAAAAAAATGGGTATATTATGGTATCCAATGGATTAAATATTGGAGATAAAGTGATTGTTAATCCTTCATCATCACTACTTCAAAAATAGCAGTGATGTTTTGCAATTGTATATTCATATTAAAATTTATTATATAGAGCGAAATAATAATTGTTCTTAATTAATTGATTTTTATAAATTGCTTTGAAATTCAAACAAAGAATTTAATAATCAAAACATTGTTTTATTAAGTACTTTTTTGTTTACTTCTTAATTTCATTTAGTTATAATTAAATAAATAATATAGCATTAAATTAATTTAATAAAATTCTTTTAATCTAAATTATTTAAGTAATTTTAACTATTATAAGACGTTATATATAATTTAACGGGCAAAATAGAAAAAGCGCACAATTAGTTGGGGAGGTTTCAAAATGGCAATTTCAAAAATCAATGATTGTTTCGAATTATTAGCAATGATCACATACGCAGATAAATTAAAAAACATCATTAAAAAAGAATTTTCAATTAGCTTTGAAGAATTCGCAGTTTTAACATATATTAGTCAAAGTAAAGAAGATGAATATTATTTAAAAGATATTATTAATCACTTAAACTATAAACAACCACAAGTAGTTAAAGCAGTGAAAAATTTATCTCAAGAAGATTATTTTGATAAAAAACGTAATGAACACGATGAAAGAACTGTATTAATTCTCGTAAATAGTACACAACGTAAAAAAATCGATTCATTATTAAATAAAGTAAATACTCGTATCGAAGAAGCTAACAAAGAAACTGAATTATAATTTCTTTGTGGCTTTTCTAATTCTATTCGTTTTCGATATGAATTTATAACTCTGAGATATTAATTTTAAATAACAAAGCCAGTAAATGAAATTCGTAAATTTCACTTACTGGCTTTTTTGTATATCATATGACGTATTACAAATGTATTTTAAATTAAAATGTTTTTATCTAATATATTAGGCTCTACGTCAAATCGGACTGATGAGTCCAAATATTGAGATTAAGCAACCTTAGGTTGTTTAATCTCTTTTTTTGT
>NZ_JBXARC010000012.1:0-62222 GCF_058807855.1 Staphylococcus sp. GW821-FHT11H10 | reverse complement strand
AATAAAGAAGCCAGTAAATGAATTTGTTAAAACTCATTTACTGGCTATTTCTCTAGGGTTTATGTCCCAGACTCTTTGATTTAATGAAATTTTAATTAATTAAAGCCTGATTGTTATGAATATCTTCAAAATCATAGTTCTTTATAATCTCACATCCTAGTGGATGTCTACCATTATCAACGTGCCTATTAACTTCTTCTAATACTTCCAGAATTTCATACTCAGGCGTTTCAATTTTAAATGAATACCTAAATATATGTCCGTGATCCGATTTAACAGTTGCCATGAGTTCGTCGTTTACCATTTTATAACCTAGTAATTCCATTATTGATTCCCCCCCAATAAGTGTGATTACTTAGTTATAATGTAGCATGTAAAAATGCATGATGACAGTAATTTTACTTAAATGTTAATGATTATCATTTCACTTATCTTTTTGAGGGGTTATAGTTTAAAATTGGGCATAAAAAGAGGGTGACGTCGGGTTAAGGCGTCACCCAGGAGTATTATGTTCATGAATATAAAAGACTTTGTAGTTATTAATTAACTACACCCTAATACTATCATGTTACCTACCATAATGACAATAAAAAGTGTTTAAAATATAAAAAAATTTCGTTTAGTACTATTATTTGTAAAAAGTTATATTCAAGTTATTTTTTAAACTTAAAATGATTGTGTCGCCTATTAACATTTAAACTATCCGTAGGCTTACATATTTGTTTAAGTTATGGCATAATTTTTATAATATTTGATTGAAGAGGATGTATATATGGATGGCATAATAACGTTTATTACTATTACACTACTTATTATCATTGTACCTGGTCCAGACTTTTTGATTGTCATGAAAAACACAATCCATTCGGGCAAACTAAATGGTTCTATGGCAGCTTTAGGTATTACTTCTGCTCATATCATTTATTCATCGTTAGCTGTATTGGGGATTATATATATTCTTACAAGTTTATATTACGTATTTTTGATTATAAAAATACTAGGTGCATGTTATCTGATTTATCTTGGCGTACAAAGTATTCGTTCAGCTCGTCAGTCGATGAACTTTAATACGGGTGGTATTAAAGTCAATGATGTGAGTTGTTTTACCTCATATCGACAAGGCTTTCTAAGCACAATTTTGAATCCTAAAGCGTTACTTTATTATGTGAGTGTTTTACCACAATTTTTGTCAACTGGCGGAATTGAAGTGAAATCACAAGTAGCCATTTTATCTTTAGCAGTCATTATGGTTATCTTAATTTGGTTTTTATTCTGTGTACTTGTATTTCAATATATTAAATTATTATTCAGTCAGCCTAAAGTAAAAGCTATATTTGATTATACTGTAGGTTTTATTTTAATTGGATTATCAATTAATTTATTATTAAGCAAGAGTAGTTAAATTTCAGTAAAGGATTGTAGTATATGAAATTATATTTAGTGAGACATGGAGAATCACAATCAAATTATGATAATAAACATAATCGAGCTTATTTCTGTGGTCAATTAGATGTGCCATTAACCAAGAAAGGTATTGAAGGCGCAAAAAATTTGGAAAGCTACTTCAAAGACAAACGTATTGATCATGTTTATATATCTGATTTAACACGAACACAGGAAACCTATCGTTATATCTTTCCTTATGACATACCTTCTACTGTCACTTCATTGCTTCGAGAACGTTCTTTAGGCGTATTTGAAGGTGAGTATAAAGATAAGTTAATGCAAGATGCGCAATATCATCGTTACTTTAACGATCCTGAATATAAAGATTTTCGTCATAGTTTCACTCAAAAAGCGCCTAAGGGTGAAAGTTATAGAGATGTATATCATAGAGTTCATCAATTCTTTGAACAAATGAATATGAGTGACGATGAAACAATTGTAATCGTAGCACATCAAGTAGTTATTCGTTGTATATTTGCATATTTCAATGTAATTGGTGAAGAAGAAGCATTAGATTACAATGTCGAAAATTGTAAACCATACTTTTTAGAAGTGTAAAATGTATAATAACAATTAATTAACACGCAAAAATCCAAACCGCATATTTTAACGGTTTGGATTTTTATGTGCCTAGAAAAGTATGTCAGTCACAACGTTTTATTTATCTAAAACGTCAGATTTAATATTTTTATCGTCTAAGAATTTTTGAATTTTATCTTGTTGTTTACCATTTACATCACCTGCATAATGTGTAGGCACATCGACAACGTTAATTGTATTTTGTGGTTCATAATTAAGCTGCTCAATGCTCTTATCTACGTCTGCGATTGTGCTATTTAAGGCATGGAAATAATTAATAATACGCTCAGTGTTTTCCTTATACCCAGAAGGTAAGGTATTGTTTTTAACGAATTTTTTGAAATGTAAATCATTTTTAACAGCTAAGTTTGATAATTTGCTGAGCTTTTTAGCTTGTTTATCAGTGACTCTTGTTTGTCCTGTACTTTGTCGGTCAATTTGACTTTGCATCACGTATTTATTATCTAAAATATCGCTATTAACATCTAAATATTTTTTAATGGCTTTATTCATTTCATCTTCGCTAAGTTTTTGGTTCTCTTTATTTGAAGTGAAAATATCACTTTCTGTTAAATTTTTAGCGTGTTTTGGTGCATTGACGCCATTACTATGATGGTCTGTTGTATCATTATCATCCTCAGGTGCACAAGCACTTAATGTTAGTAATAATGATAAAAAGAGACCTATTAATATATTCTTCTTCATAGTTTTATAAATCTCCTTTATTAGTAACGCAACTATAATTTTACATAATAATAGATTATCATTTATCGAAAAATAATTGAACGTTAAGTACTTAAATTCATAGTCATCTATGAACAATTTGTGGCATTTATCGATTTATATATTTTGTTTTTAATTTAAAATAAAACATCTAGCAAAACAAGACCCTTATCTTTAGAATCAATAAGACAACCCTCACATAAAAAAACAGAGACGCTTGTAAGAAACGTCTCTGCTATATATGAAGATATTTGATAGGTTAAGTGTTTAATATGGATAAATGTGAAGTAAATAAACTTCTAAAATATCCTAAAAAGATTATTAGTTTCTAATGATATAATCAAATGCATTTAATGCCGCATTGGCACCTGCACCCATAGAAATAATAATTTGTTTATTTTTCTGATCGGTAACGTCACCAGCAGCAAATATACCTGGAACGTTTGTGTTGTTATTACGGTCAATAACAACTTCGCCACGGTTATTTAGTTCAACTGCATCACCAATCCAACTTGTGTTTGGAACTAGTCCGATTTGAACGAAGATACCATCTAAACTTAATTCTTTCATTTCGCCAGAATTTAAATCTTCATAGCTGATACCAGTTACATGATCTTCACCTAATACTTCAGCAGTTCTTGCATTAGTGTGGATATCTACGTTTGATAGTGAACGTAAACGATCTTGTAATACAGTGTCTGCTTTAAGTTCTGATGAATATTCGAATAAAGTAACATGTTTAACAATTCCTGCTAAGTCGATAGCAGCTTCAACACCAGAGTTTCCTCCGCCGATAACTGCAACGTCTTTGTTTTCAAATAAAGGACCATCACAGTGAGGGCAGAAAGCAACACCTTTATTGATTAAGCGATCTTCACCAGGAATGTTAAGTTTACGCCAGCTTGCACCTGTTGAAATAATAGCGGTCTTAGTTTCTAAAACTGCATTATTTTCAAGTGTTACACGAATAGCTTGGTCTGTCTTCTCGATATTAGTAGCACGGATGCCTGTCATTGTATCAATATCATATTCTTCAATATGAGCAGCTAAATTAGCTGAGAATTGAGAACCTGTTGTTTCTTTTACAGTGATAAAGTTTTCGATGCCAGCAGTATCATTAACTTGACCACCAATACGGTCAGCAATAATACCTGTACGTAATCCTTTACGAGCCGTATAAATTGCGGCACTACCACTAGCTGGACCACCACCGATGATTAAAACATCGTATGGATCTTTACCTTCGAATTCAGAAGCATCTTGGGTACTACCTAATTTAGTTAAGATATCTGAAATAGTCATACGTCCATTGCCGAATTCTTCACCATCTAAGAATACAGCTGGCACAGCCATGATATCTTCTGATTCTTCACGGAATACAGAACCATCAATCATTGTATGAGTGATATTAGGGTTAACAACGCTCATTAGATTTAATGCTTGAACAACGTCAGGACATTTTTGACATGTCAAACTAACGTAGGTTTCAAAGTTGTATTTACCTTCTAAACCTTTAATTTGATCAATAATTGATTGTTTCTCTTTAGGTGCACGACCACTTACTTGTAAAATTGCTAATACAAGTGAATTAAATTCATGACCTAATGGAATTCCGGCAAACGTTACGCCAGCTTCTTCATCAGGTTTGCTGACTGAGAAGCTTGGTGTACGTTTTAATTCTTTTTCTACGATTGTTATATGCTCAGACATTTCAGCGATTTCATCTAAAAGTTCTTTAAGTTCTTTAGATTTGTCGTCAGAACCGATACTAGCTCTGAATTCTACATCGCCTTCCATTAGTCCTAAAAGTTGTTGTAATTGTTGTTTTAAATCAGCATTAAGCATTCTTTAATGCCTCCTTAAATTTTACCTACTAAGTCTAATCCTGGTTGTAATGATTCAGAACCTTCTTCCCATTTAGCTGGGCATACTTCACCTGGATGTTGACGTACATATTGAGCGGCTTTGATTTTATTTACTAATGTGCTTGCGTCACGGCCAATACCATCTGCATTTATTTCAGCTGCTTGAACAACGCCGTCTGGATCAATGATGAAAGTACCACGTTGAGCTAGACCAGCTTCTTCATCTAATACATCAAAATTACGAGTGATTGTTTGAGAAGGGTCACCGATCATTTGATATTGGATTTTACTGATTGCATCTGAATGATCATGCCAAGCTTTGTGTACGAAATGAGTATCAGTTGATACTGAGAATACATTTACACCTAAGTCTTGTAACTTATCATATTGGTTTTGTAAATCTTCTAATTCAGTTGGGCATACGAATGAGAAGTCAGCTGGGTAGAAACATACTACGCTCCAAGAACCTTTTAAATCATCTTGGCTTACTTCTTTGAATTCGTCTTTTTTAGGATCATAAGCTTGCGCTATGAATGGTAGAATTTCTTTATTGATTAATGACATAACTTAAATTCCTCCTGATTATCATGAATATTAATTAGAACTACATAATAATTATTGCTTGTTTATAATAATTCTAATTTCTTAAGTATTATTATCACATGCTATTTCTTATTCGTCAACTTAATGCACTTATAACCATTAAAATGTTGATTTAACATTGTTCAAATAGGTTTTTTGAATCATATATTGAGAAAGTAAATATGTGTTAAAGTTTTAGTGTTTATTTTGAAAATGTTATTTTAAAAGTGCTTCTGAATATCAATTAACCTTTTCCATTCTCAACTAAACTTATTTTTTTGATAATAAATAATATGAATAATTAAAAAAACGGAATAGAAATCAACATTAATTATGAAGATTTCATATCCCGTTCAATAATGGCTAATGTATGGGTTGGTTCTTTATAACTTAAATAGTCAGTTAATCAATAACTTTAACTGTGACAGATCCTACTCTATCATAGTCAGCAGTATAAGTACCTTCTTCTAAATTTAAAGGAGAAATGAAGGTTCCAGAAGAAATAAATTGTCCTCTTTTTAATGATTTACCATGAGAATGTAATTTTTTGTTTAACCATTTTACTGATTCAATTGGATTGCCAAGCACTTCACTAGAGTGACCCGTTTCAATTTGGTTATCATCCTTGAATAACTTTAAATTAATATCAGCAAATGCCTCGTAATCAAGAGGTGTGATACGTTCACCAACCACAATAAGTCCAGTAGCTGTATTATCAGAAATTAAATCACCTAAAGTGAAATTTGGGAACCAATCTTTATAACGTGCATCTGGAATTTCGATGCCTGGTGCGATTTTTACGCTTTCTAATATCGTTTGTGTATCAGCATCTTCAGGTAAATCTGCAGTTAATTCGAAAATAATTTCAGGCTCCAATAATGGTGCAAATAACGTTGTAAGAGACACACCATGACCGTTTTCTACGACTTGATGAGATAAAATAGTACCGTATGCTGGTTCATTAGTATTAGCAATTGCTTGAGTTGCAGCACTCGTCATACTAACTTTATAACCTTTGACAGGTACATTCTTCTCGGCTTGAATTTGATGGATAAGATCATCTTGTGTTTTATAAGCTTCTGGTTCAGTTAGATTGTATGTTTTGCTTACAAATTCGATAGGTTCTTTTGAAATGTATGCTTGAAATAAAGCGTTTGATACTTCTTTGTTTGCTTGACTCATGATATCTCTCCTTAAATATCTGAAAATTGTTACTATTATGATAACTATAAAATTATTATCATGCAAATGTTTTACGGAAGATAGTTAAACCTTTATAAAAGCAAAATGAAATATAAATTGTTACGATGTAATAAATAGACTTGAAGGAGTAGATATCATGTCAGACTATGTTTACGATTTGATGAAAAAACACCACTCAGTGAGACAATTTAAAGATAAAGCACTAAGTGATGAAACAGTTCAAAAGTTAGTAGAAGCAGGGCAGAGCGCATCAACGTCTAGTTACTTACAAACATATTCAATTATAGGTGTAGATGATCCTGAAATTAAAAAACAATTGAAAGAAGTTTCAGGACAGCCATATGTTGTCGATAATGGATATTTATTTGTATTTGTTTTAGATTACTATCGTCATAATTTAATAAATGAAAATGTAGACTTTGATATGCAAACTTCTTTTGAATCGGCAGAAGGATTATTAGTAGGGGCTATAGATGTGGCATTAGTTTCTGAAAATGTTGCTTTAGCTGCTGAGGATATGGGTTATGGTATTGTTTACTTAGGTTCACTACGAAATGATGTTGCGCGTGTTAAAGAAATTTTAGATTTACCTGAATATGCTTTTCCATTATTTGGAATGGCTGTTGGCGAGCCAGCAGATGATGAAAATGGTGCACCTAAGCCACGTTTACCGTTTGAACATGTATTCCATAAAAACGCTTACAATAGCAATGCTAAAGAACAAAGAGAAGCTATTCAGAAATATGATGAGGAAATCAGTGAGTATTATAAAGAACGTACGAATGGAAAACGTCAAGAAACATGGTCACAACAAGTTGCTGGGTTCTTAAGTGGTAAAACACGTTTAGATATGTTGGAAGAGCTAAATAAATCTGGATTAATGAAAAAATAAGCTATTTATAAATAAAGCGTAGCTAATGATTACAATTGTTCGAAATAAACATTGTAATGTTTTAGCTACGCTTTTTTTAAATATTAATTTGTTGATAAATCTCCATATTCATTTGAATTGAATTTATCTTTATCCATATTACCTGTAAGTTTTGCAGTTCCAGTACCTGCTAATATTGAATCATTAACATTAAGGGCAGTACGTCCCATATCAATAATTGGTTCTATTGAAATAAGTACCCCTGCAAGTGCAACTGGTAGATTTAAAGTTGATAATACTAGGATAGATGCGAAAGTTGCACCACCGCCGACACCAGCTACACCAAATGAACTGATTATAACAACGCCAATTAATGTAAGAACAAATGGTAAATCAATATCTACATTTGCAACTGGTGCTACCATAATGGCTAACATAGCAGGATAAATACCCGCACAACCATTTTGACCTATTGATAAGCCGAATGATGCTGAGAAATTAGCGATACCATCTGGTACACCTAATCGTTGTGTTTGAGTTTGAATGTTTAAAGGTAATGCACCAGCACTTGAGCGAGAAGTAAATGCAAATATAAGCACTTCTAAAGTTTTCTTAACGTAACGCACTGGATTGATTCCCATTACTGCTAATAATATTAAATGGATAATGTACATTGTGATTAATGCTGCATAAGATGCAATCATAAATTTACCTAATGTCCATATCGCTTGAAAATCACTCGTAGCGATTGTAGATGCCATAATCGCGATGATACCATATGGTGTTAGTCTTAAAACGAATGTAACGATAGACATTACTAATGCGTATATAGCATCGATACCGCGTTTTAACAAACTACCACTTTCTGGTTGTTTGCGAGCAACACGTAAATATGCAAATCCTACAAAGATTGCAAAAATAACCACTGCAATTGTAGAAGTTGTTCTCTGACCAGTGAAATCTAAGAACGGATTGCTAGGTAATAATTCAAGAATTTGCTGTGGTAACGTATTAGCAGTCAGATCTTTGGCTTGGCTACTAATTTCGCTTCCTCTTGAGTTTTCTGCACTACCTAAATCAATGCTTGAGGCATCAAGTCCAAAGACAATGGCATAAAAAATTCCTACTATAGCGGCTATAGCTACAGTACCAATTAAAAACATAAAAATATAAGTACCAATTTTAGCGAATTTATCACCAATTTGTATTTTACTGAATGCTGACACAATTGAAATGAATATTAGTGGCATTACAATCATTTGTAACAAAGCCACATAGCCGTCTCCCACAATACTAAACCAGTCAGTAGTTGTTTCAAGTACTTTGGAGTTTGCTCCATAAATAAGATGTAACGCTATACCAAACACAATTCCCAATCCTAATGCGGTAAATACTCTTTTAGGGAATGAGACGTGCTTTTTAGCCATTATGAATAACCCAATTAAAAACAATATCATAACGACAATATTAATAACTGTAAAAAAAGTCCCCATAATTAGTCTCCTTTGAATATTCTAATTCCGACATACTTAATAAGGATAATACTATTTATTTTATATTTCAATAGGTTGAAATAAAAAGTATAAATTATAAGTTTTTGAAAACACACAATAGTTAATTGAATTAAAATAATTTAAAGATTTAAATCGTTAATCATATTAATATAGAAATGAAAAAAGGTGAGACAATGAATTCAAAATGAATTCTGTCTCACCTTTGTATAAAGAGTTAGTATTGCGACAAATAGGTCCTGTTATCAATCATTAAATAATTGAAGTCTTTATAAATTAAATAATCTCGCAAAGAAACCTTTCTTCTCATCATTAGGTCTATTAAGAGAAGATTGCGTTTTAATATCTTCTTTTAAAGTATCAATAGATTGTTGATTATTATCATTAATTTCTTTAACTAAATTATTTTTAGTGTATTCAGATTGCTCTTTTTGAGCTGTTTGGATGGCTTCTTGTGAATTTTGAATAGCTAATAATGATTGATTGTGAGTATCTAATTTTTCAGTGATTTGATTTTGAAGTTCTTTTAATTCCGTTTGTTGTTGGTGAACTTGGCTGATCATTTGACCGAGCATTTGACGTTCTTCACGCATTTTTTGAATTTCTGTGCGCAATTCTTCTACCAATTGTGTAGCACCTTGATCAGCAGGTAGTTGTTCATTATCTTCTTTGACAATCACTTGTAAGAAGTCTTTTTCTTTTTCAAGCTCTTCAAAAGCTAAATCATAGCTATTCGTTTGTTTTACTTTTTCAGCGATATCTTGGAAAAGTTCGATATCTTCTTCTTTAAAGTCAGTAGCTTCACGGCCACGATATTCTGTCTTACTAAGTTGATAGCCACGTTCTTCTAAGTGTTGGACTATCTTACGGACTTGTTTTTCACTTAGTTCGACACGCTGAGCGAATTCTTTGGTTAACATAGCTGAAAGTCCTTTCGTTCTTTGATTTATGTACACTGACGTTTGTCTTCTGTCAGTGAAACGTCAGTCTAACCTCAAATATTAGTTTAACCCTTTATATCGCTCATTTCAAGTGTTCCTAATGGGGTAGGCGTAAATTCATTTTGACTAATAAAGGATAAATAATATCTCGAGAAATGCCGTTAGCAAACACATATTTTAAAATGTAATTTGATTTAACACTTGCTGGGTAGATATCTTTTGTTAATTCTATATTTGATTTAATGAATAAGTCTACTTTAAAAGGCGAGTCGATTTTTGAATAGTTAGGATGTATATAATCAATTTCACTTTGTCGTTCAAAGCCGTTTGATAATAGTAATTGTTGACGTTGAGTTAAAACTTGTTGATTGATGTCTTTTAATGGATGATCCGTCTTAGGAACTTCCACCATTACAAAATTAATATCACGAGAATGAACTTTATTAGAAAGTTGATTTAATTGATGTTCTATTTCTTGAAGGGTATTAATTAGGACATCTTCATAATCTGGTGTATCATTGGCGATTAAATGTATTAAAAATGCCGAATTTGTTGTTGCTTCATAATGTGCCGTTGCTAAACTAATAATCTCATCATCTTGTATGCCCACAAGAAATGCGTAATCATTTTCGGTCTTATTATTTTTTAAGGATCTTTCAATAATATAGCTATCTTCATAGAAATTCACATCTGATTGTTGATTATAAAAAGTGATTGCCTTGTCATAATATTCATCTTTTATGGATTGAATTACGTGAAAATTCATTATGTCACCCCCACGATAGTTTGTTTAAGTATAGCATATTTAAACATTTTGACGTCATTGTTAAAAAGATATTGAGATTGAAAAAACCGTAAAATGAACTTAAAACTACGTTCATTTCACGGTCTCAAAGTTTAAAAAGAATATTGACTATGATTTAGGACCTTTAGATTCATTTGCATAATGTGTAATATCAATTTCTTCATAAGCTGAGTTGTTTTCCTCAACTTCGTCGTGTGAAGAGTTATCTTTGTTGGCAATTACTAAAAATTTACCATCTAAAATATCTTTTTTGTATTTTTCTGTTTGCTCTTCAGATAATTCATAACGAGCTAAAACGGCTTCTTCGCCATCCTCACCAGTTAATAATTTAGACATACGGTCACTAAAAGAACCACTTGTAGCAATTAAAGTAACTTGAGAATCATGTAAATTATCTAAATGTAATTTACTTTTACTTACAACGACTAATTCATTTTCTGAGTATCCTTCAGCTTTTTTCTTATCAATAACGTTATAAATCTCATCTTGCTTGTCTAATACGGTAAAGTCTGCCATATTAATCGCCCTCCATCTTTTCGTCCTACTTTTAGTAAAAATATACCCTTAAGAATATTTATAAAACTCAACTATAGTTATTATATAATTAATTAAGAACTGTTTACAAATAGTGATGAACAATATTTAGTTAAACGCTTACACTTGAAAAATATTATTATGAAAGGGCTTGTAACAATTTCTATCATATTGAAAATAAAGCAAAAGTTTGCTATTATCGTTAAATAATTTATATCACTCATATAATCTAAAGAATATGGCTTTAGAAGTTTCTACCATGTTGCCACAAACGACATGACTATGAGTTCAGACTCAATACATAAAAGAGCAAGTTTTATTTAAATAGCTATCTAGAATACTATATAAAAGTTGTTTAGCTTTGGAGGTTGTATATTTACCCACTTCATCCTATGAGGTAAAACAAATTTAAAATTATAAAGTGTTTGAAGAAGAATACATTTAAATATACGGCTTCTTGAAATTTCAAAATACTATGTATTGCCTGTACGCTCATGGATCCTGAAACTTTTTCGCAAAGTTTGAGGCTTTTTTTGTATACAAATTTAGGAGGTTTTGACGTGGAATCGCTTAGACAGAAAGTCAAAGAAGATGGCGTAGTAATTGACGAAAAAATATTGAAAGTGGATGGTTTTTTAAATCATCAAATCGATGCAAAATTGATGCATGAAGTAGGTAAAACATTTTATGAGCAATTTAAAGATAAAGGTGTCACAAAGATCTTGACAATCGAGGCTTCAGGCATTGCTCCAGCTATTATGGCATCTTTACATTTTGATGTTCCTTGTTTATTTGCTAAAAAGGCTAAACCAAGTACGTTGAAAGATGGCTTTTATAGTACCGATATTCATTCTTTTACAAAGAATAAAACAAGTACGGTTATTGTTTCGGAAGAATTTCTAAATGAGAATGATACGGTTTTAATTATTGATGATTTCTTAGCCAATGGTGATGCTTCACTTGGGTTATATGATATTGCGCAACAAGCTAAAGCTAAAACGGTTGGTATTGGTATTGTTGTTGAAAAGAGTTTCCAAGATGGTAGACAAAGATTAGAAGAGGCAGGTTTAAACGTTTCTTCATTATGTAAAGTGGCTTCATTAAAAGGAAACCAAGTTACACTACTAGGTGAAAATGAATGAAGACGTTCATTTTAAGTTTACAACACTTATTAGCAATGTATGCCGGAGCGATATTAGTACCAATTATTGTTGGTACCAGTCTTAAATTTACTCCGGAACAAATTGCGTATTTAGTCACAGTGGATGTTTTTATGTGTGGTGTAGCAACATTTTTACAAGCTAACAAAGTGACGGGTACAGGATTACCCATTGTGCTAGGATGTACATTTACTGCGGTAGCACCTATGATTTTAATCGGTCAAACGAAGGGCTTGGATGTGCTATATGGTTCATTATTTGTATCAGGTATTTTGGTTGTCATTATTGCACCATTCTTCTCTTATTTAGTTAAATTCTTTCCACCTGTCGTAACTGGAAGTGTGGTTACAATTATAGGAATTAACTTAATGCCAGTAGCAATGAATTATTTAGCTGGTGGAGAAGGTGCTAAAGACTATGGAAATCCTAAAAATTTAATTTTAGGAGGCGCTACTTTAGTCATTATTCTTATTTTACAAAGATTTACGAAGGGATTCTTAAAATCCATTGCGATTTTAATCGGACTAGTTGCAGGTACAATATTGGCAAATGTGCTTGGCTTAGTAGATGTTAAGCAAGTGGGAGAAGCCCATTGGTTAGGAATACCTCAACCATTTCGTTTTTCTGGTTTCGGTTTTGATTTAGGTGCGATACTTGTATTTACAATTGTAGCCATCGTAAGTTTAATAGAATCGACAGGTGTATATCATGCACTAAGTGAAATTACTGGTAAAAAGTTGGAAAGAAAAGATTTTCGTAAAGGTTACACTGCGGAAGGTCTTGCTATTGTATTAGGATCAATTTTTAACTCATTTCCTTATACGGCATACTCTCAAAATGTTGGACTAGTATCTTTATCAGGTGCTAAGAAAAACAATGTCATTTACGGCATGGTTATTCTACTTTTAATATGTGGTTGTATTCCTAAATTAGGTGCATTAGCTAATATCATCCCATTACCTGTATTAGGCGGTGCAATGATTGCAATGTTTGGTATGGTTATGGCTTATGGTGTTAGCATTTTAGGACATATTGATTTTAAAAATCAAAATAATTTACTAATTATTGCAGTATCCGTAGGTTTAGGTACAGGTATTAGTGCAGTACCTCAAGCATTTAAAGCGTTAGGTGAGCAATTTGCTTGGCTAACTCAAAATGGCATTGTACTAGGTGCTATTTCAGCAATTATTCTTAATTTCTTTTTTAATGGTCTAAAGTATAAACAAAGCGAAGAAAATGTGAAATAATAGAAATAACTATATAAAAAATGGAGGCTGTATTATCAATGTGGGAAAATAAGTTTGCTAAAGAATCTTTAACGTTTGACGATGTTTTATTAATTCCAGCTGCATCAGATGTGTTACCTAATGATGCGGATCTTAGTGTTGAATTATCAGAACGAATTAAATTAAATATTCCAGTTATATCAGCTGGTATGGATACAGTAACCGAGTCTAAAATGGCAATCGCAATGGCACGTCAAGGTGGTCTAGGTGTCATTCATAAGAATATGGGCATCGAAGAGCAAGCTGAAGAAGTTCAAAAAGTTAAACGCTCAGAAAACGGTGTAATTACAAATCCATTCTACTTAACCCCAGACGAAAGTGTGTATGAAGCAGAAGCTTTAATGGGTAAATATCGTATTTCAGGTGTACCAATTGTTAGTGATAAAGAATCAAGAGAGCTAGTGGGTATTCTAACTAATCGTGATTTACGTTTTATTGAAGACTTTTCAATCAAAATTTCTGACGTTATGACTAAAGAAAACTTAATTACAGCTCCTGTAGGCACTACATTAGATGAAGCCGAAACAATTCTTCAAGAACACAAAATTGAAAAACTACCTTTAGTTGAAAATGGTCGTTTAGAAGGTTTAATTACAATTAAAGATATTGAAAAAGTGCTTGAATTCCCTCATGCAGCGAAAGATGCGCATGGACGTTTACTAGCTGCTGCAGCTATCGGTACATCTAAAGATACAGAAATTCGTGCTCAAAAATTAGTCGAAGCTGGCGTAGATGCATTAATTATCGATACAGCACATGGTCACTCTAGTGGTGTTATTCAAGAAGTTAAAAAAATGAAAGAAAAATATCCTGAGATTACAATCGTAGCTGGTAACGTAGCAACTGCTGAAGCTACACGTGCATTGTTTGAAGCTGGTGCTGACGTCGTTAAAGTTGGTATTGGACCAGGATCAATTTGTACAACACGTGTCGTAGCTGGTGTAGGTGTGCCTCAAATTACTGCGATTTATGATTGTGCTACTGAAGCTCGTAAATTTGGTAAAGCAATCATAGCGGATGGTGGTATTAAATTCTCTGGTGATATTATTAAAGCATTAGCTGCCGGTGGACATGCAGTAATGTTAGGAAGCTTATTAGCTGGTACTGAAGAAAGCCCAGGCGCAACTGAAGTATTCCAAGGCAGACAATATAAAGTTTATCGTGGTATGGGTTCTTTAGGCGCTATGGAAAAAGGGTCAAACGACCGTTACTTCCAAGAAGACAAAACGCCTAGAAAATTTGTCCCTGAAGGTATTGAAGGACGTACTGCATATAAAGGTCCTTTACAAGATACAATTTATCAACTTATGGGTGGCGTAAGAGCTGGTATGGGTTATACAGGTTCACCTGATTTAAAAACACTACGTGATGAAGCACAATTCACACGTATGGGCCCTGCTGGTTTAGCAGAAAGCCATCCACATAACGTACAAATTACAAAAGAATCACCAAACTATTCATTTTAATTTAAATCAAGTGTGATGAAGTCAATTTGTTAGAAAGAATGGGGAGCATTTTTCATTTTAAATGTGATTGTCATAGAGGTTGTTCACTTTTAAGAAGAATCTAAAAGCAATGCATTATGGGAAGTGTCTCTCTATTATTTACATAAAATTCAATTAAAAGGAGATTCACAATTATGGAAATGGCTCAAGAGCAAGAGTTGATTCTTGTCTTAGACTTTGGTAGTCAGTACAATCAATTGATTACGCGTCGTATTCGTGAAATGGGCGTATACAGTGAATTACATGATCACGAAATTTCGGTTGATGAAATTAAACGTATGAATCCTAAAGGTATTATTCTTTCAGGTGGTCCGAATTCAGTATATGAGGAAGGTTCATTCACTATCGACCCTGAAATTTATAATTTAGGCATTCCTGTACTAGGTATTTGTTATGGTATGCAGTTGACGACTAAACTTTTAGGCGGAAAAGTTGAGCGCGCTAATGAACGTGAGTATGGTAAAGCAATTATTAATGCAAAATCAGATGAGTTATTCTTTGGATTACCAGCTGAACAAACTGTATGGATGAGTCATTCTGATAAAGTAATTGAAATTCCAGACGGATTTGAAGTGATTGCAGATAGTCCAAGTACAAATTATGCGGCAATTGAAGATAAGAAACGTCGTATTTACGGTGTCCAATTCCATCCTGAAGTACGTCATACAGAATATGGTAATGATTTATTAAGAAACTTCGTACGCCGTGTGTGTGAATGCACAGGCGAATGGACAATGGAAAACTTTATCGATATAGAAGTTGAAAAAATCCGTAAACGCGTTGGAGATCGCAAAGTATTATGTGCGATGAGCGGGGGCGTAGACTCATCAGTTGTAGCTGTCTTATTACATAAAGCGATTGGCGATCAATTGACATGTATCTTTGTTGACCATGGTTTGCTTCGTAAAGGCGAAGGTGACATGGTTATGGAACAATTCGGTGAAGGTTTCGACATGAATATTATCCGTGTGAATGCACAGGAACGTTTCATGGATAAATTAAAAGGTGTATCTGATCCAGAACAAAAACGTAAAATTATTGGTAATGAATTTGTATATGTGTTTGATGATGAAGCGGCAAAATTAACTGACGTTGATTTCTTAGCACAAGGTACACTTTATACTGACGTCATCGAATCAGGTACTAAAACTGCACAAACTATCAAATCTCACCATAACGTAGGTGGATTACCTGAAGATATGGAATTTGAACTTATTGAGCCGATTAACACGTTATTTAAAGATGAAGTGCGTGCATTAGGTATAGAATTAGGCATTCCTGAACATTTAGTATGGAGACAGCCTTTCCCAGGTCCAGGTTTAGGAATCCGTGTATTAGGTGAAATTACTGAAGATAAATTAGAAATCGTACGAGAATCAGATGCGATTTTACGTGAAGTTGTGCGTGAGGAAGGTCTTGAAAGAGACATTTGGCAATACTTCACAGTACTTCCTGGCATTCAATCTGTAGGTGTTATGGGAGACTATCGTACGTATGATCATACTGTAGGTATTCGTGCAGTTACATCTATTGACGGTATGACAAGTGACTTCGCCCGCATTGATTGGGAAGTCCTACAAAAAATCTCAAGCCGTATCGTAAATGAAGTAGATCACGTTAACCGCGTAGTCTATGACATCACTTCTAAGCCACCAAGCACTATAGAGTGGGAATAGAATATATAAATTATAAAACCCTTTAACCACAATGGTTAGAGGGTTGTTTTTGTAATTCGTAAATTCAAAAAAGGGCATATAAAGGGCATAATGTGGAAGTTTTTGAATTTGTGTATAAAAGAAGAGATAATCATCAGTGGTTTTAGGATTTTTTATACATAGTTTTTAACTCCTTATCTTCTCCAATTTATTCATCATATCTTTATCCATTTGCTCAGTAACATGACTATATATCTGTAATGTGGTTTTATGGTCTGTATGACCTACACGTTCCATAATCGCACGCAGTGAAACACCTAATTGCGATAGTAATGAGATATGGCTATGACGCATGGTGTGACTTGTCACATGCTTTTCTATTCCTATATTTTGAGCAGCTATTTGTATGTTCCTATTAATTGATGTAAGAGGTAAAGGGTTGCCTCTATGACTTGTGAATATAAAGCCCCTATCCACATACATAATTTCCCATTGAACAGCTTTCTTATTTTCTAACATAACCCTACGTAAAATGTCACAACTTCTAGTAGTTAAAGATATAGTACGATAAGATGACGCTGTTTTTGTGGTATCTTTGAAACCTACTTTGTTACCATCTTTGCGCCAGTGTATAGTGCCGTCAATAACAAGCTTCTTATTTTCAAAATCAATATTATCGGGTTGAATTGCTAGGAGTTCGCCAATACGCATACCATTTAATACTTGAAATTCAACTATGTAAGCAGTAAACAAGTATGACCTTTTCATATAGCTAGCACGCTTTTTTATTCGCTATACGATTTAATTCTTCAACGATAGCCAGAACTTCAGCCATTTCTAAATAATTTTCACGTTTAGCTTTAACTTCTTCTCTTGTAGTCGCTTTTTTAGGCATAACAACATCATCTATGTATGATATATCAGTGATGTTATATTTCTTTTGAGCATAACGGAGTATATTTTTGATGATACTTAAATCATCTTTAACTAATTTATGACTTAGTCCATCTTTTAACGAGGAGTTAATTAAATCTTGTATAACATCAGCATTCATATTTTCAACAAGAATATCCTTGTCTATGTTTCTTTTGATGTGAGCCACTTTATAGCTTTTAGTGGTAATGGTGGACTGTTTAGATCCAGATGTTAGCTTATAACGCTCAAACCACTCATCACATGCAGCATGAAAAGTTAGCGTTTTTAGGTTAGTAGGTGTCTTATCATTTAACTTAGCCTCTATACGCTCGTTTAAGCGTTTCTGAGCCTCTTTCTGTGATTGCTTACCATTCTTATTAAGCACAACGCTAGTACGTCGCCATTTATTTGTGAGTGGGTCTTTATACTTCTCATAATAGCGATATTTAGTTTCACCATGTTTATTAGTAAATTTCTCATGCCACATGTAATCACCTCCAAAAATTTTAAAAAAGTACGTGAAGATACCCTAGTATTAAGTATTTGTTCTATAACATTGAGTTCTAATCGATTAGGAAGATGTTTATTTAAGTACTATACTCCATCTAATTCGTCAGAGATATTTCTAAGTATTTTTCCTACTTGATAAGTATTTATATCTTTCGGTAAAGAATGTTTAAAATAGTTATTGTTATTAGTTTCAACTTCATAAGTAATTTTCTTTAGTTTTATTTTGCAATTTAAAATTCTCAAATATATTCTCCTTAATAAAATTTTTGTCTTCTATTTAAAGTTATATAGCATTATTAAGATGATTATTATACATATACCATACAATATACTCCAGATAGAATAAGTTTTTGTAGTGATGCTACCATCTGTTTTTATAAACATATAAACGTTATATAAGAACAATATTAAGCATATGCACCATAAAATCATAAGACAGTTTATAACGATAATCACTTTTTATGCCTCCCGTATATTTAGAGCCATTAAGATGATGCTAATTAAAATGGTCCAATTCATAAACGCTTAATGGTTCAAGTATAGTTATTCAAATATTGTAATGCTGTATTACACTCCTAAATAGTTTGAAGATATATAATTTATAAGATATCCCATCAAACATAGCACCCCGATGGCTAATATAAGCGCCGAGATAGTCCTACAATTATTCTTATAATACAAACCCTCGTTTTGTGCTAAAAAGAAACTTAGTACATATAATATGATGCTGATCAAAAATAAAACTATGATAAATATTAGCATAGCAACCTCCTTTTAAATGATTACAGTTGATAAGAAATTACTTTTAGAACTATGTATCTAATTGTTTAGCAATTTCTTCTAATGTGTATCTAATTTCTTTTAAAGTACGATTTTCTGAAAATGTATAAGTAAAAGTTTTCCCATTATTTGTTTTTGCAGTAACAGTATATAAATCACTACCATATTCATAGCTTATTTTATAGTTTAAAATTTCCATAATAAAATCCCCTTTTTTATTTAAAGATTTTTATACAGATATATAACCCCCAAAATTTATTACCTTTTATATTCATTTTTCTATGGTGTATTAGACATTGTTCGATAGAACCACCACCTTAATTATTTTTGTTGTGCCATATGTGTAAGAGCCTTCTAAAAATTATATTTTGTTATTCTTAGTTCCTTATCCTTTTTAATTTTTTTTTAAAATATAGTTTATAGTTGGAAGATTATTTAAAGTAATATTTTTATTATTATAAATTTGAGCAAATAGTAATTCACAGATATCATCACAAAAGTTTTTATCTGTATCTTCGAAAGAATTAACATCTTCATAGAATAAGTTTTTAAATAAACTTCTGCTAACATTGTCAATAAATAGCATGTTTTCATAGTATTCAAGATGATAATTAAAATATATAAATAATCTATCTATAATGTTCTCTTTACCAGAGTATAAGAACGCTGCTGAATGAATACCTTGTGCTACTGATAAATAAGTAGAATAATTAGTATACTTTCTTATAACGTTTTTATTTTTATTAGTCTTTTTATAGTAAAACACTAAATTATTTATGATGTTTGCTGTTCTGTGATCCGAATTTTTTGATTTTTGATTTTGTTTTAATAAATACAAATAAATATACTCTATTTTATCATCTACATTTAATACTTCTTTTGCAATTTTATGTGCTGAACCTAATGAAATAATTGGGCTGTTATAAAAGTGTAAAATATATTCCGTTTCGCCAATTATTTCATCCCCCTTTGAAGTTGGAACATATACTTGTGGCAATTCAATTGCATTTTCATCTATATTAGTTTTGACTCTTTCTATCAATTCTGGCTTATTTCCACCTAATTTGAGTTTATATTCTTTTAATATATCTTTTAACTCAGGAACTTTAAGATAAGGTAAAGAAACATCAAAATTCGATTTTATATCTAGAAAACCTAAGTTGATCAATTTATTTAGAATTTTATCTACATTAATTTGATTTTCTAACAAATAAAAATGATTTTTAACTTCTTTGCCAACTTTTCTGTTTTTATTTAAATGTAATATTAAAATATCGTTAGCATTTAAATCAGAATTATGAATGTTGTTGTTATTATCATCTTTAACTTCTGAAACTAAGACTTTATTATGTTTTTGAATATTTTCATTCAAATTTATTTTGTTTTTATTTGATGTATTAGTTTTACTGTTTGTTATTGGATTTGTCTGTTTTACTTTTTTACTATTATTGATTTCAGTATCATGTGGGACATTATCCTTCTTAATATGACTATTCGATTGAACGTTATTTAATCGAGTTGTTTCAGAATTAGATATATTTTTGTGATTATTATTGGATTTATTACTTTTATAATCTAAGTTCTTATGATTAAACAATTTAGATAAGGTTAGCAATTATCTTTTAACAGAAACAACATTGTCGGCAGAAGAAACTCAAAAAGTATTAGATTTAGTAGAAGAACAATTTTCTCAAAACATTCAACAGCAACGAAAAGATGAACTAACTCAACAGTCACAAAGAGAGAGAAAACTTATGAAAATGTTTGAAGAAAATCGCATAGTTAAATAATAAATATCTTGCCTATCCTTAGTGGTAGGCTCATTTTATTTGTGAGGTGCATACATGAACCTTAAAAGAGTGAAATATCCACTAATCTATCATGAAAATAAAATATCTGAGTACACATTGCTAACGGAATATAATCCTAAGTTTATCAATACTAAAATTAAGGCTATCACTATGCAAATAGAGATGATGTATCACTTAAACATCTCCCGCATGACTACTAGTGAAGTTCATGGCGTTGTATCAATATCCTATCCACTAGAAAAGTTAGCGATTGATATTATTGATGAAAAAGAAAAATTGAATTGTTTCAAAACAAAATCGAATAGAAACATGCAGCAATTAAAACAAGTTATTAAGCGATATACACCAGGTGAACAAAAAGAAATCATGTATTATATGCAGTCCAATGGTTCGACAATAGATTATGACCTCATAGAACGCCTGCAACGTGATTTATACAAGCTAAGACATGCAAATAAACAGAAAGTAAGTGTAAGGGCATGAGTTACGACAGAGAGGCTATTAAGCAGTTTATATGTGACTACTCAAAAGAGAACCATGATACTACATATAATGATAAAAATACCAATATAGATGATTTCTTTTCACTGAGTGATGAAGTCGAACCCTTTGAACTAAGTGAGAATACTAGTAATCAAGTGTTCTTCAATGAACTAGATCAGTTAATTTATACAGTAGGGACTAGAAGGGAATACTACATATTTTTCTTACTATGTGAAGGGAAATCTATAAATGAAATTGCAAAGATATTTGAGTTAAGTAGAGAAAGAATACGTCAACTATTGAATAGTTTATTAGACAAATTAGAGGAGGGATAACATGAGTGATTTAAACCCTAGACAAGAAAAGTTTATATCTGAATACCTAAAGACGTTGAATGTAACACAAAGTGCAATTAAGGCTGGTTATAGTCCTCATACTGCAAGTGTACAAGGTAGTAGATTGCTAAAGAATGAAAAAGTGGCTAAGTACATTGAAGAGCAACGTAAGAAAGTGATTGATGAGGGCGTACTATCAGCTAACGAACTACTTCATATCCTAAGCAATGCAGCAGTAGGTGATGAAAGTGAAGTGAGAGAGGTCGTTGTTAAGCGTGGTGAGTTTCAACGCAATCCCGATACTGACAGAATGAACCTAGTTTATAACGAACATGTAGAAATGGTAGAAGTACCTATTAAGCCTAGTGACCGTTTACGTGCTAGGGATATGTTAGGTAAGTATCATAAGCTATTTATTGACAAGAAAGAGTTATCTACGGACACACCAATTTTCATTAATATAGGTGAGTGGCCGGAAGATGAGGAAGAAGAAAAACGGAAAGCATTAGATGAACTACATGAGCAACACCCTAACAGAACAATGATTATTGATGATGTACCATTAGAGGACTGAGAACCATGTGTGATACTGCTGATAAATTAAATATGATTAGCATTGAAGATATGTATAACAGAGCGATGGCGATAAAGAAATGTTCCGTCATCTATTACGATGATCTTATGAATGATAAAGAGTGTGCAGTGTGGCATACGTTGAGTAAAACACAAAAAGGTTTAGGAGTAATACTACCGTTTAACTTAATGATTGCAAGAAACGGTGTAGATAGGCGCATAGTACCATCTATAAAATTAAATGATGATAGGATATTTATTTATCCGAATAGATAGCGTTGGGCTTATTTACGATAGGGTTGATGTGAACAAAGTTGTACCTACGTTTATTGATGATATAGGGAGATTTGAGGAATAATAGAAGAAAATGGAGTTACACTCCATGCTTTTAATATTACTAAGAAATCATTCTGCTTTTTGATATAAATAAAGGCCTTCTCTATTTTTCATAGAGGAGGCTTTGTTATTAAATATGAATATGTCCTTTTGAGTAATGATATTTTCTAGGGCTTCTTGTAGGAATAAAAGCTCTTGCCATAGTCAATAAGCCCACTTTACCAAATAGCATAACAATCACGATAATTAGTTCTGTTAAGCCGTTATATTCAGATGTTAGATCCATAGTCAAACCAACAGTCCCAAAAGCGGATATAACTTCAAACAATATTTTAACTAATGGTATGCTTGGATTAATAATTGTTAATAAAAAAGTAATAGCGAATATGAAAATAATAGAAATGGTAATTGTCACGATAGATAGTTTAATATATTTGTCAGATATTTCTCTATTAAATAAAGAGACAGTATTTTCTTTACATATAGCATTTAAAACAAAAATAAAAACTATTGCAAATGTCGTTACTTTAATACCTCCAGCAGCACTAAGAGGCGCTCCTCCAATAAACATAAGTGCCATTAATAATAAAGCGGTAGGAGTTTTAATATTTCCCATATCAATACTATTGAAACCGGCTGTTCTTGTCGTTACCGATTGAAATAAGGCATTACCTATTTTTTCAATCAATCCCATATTATTTAAAGTATTGGATTGTTCTAATAAAAAGAATAATATAGCGCCAAAAATAATTAAAATAAAAGTAGTTGAAAGTACCACTTTTGAATGAAATGAAAGCTTATTAAGTTTTTTGCAGTTAATCAAATCAACAAGTACGAAATGTCCTAATCCACCTAGAACTATTAAAAAGGGGACAGTAATAATAACTACTGGATCGTTAGAAAAGTCTATTAGATTATTTTTAAATAAGGCAAAACCAGCATTATTAAAAGCTGATACAGCAGTAAATAAACTTATGAATAATCCCTGTCCAATTCCAAATTTAGGTATAAATGATAGACTTAAACAAAATGCACCTATCAACTCTGTAATAAAACTATAAATCGCTAAATGCTTAATTAATTTGACAACTCCTCCAGCTTCATCTATATTCCATGTGACCATAATTAAAAATCTGTTTTGCAGTGAAACCTTTTTATTTAAAAACACAAATATGAGCATTGTTACGGTAACAATACCAAGCCCACCGATTTGTATTAATAATAATATAACTACTTCTCCAAGTAGGTTAAATTGGGCTCCTATATCAACTGGAGATAAACCCGTAACAGTGAAAGCGCTAGAAGCAATAAAAAGAGCGTCTATAAAGGTTATAGGTTTTTTACCAGTATAGGGTAAATAAAGTAAGATAGCCCCTACAAGCGTCGTTGAAAAAAAGAGCATTAAATAAAAGTACAATGATTTATTAGCTTTACTCATGATTTATACTCCAATATTTATATTCTATTTTGATAAGTAGATAATATCATAAATAGAATATAAAATATAACAACCATAGAATAACAATTAATTAGAAAAAGAATGAAGTTTAACATAGAATGATAATGTAAATGATTAGCACACGGACAAGTTAGATATTTCATTTTAAACGTCACTAATATAGTGAGTGGTGGTTTTTTGTATCATAAGACACTGAGAAGCGTCCTGTGTTGCAGTGAGAAATACATTGTAAATTCATCTTTACACACTAATAAAAACTTTTAACAATTATTTAATAGACATTATCTATAAAAAAAGAGATAATAATTTCCAGAGGCTAATATAAAGCCTCAGCTGTCCTATAGAGTTTATTAAATGAAGCCCTTAGCTATACGTGGATATGTAATTGTTAAAAGAGGCTAACCTTAATGGTTGGTCTCTTTTATATATATACAAAAAACTTCATTAATCAATTGACTAATGAGGAGAGTTTATTTTATGAGCTTAATCTATTACACCCATGCTTAAATTAATATAAACATATTTTATTTTATTATTCTGTAATTATTCATGACGAAACACATTTTTTAAAGACGCTGAGAGACGTATTCTAATGCAGCGAGAAATAGGAATACGTACAAATATATATTGATCGTTACAAATACAAGAGTAGAATTTTATATGAGAAATCATTGTGTGTCATCAAATATTAATAGTAGAAAAACAATAATGAATATGTAATAATTAACGAGTGAGATTACCTTTGTTATAGTATTACCCTTACCTTATATCCTTTTCGTCTATTAGTACGTTTCATACTCACTTAGGTAATCTCTAACTTTGTTAAGTATACGGCATAAGACTCGAGGGGCTTAATGCCCTTTTTATAATGAAAATTGACTTTGATGGAGAGTTTATATTGATTGAAATATAAACAATAGTTTTTTTAAAATATGATAATGTGGTAAATTAAATATATGTTGAATTCCCTTCAACATATAGAAATGTTTTAACACAAGCATTTCTCAAACTTTTCCTTTTATTGAGGCAAATCCTAGCGATTGCCTCAATTTTTATGTTATGATTTACTTACTCTCGAAAAGAGAGAGTGTGTTTTAGATTAGTATCTTTAGATAATATTGTAAGTCAACGATATCATTTTGAAAACATTCTCCCCTAAAAAGATGTTTTCGAACCCCTTTCGCCACATCTTAATTGATGTGTTTTTTTTAGTTTTAATGAATTGCAAATAGCATAATCTTTAAAATTAAATGCATTTTAAAACAGAGGGCAAAAAAGGGCATATTTTTGAAACTAAGGGCAAACGTATGAACATAAATTTGGTTATTGAGCAGTTATAACTACTGATATAAACCTATTTTGAAAGAATACGATATTATATAAAATAAAGTTTACGATTGAGTGGGAATAGAAGTTAAAATGTAATTTTAGGCTAGAAATACCTTTGTGATAGGGTTTCTAGCCTTTTTTAATATGAGAGGTTTTGAAAATGAGATTAAATAAAATCGAGCTTCAAGAAAAGGATTATCCTAAGGCATTGGCTATTTGGGAGCGTTCAGTTATTGCTACACATGACTTTTTAAAAGAGAAAGATAGAATAGCACTAAAAAAGGAAATCCCAACATACTTCTCGCATGTTGAGGCATATTTGTGGTTTGATGGTGATGATGTCATTGGATTTTCAGGGACTAATGAAGCTAATTTGGAAATGCTATTTTTAGATCCTAAATACTTTAAACAGGGTTATGGCACGGAAATACTGCAAACTTTAATTCAAGAGCATAAGGTTCAATATGTGGATGTAAACAAAGATAACCCCAATGCCGTGTCATTTTATCTCAAAAATGGATTCAAACAATATGATGAATCTGCAAAAGATGGACAGGGTAGGGATTATCCAATCGTACATCTTAAATTGTTTTACTTCTTCCATGCCATTAATAATTCAGTATGGTTTGTTTTATCAATATTGGCGTCAATTTTTATGAAACCTAAATCCGTATAAAAATGAACGGCGCGATGGTTTTCTTCAAATACTTTTAAAGATAAATAATCATATTCAGATTGTAAATGCTTAATGAGTGCATGCCCAATCCCTTGGTCTCGAAATTCCTCTTTTACAAACAAACCGGCTATGTAAGTGTCATTAAGCCCGCAAAATGCGACAATGTCCTTACCATTTTTATAAACGTAAACATCAGCATCCTTAAGAGCGTCAAGTACAGTAGTATAGTTGTCTATCCAATAAAAACTATCAATAAAGGTATGTGTATCTAAATTTGCATTAAGCCAAATATTTCCTAAAATTTTTATAGTTTTATGATTTTTCTTTTTTAAATGTTCTATCATAGCAAACACCAACTTTATATATATAGTAGATAATTAAAGTAATAAAGAGATTAAAGCTAGAATTGGAAGGGTTCCTTGTTTAAGGAAAATACTAATATGACTCGTTAACCCACCGTAAACAGCTACTATAATGGTATAAATTAGAATTGGAATGCATAGTTGTTTAGGAGCACTACTGAAAAAAAGACCATAAATTAGAAGTAAACCAATCAAGCCATTATACACTCCTTGGTTCTTAAGAAGGGTATTTATGTTTTTATTATTCAGTTGACTAACAGGAATACCGAAGACTTTGCTCGTTCTATCGGAAGTCGTTGCTATGGTCTCTAAATACATAATAAATAGAAATTCAATCGCTACAAGTGAAATGAGTATTATGGATAGTATATGAATTTAAATCAGTCCTTTCTGTAAATGATAAATTGTATTTTTATATGCATCTCTATTACTTGTTTGATTATTACCCTAATTTTAGTAGCATTTGTGTGAAATAGGAGTTTTAATAAGAAAAATTCACTAAACATTAACCGATTTAGTGATTTGAAGGAAATTTTCGACACATTTTTAAGCGTTTTCACAAAATTGTTACATGCATGAACGCTAAAATATGTTACTTTATAGTTAAACAAATAAATTCATTTTATCCACTGACGTTCAATTCTTATATATAGGGATTGAGCGTTTTGTTTGTATGCACAAAAAAAGAGTGAAATCATCCGATTTCACTCTTTTTTATATGGAATGTTTATGTGCGTAATGCGAGACTTATTTTTTAGTTAAGTCGATGATGAATTTAACAAGTTCAATAATACCAGAAATGATTCCCATTTTGAGTACCTCCTTATTAAATGTTAAATAAAGTATATCGTGATTTTGAGAGGATTTGTTTGGTAATTCCTAACTCAATGAAAGCGTTTCGTAGTCGTTAGATTTCAGACAACTTAATACGATAAATCATGCCTATCTGAAAGATTGAAGTGTAACGTGTTATTAAATGTATGAAAGAACTTCCAATTACTATAATAGATTGACTTTTTAGCAATATTTTCTTATATTGTATGTATTACGCTGATTTTTACATAGGTGTTTATCAAGCATTTGTGCAAGGAATTTTTCGAAATCCATTGTTCACTTGAAGGGTAAGGCATATGTTCAACGATACATATTAGGTAGCTTGAAAAAGCATTTATACATATTAAGTAAATGAGTTCTCATAGAAACCTACAATAGTTAGTAAATATCTGATACCTAAGGATAAAACTAGACTATTGTAGGTTTTTTCTTATATTGTTAATAGTATAAGGGAACTTTTTATATGAAATAGATTGAAGACATGGAGGAGCGGCAATGTTAAGTTCTGGTTTTTTACTAACATTATTTTTCGTAACGCTTGTCATTGCAGTGTTAAGTGGCTTAATTTTTTTAATGCCATCGGTTCCTGTAAAATACATACGTTTACATTTAACTTTACTTCTATTACCTGTCATTGTAGGAGTAATTGGATTAATCACTATTAATGGCAGAGAAGTTATAGGTATCTTTGCTCTAGATAAACTAGCTTGGTTAGTAGGTGCCTTTGTATTAGCTTTAGGTTTTATTATTCAGAAATTTTCTGCACGTTACTTATTAGGCGATCGTAATTATCGTAAATACTTCCCGTTATACACATTTACAACAGTATTTGCGTCTATTGGTTGGTTAAGTAATGATTTACGCTTGATGGTTATTTGTTGGGGACTAACATTATTTTGTCTAACACAACTTATACGATTAAACCGTTCTTGGAAAGTGCCGGCTGAAGCAGCAAAAGTATCTGCGCGTTCATTTATCATTGGATGGGTTGCTTTATTATTAGCTGTAGTTGTATTTTTTATCGGTACTGGCGATTGGGTTATCGATCCATCACAAGATTACGATGTTTCAATGAGTTATGGACTGAAATTAATTGTAGATTTATTACTTGTTATTGCTGTTATTATTCCAGCAGCACAATATCCATTTCAAAGTTGGTTAATTGAGTCTGTTGTTGCACCAACACCCGTATCTGCAATTATGCATGCTGGTATTGTAAATGCTGGTGGTATTATTTTAACGCGTTTTTCACCAGTATTTGATAATAATATTGCATTAACGTTATTACTCATTATTTCAAGTATTTCAGTACTTATTGGATCAGGGATTAGTTTGGTGCATGTTGATTATAAAAGACAACTTGTAGGTTCAACAATGAGTCAAATGGGTTTCATGCTTGTGCAATGTGCTTTGGGTGTTTATTCTGCTGCGATTATTCACTTGATTTTACATGGCGTATTTAAAGCAACGCTATTTTTACAATCAGGGTCAATTGTTAAACGCTTCAATATTCCAACACCACCAAATGTTAAGCGTTCTTATGCTTGGACAGTATTAGGAAGAACATTAGCCGTTGTTATTGCTATTATCTTCTTTTTAACAAGTTCGCATACGCCTTACACATTAATTAGCGCCTTTATCCTAGCATGGTCATTATCTGTATCGTGGAATCAAATGGTTGCATTAAATAGAGGTATGATGGGAAGAGTAATTGGCATTGTGATGCTTATCATTGTGGCGCTCGTTTACGTTGTGACACATGAAGTATTTGTTAATATTCTAAATAGTGTATATATGGTAACACCACATCCACCATTAATTAGCGTTATCATTTGTGTGGCCATCCTAGTATTAGGTAGTATCTTTAGCATTTGGGTAGCACGTCGTCGTTCATCAATAGCCTTCGCTAAAGTATATTTATGGCTTGTAAAAATTGGAGAAGCAAAATTTAAATCGGTTGAAAGTCATCCGAACTACTTAAAGAATTATTTATAAGAGGTGAAATCTAACATGACAATAACTAAACATAACATAGAAGAAACAGTTAAATCGGCACGTCGTGTGATTACACCACTATCTCCTATATCTATCTTTGCAGCACGTAATCCATGGGAAGAAATGGAACATGAAACGTTTGATCAAGTAGCTCAATGGTTTAAACATGTTCGTGATATAGATTTATACCCAAGTCATGCGTCAGTGATGACTGCTTTAGAAAATGGCGAGATAGACCAGAAACTTGTAGAAACAGAAGTACAACAAGCTATTAAAGACTACAACACTTCAGTGCCAAAATCACATATTGATATTTATTGTAAAAATGCGATGCGCATCAAAGATTTGCCTACAAACCTAATAACTAAAGAAGCATACTTAAAGATTGAAGTATCTAAGCTCAAACGTGTATTTGAAAATGAGCCTTTTAAATATGCACGATCAAAAAGTGCGAATGCATTTAATGCTAAAGGTGAATCTTTAATGGATGAACTGAATACACATATCATTAAGTGGTCTAAATTATATTTAGATAATTTCCAATCAAGTTGGACTATGCCTAAAAGAGAAGAAGGATTCTATATTTCTTGGCTACATTTAGCACAGCATGATCCAATGCTTACTAAAACGCAACGTAAAATGATTAAGACACTGCCTCAAGATTATAGAGAGGCTTTAATCATGGCATTAAATCATTTAGATATAGCTGAAGATGAACGTGAATCATATTTAACAGGTCATTTCCTATCATTACCAGGTTGGGCAGGCATGATGTACTACCGTGCTGAGCAACATGAACATGAAGCGGATTTGTTAACGCAGTATCTTGCTATAAGATTAACGATGGAGTGTATTTTACTAGATACTGAAAAAATGAGCCGTCCGGCAGTCTTAAATGTTGAAAGACGAATCAAAGAGCTTGTAAGTAAATGGTTATATTATGGAGAGATGTCAATTGATGATTGGGCCTCAATGTCTATTGAAGACCAATTGGAACATTTAAGATTTGCTCATGATTTTAACCCACTCTATTTCAAAAAATTATGGCTTGAAGCGTGGGAAGAAACACATGAACGTGAGTTAGTCGAAGCGATTTATGATAAATCTGTTAAACCAGTAGAGCAAGAAACTCAAGTCCAATTAGCTTTTTGCATTGATGTGCGTTCAGAGCCTTTTCGTCGTCACTTAGAGAGTGAAGGACCGTTTGAGACGATAGGTATTGCAGGTTTCTTTGGCCTTCCAATTAGAAAAGAAGTGTTAGATGAACAATTTACGCATAATTCATTACCTGTTATGGTACCACCAGCTTATGCTATTAAAGAGTATGCCGATCGCCATGATTTAAATACGTATAACCAACAACAACATTCGGTTACATCCATGTTTTATACATTCAAATTGATGAAACATAATGTCTTACCGAGTTTACTCTTACCAGAATTAAGTGGACCATTTTTAAGCTTAAACACGATAGCGAGTACATTAATGCCGAAGAAGACAGGCCATTTTGTGCGCAATTTTACGAAGAATTGGTTGAAGAAACCCGAAGCTAAATTAACAATTGATCGTGAGCATGAAATTTATAATGATTTACCAATAGGGTTTACAGAAGAAGAACAGGTTGCTTTCACAAGACAGGCACTACAATTGATGGATTTAACGACAAACTTTGCACCTTTAATTGTACTAGGCGGTCATGGAAGTGTGTCTAATAACAATCCTTATCATGCTTCGTTAGAATGTGGCGCTTGTGGAGGCGCGTCAAGTGGATTCAATGCTAAGCTATTGGCAATGATGTGTAATTTACCACATGTACGTGAAGCTTTAAAAAATGAGGGTATAGTGATTCCTGACTCAACCGTCTTTGTTGCTGCAGAGCATAAGACGTCTATCGATGAATTAGAATTTATTTATATGCCAGAATTAACTAAGGAAGCTCAAAATGCATTGGATATGTTAAATGAAGCTATGCCACGTATAAGTTATAAAGCGAATTCGGAACGTCTCGCTAATCTTCCTGGCTTAGATCAAGATGATTTGAAAGATCCGGTTGCAGAAGCGCATCGCTTTGCGAATGACTGGAGTGAAATCCGTCCAGAATGGGGCTTAGCTCGTAATGCAGAATTTATTATTGGTCAGCGTAATATTACTGCAGGTACCAATTTAGAAGGACGAGCTTTCTTACATAATTATGATTGGAAGAAAGACACTGATGGGCAATTATTAAATACAATTATTTCGGGTCCAGCTTTAGTAGCACAGTGGATTAATCTACAATATTACGCGTCGACTGTTGCACCACATTTTTATGGAAGCGGAAATAAGACTACCCAATCAGTAACATCTGGTGTTGGCGTCATGCAAGGTAATTCAAGTGACTTATTGGCTGGGTTACCTTGGCAATCGGTTATGGCTGCAGATAATAAAATTTATCATTCTCCAATTCGATTGTTAGTTGTTATCCAAGCGCCAGATCAATATATTAAAGACTTACTTGAGAATAATATTAAATTCAAACAGAAAGTTGATAATCAATGGGTACGTTTGGCTAGTATTGATGAAAATGGTAGTTGGAAAGACTGGTAGAGAGTTCGGTTTTTTCGGAAAAAGTGATAAAATAAAGTTAATCAATTAATAGGAGACAAATGATTAATCATGGCTAAATCTAAAGGTGCTTATGAGGCAGAGATTAGTAAGGCAATTACACAATGGGAAAAGGATTTTCTCGGACGTGGCTCACTTTCAGTAAAAACTGATATACTACGCGATATGATTATCGTCAACTTACAAGGCGTATTAACTCCTGCAGAATATCGAGTATGCAAGACACAAGAAGGCCTACTTAACATTAAACGAACGCGGTCGGAACTTGTGGAGTCAGGACAAGATGATTTGATGCAATTAATCTTAGATATTACTGGCGTCAGTGTGAGTAGTTTCCATAGTGATTTAAGTACGATTACAGGCGAACGAGTGATTGTATTTAAACTAGATACTAATTTGGAAAAGCAACTTTAAACTCAATGTCGTTAATGTTAATACAATTTTAAAGAGGCACCCTAAAAGTTAGATTATTATGCTGACTTTGTAGGGTGCTTTTAAGTATAAACGTTTTAATTAATGAATTATCCATTTATATTTAAATATTTCTAATTAAGAGATTATTTTATTGGATTAGTGTACAATTTACACAAAGAGAATCTAGGAGTTGAAAGTGATGCGCGTAAATGAGTTTAAGCAACCAATTGGAGAAGCATTAGATGACTTTGTGACGCCGTCTTTTCCTGATGCACAAACGCTAGAGGGCAGTTATGGAAGGTTAACAAAGCTAAGTATTGAACACATAAATGATTTATATGACGTTCTATGTGATGTTGAATCGAGACGCATTTGGACGTATCTTTATGAGGGCCCTTTTGATTCTAAGACCGAATTTGAACAATACATTAAACAACTTATTGATAGTAAAGATAAATATTTCTTTACGATTTTAGATAATGTGCAACAAAAACCTTTAGGTATTCTAGCATTAATGCGTATAAATCCAGAACAAGGGTCTATAGAAGTAGGCAATATTATCTACTCTAAAACGTTAAAGAAAACACGTGTGGCTACAGAAACTCAATATTTGTTAGCGAAATATGTGTTCGAAACGTTAGGCTACAGACGATATGAATGGAAATGTGATAACTTAAATGCACCTTCCAAACATGCTGCGCAACGATTTGGATTTACATATGAAGGATTATTTAGACAATCTAATATTTGTAAAGGTCGTAATCGTGATACTGCTTGGTTCTCATTGTTGGATAGTGAGTGGCCAGATGTAAAAGCAAGATTTGAACACTGGCTTGAACTATCTAATTTTGATCAGGAGGGACAACAAATTAAACATTTAAATGACTTTTAATAAGTAAAATACATGTTTAATTATTTTTGAAAATAATGAAATTAGGGACTGGTAAGCGTATGAATAAACAAATAAGTGAAATTTCACCTAAGATGACGTTGCCTATGTTCATGATTGGGTTAATTATTTTTGTCGTTGTTGCAATAAATGTAATTCACGATACATTATTGGTTCAAAATGTCGATATAGGTTCTTTACATTGGCTGACAGATTATTTTGGTGAGCCGGAACGTAAATACGGCGATGGTATTTGGCATAATTTCATGACTTTTTGTGCTGAGATAGGAGAAGTAAAGTCAGTTATCTATATCACACTATTTTTAGCAATTGTTTTATTGTTTAAACATTATAAATTATCGATTTGGATGGTTTTAACTATAACGAGTGGTACGTTATTAAATTATTTAATTAAACAACTCATCGAGAGACAACGTCCATTTAATCATTTGATGCGAGACCACGGATATTCATTTCCAAGTGGGCATTCTAATGCAAGTACGTTACTTGCTTTAATATTGTTAATTATTTTAATTCCTTTAATAAAACTCAAAGCAATAAGGATAATAGCCAATACTATCACTATTATCATTTGGATAGGTGTGCTGTGTTGCCGACTATATTTTCATGCGCATTATATTACAGATGTAGTTGGAGGCGTTACACTAGGTATCATTTGGGTAGCATTGTTTTTAATGATATTACCATTGTTTTATCTTAATTTACGTAATAAGCCTAATAATAAATAGTTCAATATCTTTTTTACAAAGGGGAGATGGCAATGTCAAAAGATAAGGAACGTACTTTAGTTCTTGGCGGAGGCGGAATTACAGGAATTGCTTGGGAATCTGGCGTATTAGCTGGATTGATTGAAAGTGGTGTAGGTTTAGAGTTAGCAGATAGAATCATAGGTACATCTGCAGGTTCGTTTGTAGGTGCAGTACTAGCTAACGGTTATGATATGCGTACATATTACTATGAGCTAAATGAACGAAGAGATGATAGTGATCATGCGACGCTTTCTTCAGATATTTATCGGTTATGGCAGAATGCATTTATCGTAGGACGTGATGATGCGACTAAAGTAGGTCAAATGATGGGTGATATTGTATATACGCGACCTTCACGTGTTGATTTAACTAAACGTAAACAAGCCATTCGTCAACGTTTAGGCGATGTAGGGTGGCATGATAATTTAGAAATTACTGCTATGAATGCTAAGACAGGAGAAGTCTCTACATTTCATTCACATAGCAACGTAACACTTGAGGAAGCCGTGACAGCGAGCGGTGCAGTACCTGGCATTTGGCCACATATACGTTTGAACAATTGTGATTGGATTGATGGAGGTATGGTTTCTCCGACAAATGCTATGTTAGCTAAAGGTGCAGACAGTATTATTATTTTAGCGCCGATAGCAGATGGTTTAGGTATGATGCCAGGTGCATTTGATGATGCGAAATTATTAAGCGAGCATAGTCATGTTTTAGTAATTAGTCCAGATAGTAAGAGTAGAGCTGAAATTGGAGATAACATTTATAATCCCAATAACATACTAAAAATTGGCAATGCTGGTTATGAGCAAGGAAAGTTACTTGCACAACGTATTCATCTGGAATTTTGCGAGTGGGTTGAATGATTTGAAGATTTTAAGACTACGCGCAGTATTATAATATACTAATTTTAGAATAAGGAGAGAGTAAGAATGAAAGTAAAATCACCACGCCCAATTAATTTAAAGGGGACACGTAAAGAAGCGGTCTTATTGCTTCATTCATTTACTGGAACGATTCGTGATGTGAAACCCTTAGCACAAAAACTTAATCAAGAGGGTTATACATGTTACGCACCTAATTATAAAGGACATGGATTACCACTAGATCAGTTTACGCAGTATACTGTTCACGATTGGTGGAATGATGTCTTAAATGGTTATCAATACTTGAAAGATGAAGGGTATGAAACCATTTATGCAACAGGGGTATCATTGGGCGGATTATTCACATTGAAATTGGCTGAAACGGTAGACGTAGCGAAAATTGCGGTTATGTCAGCACCAAGTGAAAAAGAAGAAGCTGGTATAGTATGGCGTATGGAACGATATGGTCAGCGTATGAATGAGTTAATGAATTTAGATAGTGATGCTTCACAGGAACAGTTTAATTACATAGAGGACTATCGTCCAAGTGTTCGTGTATTCAAAGATTTCATTTCCAATATTACTGCTCATTTAGGTGATATCAAGACACCAGCGAGAATTCTTTATGGAGAAAAAGATGAACAATCTTATCAAGATAGTGCACATTATATTTATGAGCACATTAATAGTGAAGATAAAGATTTAACAAGTCATCCTTTAAGCAAGCATCTCATGACGCATGGCGAAGGCAGTGATAAAGTAGAAACACAAATTGCAGAATTTTTCATGACTAATTGAGTGGAGCGAATGTGATGAAACGTACATTTTTACTAACTTATATAACGACATCTGGAAAACATTATAATGAGTTTAAAACTTTTAAAAATGGTCCTGATAAAGATGCATGTATTCAACGTCTTATTGATGAATTTGATGAACTTGCTTATTTATTTTTAAAAGATGGCCAACAATCTCATTATATCAATGTTGATCACATTGAAAGTTTGAGTATTCAAGAAGTTACTGAGGGACAAGACGTCGTATACGATTTTAATGATTAAATTAGCTATTAGTATGATCAATATATAGGGAGTGGGACAGAAATAATATTTTCTCAAAATTTATTTCGTTGTCCTACCCCGGCAAGGATGACTAGGTTTGAAAAAAGCTTGATTCAAGCGCATTTTCAAATCAGTCAGCTACTGACAAAATGATAAAATAGGCTGAGACATTTTATTTTGTCCCAGCCTCTATTTTAATGTTTAAAAAGCACAATGACTTTACCACAAAAAAATTAAATATTGTAATTTGATTGATAAGTTAGTTTAACTAAGTATTAGACAATGAATGTTGTCATACGCAATAAGCATCATTTCATTTCGTTTAGAAATTCAAAGATTTTTTCTCGTTGATTAACAACTATTTTATGAACATTTTTGTTCTTATCAATTATTTTGACACCATTTGGGATAATGAATAAAGTATTAACTTTCGAAACTTCTTGAATATGTTGATAAGGTACGAAGACTGAATCAGCTTGAATGTTAAATGAGTGAGGAGTAAATCTAAATCCATCATCCTCAAATACAATATGGCCCCCTACAGCTTCTACGCCTTTCCAATAATTAGCTTTAATTCTTTCATGAAGTAAACTCATTATATTCCCCCTTAGGCAATCACTATTAGTTAAATTTTACTATAAAGATAAAAAAATAAAAAATCTATGTATATTGCACTTATAAGCAAGACGTGTTAAAGTATTACTTAAGTGCATAAACGCTTTAACGCGTTAAAGGGAGTGGATGAATTGAGCAAAGAGTCACAATGGAAGACATCAACCGGATTTATCTTAGCCAGTGCGGGATCGGCAATAGGACTAGGAGCAATGTGGAAGTTTCCGTACATGGCAGGCATTTATGGTGGCGGAGCTTTTTTACTTTTATTCTTAATATTTACTATTTTTGTAGGGTTACCGCTATTAATTATGGAATTTACAGTAGGTAAGATGGGACGTACTTATACTACTCACATATATAGCAAGTTAACTGGTAAGAAATGGCTAAACATTATTGGATGGAATGGTAATTTAGCAGTATTTATATTATTTGGATTTTATAGTGTTATAGGTGGATGGATCATTATCTACATTGGTAATGTCATCTTACAAATGTTATCTATTGAGAAAACGACACTGACAAATATTAATTTTGAAGCAATCATTAGTAATCCATGGCTAACTGTTTTAGGCCAGGGGATTTTTATCTTTTTAACAATGATAATCGTCATGTTGGGCGTTGAAAAAGGGTTAGAAAAAGCATCTAAAGTAATGATGCCGCTATTATTTATCTTTTTAATTATCGTGGTAGTCAAATCTTTAACTTTAGACGGCGCGATAGACGGCGTGCGTTATATTCTACAGCCACGTCTAGAAGATATTTCAATGGAAGGTATTCTATTTGCGTTAGGTCAGTCATTCTTTACGTTATCATTGGGAACAACTGGGATGATTACTTATGCAAGTTATGCGCCAAAAGAAATGACAATAAAGTCATCAGCAATTTCAATAGTAATTATGAATATTTTAGTATCTGTATTAGCTGGTTTAGCCATATTTCCAGCTTTAAAAACGTTTGGATATGAACCTCAGGAGGGGCCAGGACTATTGTTCAAAGTTTTACCATTAGTATTTAGTCAAATGGGCTTTGGCGTTATGTTTTATTTCATATTCTTAATCTTATTCTTATTTGCTGCATTAACTTCTTCTATTTCGCTATTAGAATTAAACGTATCTAATTTCACTAAAAATGATAATTCTAAGCGTAAATCTGTAGCATTTATCGCAAGTATATTGGTATTAATTATTAGTATTCCAGCTACGCTATCATTTAGCAGTTTAAGTGATATTAAATTTGGTGCGGGAACTATTTTTGATAATATGGATTTCATAGTTTCAAACATTTTAATGCCTTTAGGCGCACTTGGGACAACATTAGTAGTAGGGCAATTATTAGATAAAGAAGCTTTAAAAGAAAGTTTCGGTCGCGACAAGTTCAAATTCTTTGCGCCATGGTATTTTTTAATTAAATTCGTTATGCCAGCCGTTATTATACTCGTGTTTATCGTTCAATTATTCTAAAGATCATACAATATAAAAAGGTTAGTCACACATATGTGGCTAACCTTTTTTACTAATTGAAACGAGCATTTATATAATCTCGTTCAATTTCTAATAGCTCTAAATAATCTTCAGACATGATTTCTTTACCAATTTCTATATTTTTAGAAACAATAAAGTCAGCAAGTTTATGGTTTTCCTCATCAGAGTCAAAGAATGAAAGTGCTCTTTTTATTGTATCTTTTTCAGAAAAAAGAATTAACGTACGACCGTACACTAAATCTTCCTTACTTCTTTGATAAGAAGCCTCTAAAAAAGCAAATATTTTTGAACCATCATTATATTCAAAAGCTGAGTCTATATCACCTTGAACTTTATCAGCAATATTAGACAATCTTGACTGTTCAGCTGGATCTTCTGGTCTATATTGATCTCGTATATACTCTTTCCACTTAATTAATTCTGAAGCAATATGTTCTTTTAATTCTGAATCATTATTATTTGTTTTAAATGCGTCAACTTGTTGTCGTAACTCGCTTAAATCCATTAAATCTTCACGGTTAAGTTGACTCGATTCAAACGCTTCATAGTGATCATTTTCATGTGTAGACATCAATCTTCCCCCCCTTTAGATACTTTGATTCTTTATTCCTTTTAACACTACATCTAAAACATATCAGTTTTGATATTAAAAAGGGATATGTTAGAAATGATACAAATGTGGAACAGTAGGATTACATGTTTTCAAAACGAACGTCTTGTTTGCGTAATTCTTTCATCACTTTCTCAGAAATTGCTGAATTGTTGATTGAAACATTTTTAAATACACAATCTTTAATTTTAACATTGTCTAGGTTACATAAATCTAATGCCACATTTTCAAACACGACTTTCTTTAAGACAACATCGTTGAAAGTGACGTTGCGTAAGCTACAGTCTTTGAAGGAAGTCTGTTCTATAGTTAGTGCGTTGAATTGACTATCATCGAATGTAGTTACACTGTAGTTTACTTTACTCATTAACGTTTTAAAGAAATTAATGTTTACAAAAATACTACTGCTAAAGTCACAATTAATTAATTTAGTGTTAGACACGGTATGAACATTTTTAAATATGCCCTCAGAAAAGTCACAGTTTTTAAAATAACTCTTATTAATTTCTAAATCGTCGTACATAGCGTTTCTAAAGGTACTATTGGTATATTTTATGCTTTTATAGTGTTCATTAGTAAACACAGATAGAGATAAATCGGCTTTTGATGTCATTACGATTCTCCTTTAAGTATTATTAATACGTATAATCAATTATTGTGTTTGCATCGATATTATCGTAACACGAGTATTAAGTTGAACGATAGTTATTGAGTTCTTATATATTACATGGAAAAGTTTAAAATTTGCAGTTTTGCATAAATCTAAAGATTATCGTATAATTCATAGTGATTGAGTAAGAATTATAAACTAAATTTGGGGTTAATGAATACTATAAACAGAAGGTAGGTTGAGTCAAAGCGAATAAGAGCGCTTTAGATAATTAATATGATTGCATTTGACTTAATAGGACAAACACCACTCGTATTACTGGAGAGTTTTAGCGATGAGAACGTTCAGATTTATGCTAAATTAGAGCAATTCAATCCAGGTGGTAGTGTAAAAGATAGACTAGGTAAATACCTTGTTGAAACAGCCATAAAAGAAGGTCGAGTTTCTTCGGGGGACACGATTGTTGAAGCTACAGCGGGAAATACTGGAATAGGACTTGTAATTGCTGCTAATCGGTATCATTTAAAATGTGTTATTTTTGCGCCAGAGGGCTTTTCTGAAGAAAAAATATCAATTATGCGTGCATTAGGCGCAGATATTAAACGTACGCCTAAAGATGAAGGCGTGATTGGTGCGCAAACTAAAGCAAGAAGCTACGCCCAAGAATACGGGGCAGTATATATGAACCAATTTGAAACTGAACATAATCCAGCGGCATATACGCATACGTTAGGTAAACAACTGACTGATACTTTGCCAAACATAGACTACTTTGTTGCAGGCGTGGGTTCAGGAGGTACGTTTACAGGCGTTGCACAACATCTTAAACAGTATAATGTAAAGAATGTGATCGTTGAACCAGAAGGCTCAATATTAAATGGTGGCGAAGCACATTCGCATGATATTGAAGGTATTGGTTCAGAAAAATGGCCCATCTTTTTGGAACGAAGTTTAGTAGATCAAATCATTACAGTAAGTGATAAAGATGGCTTTGCCAATGTTAAACGTTTAGCACAACAAGAAGGATTATTAGTAGGTAGCTCATCAGGCGCTGCTTTACAAGGTGCTTTAGACATTAAAAATCAAATCGATAAGGGCGTTATTGTAACCATTTTTCCAGATGGAAGCGATCGTTATATGTCGAAAAAAATATTTGAATACAAAGGAGAATAATGATGAAGAAAAAAACACAAATGATTCATGGTGGACATACAACAGATGACTTTACAGGTGCAGTTACGACACCTATTTACCAAACAAGTACGTATTTACAAGACGAGATTGGTGACTTAAGACAAGGATACGAGTACTCTCGTACAGCTAACCCAACACGTACAGCGATTGAAAGTGTTATTGCTAATTTAGAAAATGGTAAACATGGTTTTGCTTTTGGCTCAGGTATGGCGGCTATCAGTGCGGTCATCATGTTGTTAGATAAAGGTGATCATCTTATTTTAAATTCTGATGTGTATGGTGGAACTTATCGTGCCCTAACGAAAGTATTTACACGTTATGGCATCGATGTTGATTTCGTAGATACAACTCATATTGAAAATGTCAAAGACTATATTAAACCAGAAACTAAAATGTTATATGTCGAAACACCATCAAATCCATTATTGCGTGTAACAGATATTAAACGTACAGTAGAAATTGCAAAAGAAAATAACTTAATTTCAGTAGTAGATAATACATTTATGACACCTTACTATCAAAATCCATTAGATTTCGGTATTGATATTGTATTACATTCAGCTACTAAATATATTGGCGGTCATAGTGATGTAGTAGCTGGTTTGGTTGCAACTGCCGATGACGAGTTAGGAGAACGCTTAGCCTTTATTTCAAATTCAACAGGTGGTGTTCTTGGACCACAAGATAGTTATTTATTAGTTCGTGGTATTAAAACATTAGGATTACGTATGGAACAAATTAATCGTAATGTTGAAGCAATTGTTGAAATGTTACAAAACCATCCGTCAGTTCAACAAGTATTCCATCCAAGTATTAAAGACCATTTAAACCATGATATTCATGTCGCTCAAGCAAGTGGTCATACAGGCGTGGTTGCTTTTGAAGTGAAGGATACTGAAGCAGCAAAACAACTTATTCGTGAAACAAACTACTTCACATTAGCTGAAAGTTTAGGTGCAGTTGAAAGTTTAATTTCAGTACCTGCTTTAATGACACATGCATCTATCCCTGCTGATGTCCGTGCTAAAGAAGGTATCACTGATGGACTCGTACGTTTATCAATCGGTATTGAAGATACAGATGATTTAGTTGAAGATTTAAAACAAGCCATTGATACTTTGAACTAAATCAAATGAGTTAAGACAAAAATAATATTTTAATTCTACATTATAGTTAGAATTAACTGACTGAGGATAGAAGATATCTTTTCTCAACTCTAGTCAGCCATATGGGGGTGGGACAATCAATTTTGTTCCACCCTCTTAATTTTTAATAAAAGTTAAATCTCAATAGTTGAGAATGTGTTATACACTTATGAAAAGTAAATTATATTTCTATGCATATTATTTAAAATTTAAAAGTAGTGTACAAAAAATTCATAGATATGTAATCAAATTGAAATGGAATATCATGCTAAATTGTATTAATTTAGTATAAGTACACTACTTGAACGGATAAAAGAAAGAAGTATGTAATAAAGATTTAATACAGATAAGTGTCTAGTACAACTAGAAGTAAGTGGTGAGTAACCCAATGAACAAGCATAAGATTAAGGAGGCGCTTTGTATGAATAAAAAAATTCTAGCAACAGCAGTATTAGGGACAGGAGCACTTAGTACATTATTTGCTCATCAAGCTGAAGCATCAACAACGCACACAGTTCGAAGTGGTGAATCTTTATGGTCTATTTCACACCATTATGGTATCACTGTATCTAAATTAAAATCATTAAATGGCTTATCATCAAATCTTATTTTTCCAAACCAAGTATTAAAAGTTTCAGGATCTTCTAATTATTCAAGTCGTTCAAATTACGGTAATTCAAGTAGTACATATACTGTTAGAGCAGGGGATAGTTTATCATCTATCGCTAGTCGATATGGTACAACATATCGTCATATTATGAATTTAAATGGCTTAAATAGCTTTTTAATTTTCCCTGGTCAACAATTAAAAGTATCTGGGTCTGTAAGTTCAAATTCACACTCAAGTTATAATTCAAATAGTGGTGGTTCATCAAGTACTTATACAGTACGTTATGGGGATTCACTGTCATCTATTGCTAGCCGATATGGTACAACATATCAACATATTATGAGATTAAATGGATTAAATAATTTCTTTATTTATCCTGGTCAAAAATTAAGAGTTAGTGGTTCAGCTTCTTCAAACACTTACTCAACGCGTTCAGCACAATCAACGTATTATTCATCACCAGTATTTAATCATAGAAATTTATATGATTGGGGACAATGTACATGGCATGTGTTTAATCGTCGTGCTGCTATTGGAAAAGGTATTAGTACTTATTGGTGGAATGCCAATAACTGGGATAATGCTGCAGCTAGAGATGGGTATCGTATTGATGGTAACCCAACAGTAGGTTCAATTGCACAATCAGATGCCGGTTATTATGGTCATGTAGCATTTGTAGAACGTGTTAATAGCAATGGTAGTATTTTAGTTTCAGAAATGAACTTTAGTGCGAGTCCAGGTATTTTAACATATCGTACAATCCCTGCTTATCAAGTACGCAATTATAAATTTATTCATTAATTTATCAAAAAAAGCTAATCAAAAGGAAGTATACTTTACTTCTTTTGATTAGCTTTTTTATATTATTGGAAATTATAGTCTTCTTTAACTTTTCTAAAGCTTGAAGCTAAACGTGTAACATTAATAATGAATGATACGAATGATGTTAGCTTACGGAATTTGTAAGGAGATTTCATTGATACTACGAAATCTAAAAGTGTGCCTACAGTGCTTAGGCCTAAAGATAAATAAACTAGATTTTTATTTTTCGCGTCGAATTTAATACCGTTATAACCATCTACGATAAAGCCTGCTGTACTAACTAAATTTGAAACGCGCGTTAATTTTGATTTTTTTGCCATGAATAATACCCTCCGAAATATCTAAATGTCATCAAATAATCATTTAGTATATTATTATATGTTAACATCATACTAAAATAACATATATTTTTGAAGTACAAAACATTTCGTTAAAAAGGTGTGATCATATGATAAAGTGTGTTTGTTTAGTGGAGGAAACAGAGAACCAAATCTTATTAGTACAAGTAAGAAATAGAGAGAAGTATTATTTCCCGGGTGGTAAAATTGATGAAGGTGAAACGCAATTAGAAGCGATACAAAGGGAAGTAAAAGAGGAACTACAATTAGAGTTTCCACAAGAGGATTTCACATATATTGGAACGGTCATAGGCGATGCATACCCGCAAACGAACATGCTAACAGAACTAAATGGATTTAAACTTCAACAAGAAATTGACTGGAATAACGTTGAAATTGATAATGAAATTACTGATATACGTTGGTTCGATAAATCTGATACAACGTTAATAGCACCCGCTGTTATAAAGTGGATTGAAACATTTTCAGAGAGAAAGTAGGGGCATAATGGAAATTCGACCATATTCAAATCAAGATAAACCATTATTAGATGTATTTGAAATATTACCAGAAGATAGAAAATTCACTCGGACACCTATCCAAAATATTGATTTAGCTAAAGGAGACGACGAGCGTCACCCGACTCTTGTTATGAGAGATAATCAATGTGTGGGCTTCTTTACTTTACATGAAGGTCAGGGTGTTAAACCATATAGTGACAATAATAAAGCTATATTTTTCCGTTCATTTAGTGTGGATGCACGATATCGTGGTCAAGGTCTTGGAAAAGCAGTGATTCAACAACTACCAAGCTATATAAATTCAACATTTCCTTACATTAATGAAATAATATTAACTGTGAATACTGACAACGACAAAGCCATCGGATTATATAAGCGAGCCCAATATTCTATTACTGGAGATGCAATTTTAGAAGGGCGACCAGTTTACGTTATGAATTTTAAAATATAGATGCTTATAAATAAACAAGCCAGTGAATGAATTTATCAAGACTCATTTACTGGCTATTTTTGAGAGAACTGTGTCCCGGTTATTATATTTTTATAAGTTAGTTTTTTAAATTTTAATCCGTAGATTGCGAAGAAATTTCAGAATGCTTTTGATTAAATTTAGGGTGTTTAATTAATAAAGCTGTAATCCATGCCGTAATCGGGATACTAATCGCTACGGCAATTCCACCTAGTAAGATTGAAATAAATTCTTGGGCAAATATTTTTGAGTTGATGATATGTCCGAAAGAATAATGTAATTGGAAAAACCAAAAGAATAATGTCAATTGACCACCAAAATAAGCTAAATATATCGTATTGGCAGAAGTTGCTAGAATTTCTCTACCTACACGCATGCCTGATTGGAACAATGCCTTACGTGAAAGGGTGGGGTTAGTTTCATTAAGTTCATACATTGGAGAACTTATAGTTATGGTTAAGTCGATGACTGCTGCAATTACTGCTAAAATGACTGTAAATACTGAGAATTGAACCATATCAATACCGATATTCATTGAAAAAATATATGTTTCGTCTTGTTGTTCCGTAGTAAAGCCTTGTAAGTGACCGATACTTATTGATAGATAAATACCAACTATTAAGAGAATGGTAGTAATTATTGTAGCAATAAAAGCTGCTTTGGTCTTAATGTTATAACTATTTAAAATAAATAAGTTACATGCGGCAATGACAATGCAAAAAACTAGTGAAACTAGGTAAATAGGTGTTCCAAATAAGATGAACACAATACTAATTAGCAAGATAATAAAATTTAAAAATAATGTTAAGTATGAGATTAAGCCTTTTTTACCGCCAAAAATGAGCATTAAAATTAATAAAATTAGTGCTAGTAGGACGACTGCATTCATCTTGTCACACCCTTCCATTTCATCCACATAACCATCAAACTAATTGTAATTGGAATCGTTAGAACGATACCAATACCACCAGTTAAAGCACGAGCAATTTCTAAAGACCAGTTCATCGAAATCGTATACGTAAATGTGTTAGCATTTTTTAAATAAATCAAGAACATCGGTAGACTTCCTGATAAGTAAGAGAAAAGTAAAATGTTCGTCATTGTACCCATAATATCCTGTCCTATATTACGACCTGCTAAAGCCCAACGTGATAAAGAAATGTTAGGCGTACGTTGTAATATTTCATACATACCGCTTGATATTGTAATAGCAACATCCATCACTGCACCTAATGATCCTATAAGTACAGAAGCTAAAAATATATCTTTAGGTGGCAGCGTTAAAAAACTCATTGTTTCATATTTAATACCAGCACCATTGGTGAACTGAATAATAATTTGAGTGATACCAATACATAAAAATGTGCCTAATAACGTACCGACTGTTGTAATCCAAGTGCGCATGTGCCAACCAGTGACGAGCAATAACGTGACAATGGTGGAGAAAATGATTGCCACACTCATCAAAATGAATAGATTAGTAGATGGATGTTTATCATGAATTGCAATAGCTATCAAGATAGCACCAGTGTTAAAGATTAGTGACAGAATAGATTGTAAGCCTACATTACGTCCTACTAGTAAGAGAGACATAATGAATATACCTGCGATTGCTACAGTTAAGCTATCGCGTTTTTTCTCTAAGATAGTTGCATCTTTAGGACTATTTTGAATATGCATTAGCACCTTGTTATTTTTGCTAAAGTGCTCTGAATCTGCTTGAGATTTAACATATGTATTGTCTATCGTAGTTGATTCACCTTTAAATTTTCCATTTAATATCTTTATTGTTAAATGCTGTTTGTATTTAAAATCTGTATTATGTTGCTCATCAACAACCTTTTGAGCGTTACTTGTTTCTACATGAGTAACTTTACCGATAGGTGTATTGTAGAAACTAGCATTGAAAAACGTAAAGATAAAAGCACCGATAATAAGTACACCAATTAGAACTATGATGCGATTCATCAAGCGATGACTAGAATTGTTGCGTTTTTGTGCATTCATTAGTTTAACCCTCATTTATAAATCAAATTCTATCCTTAATTAAGTCAGAGTGATTATACGCCCCTCAGCGTCATTATTCAAATAGTATCCATTTAATTATCGAATACCTCTTTATAACATTAGTGGTATGTAGATACTTTGCTTAAAAGTTGATGTATTAAATTCGATAAATTAAGTATATCAACCTTTTTATTATCCTTTTTAAAGACGACGCAAAATGATCGTTTTAATTCTGTATGGCCTAACGAAATATCACATAATTCATCTTGATCATTATCTAAAGATAAATAATCTGGCAAGATAACATAACCACGTTGATGTTTAAGTAAATAATTCGCTAAAGATTTAGAACCAACTATATTAACTGGCAGCTTTAAAGTGTGCTGTAAACGACTTTCAATTGTCGATGCCAAAGGTTTTAAAGTGAATAGTTGTGTTTTGGCAAATTGTGTTAGCGGAGGATTAATCGATAAAGCAATGACGTCATCTTTAGGTACATAAATATGATATGTTTCCTCAAATAATGGTTTTAATGATAGATTAGTATTCTTCTGAAGTTCGGCGTTAATTTCAACTAGGCCAATGTCTATTTTGCCATTATAAAGTGCCTCGGAAATATCAGATGATGACATAATATGAGGAACGATGATGCTATCATATTGTCGTTCAAATGCTTGGATGATCGCAGTAATCATTTGAGAGATATAGCTTTCCTCAAAACCAATATTCAGAACGTGTGCATTTTTATGATTTGTTTGTTGAAATAACGCTATCGTTTCATCTAATTGCTCTAAAATTTGAGTAGCTTGATTGAGTAAAGCTTTACCATGTGAGGTTAAATGAATATTTCTCCCTTGTCTATTGAATAACGTTACTTGCAATTCTTGTTCTAATAATGTAATTTGCCGACTTATTGCAGATTGGGCTATGTTCAACTCAAGTGCTGCTTCAGAGATGTGTTCTCTACGTGCTACTTCTACAAAATATTTTAATTGTTTAATTTCCATATACATGCCCCTTCCAACTTTTCAAATTTACCTATTATTATTAACTGTTCTAATTATTAGAATAAAGTCATCTAATTAATATATTGTTCAGATAAATATTTTACATTATATTAATTATTATTAACAGTAAATTTTCTGAAAATTCTCAAAAGGAGTGGGCATCATGTTTGATGAAAGATTAAAAAGAGGATTATACGATTACCGTGAGGAACATGATGCATGCGGTATTGGGTTTTACGCAAACATGAATAATTTAAGGTCACACGATATCATCGAAAAATCACTTGAAATGTTACGCCGTCTTGATCATCGTGGTGGAGTTGGCGCAGATGGTATAACAGGTGATGGTGCAGGTATTATGACCGAAATACCATTTCAATTTTTTAAAGCACATGTCAATTTAGACTTACCTAACGAGGGAGACTATGCGGTAGGTCTTTTTTTCTCTAATGAAAAGATTCAAGGTACGAAACATGAAACGCAATTCAATGACTACTTTCAAAGTGAAGGTTTAAAGGTAATTGGCTATCGTGATGTGCCTGTCGATGTTAATGCAGTGGCACCTCATGTTGCGTCTACGATGCCACACATTCAACAAGTGTTTATTGATATTAGATTAATTGAAACACCCGCTAAACCATTGTATATAGCGAGAAAGCAAATAGAGCAATATGCAGAACGACAAGATTTAGGGCTTTATTTCACAAGTTTATCGCATAAGACAATTGTTTATAAAGGTTGGTTACGTTCAGATCAAATTAAGAAACTATATCTAGATTTAAATCACGAAGACTATCAATCTAAACTAGGACTTGTTCATTCAAGATTTAGTACGAATACGTTCCCGAGTTGGAAGCGTGCGCATCCAAACCGATTATTAATGCACAATGGTGAAATTAATACGATTAAAGGTAATGTGAATTGGATGAGAGCGCGTCAAAGACAATTAATTCAAACATTATTTGGCGAAGAACATACTAAAATTCAAAACATTGTTGATGAAGATGGAAGTGATTCAGCGATTGTAGATAACGCGTTGGAATTTTTATCGTTGGCAATGGAACCTGAAGAAGCAGCGATGTTGCTTATTCCTGAACCATGGTTATACAACAAAGAAAATGACGACAATGTTCGTGCGTTCTATGAGTTTTATAGCTATTTAATGGAACCATGGGATGGACCAACAATGATTTCATTCTGTAACGGAGATAAAATTGGTGCCTTAACTGACCGAAATGGATTACGACCAGGTCGTTACACAATTACAAAAGATAATTTTATTGTTTTTTCATCTGAAGTAGGTGTAGTAGATGTACCTGAAGTCAATGTTGCTTATAAAGGGCAGCTCAATCCTGGGAAGTTGCTACTCGTAGATTTTGACTCTCATAAAGTGGTTGAAAATAATGAATTAAAAGCTCGAATTGCCAATCAATATCCTTACAAAGAATGGTTGGATAACCACAAAGTGGACCTAAACTTAGAAGGACAAACCTATCACCAACCTTTATTAAATAGTGAGACATTATTTGAATTACAGCGTCAATTTGGATATACGAAAGAAGATATCTATAAATATATGGCTGAATTAGTAAAAGGTAAGAAAGATCCAATTGGTGCTATGGGCTATGATGCGCCACTCGCAGTATTAAATGAAAGACCAGAATCTTTATTTAATTACTTTAAACAATTATTTGCACAGGTAACTAACCCACCTATTGATGCTTATCGCGAAAAGATAGTAACAAGTGAATTATCTTACTTAGGTGGAGAGGGGAATTTGTTCCATCCTGATGAAACAGTATTAGATCGTATTCAATTAGCAAAGCCTGTCTTGACTTTAACTCAATTAGATAAGATAAAACAGAGTAAGTTTAACGTGAAACACTTATCTACACTATATCAAGATAACCTTAAAGAGGCATTGGAAAGACTGGGTGAAGCGGCGATACAAGCTACTCGAGATGGTCATACTATATTAGTTCTTGATGATAGTGAACTTATTGATAATGATGATGAAAGTAAAGTGAAAGAACAACGCTACGCTATGCCAATGCTATTAGCTATCAGTCATATTCATCAGTTATTAATCAGAGAAGGTCTACGTATGGATACTAGCTTAGTGGCACTATCTGGAGAAACGCGTGAAGTTCATCATGTAGCATGCTTATTAGGCTATGGTGCAAATGCTGTTATTCCATATTTAGCTCAACATACCATTGCACATTTAACTGAAACACATCGTTTAGAAGGCACCGTTTCCGATAACGTTGAAACTTATACACGTGTGCTATCAGAGGGTGTTATTAAAGTAATGGCGAAGATGGGTATCTCTACTGTTCAAAGTTATCAAGGTGCTCAAATCTTTGAAGCGGTTGGTCTATCTCAAGAAGTCATTGATGACTATTTCACTGGAACACAGTCTAAGTTATCAGGGCTAAGCATTCAACAAATTGATACTGAAAATAAAATGCGTCAACAAAGACATAATGAGTACCTAGATTCAGGAAGTGTCTTCCAATGGCGACAACAAGGTCAACATCATGTGTTTAATCCTACAACAATTCATTTGTTACAACATGCATGTCGTGAGAATGATTATACACAGTTTAAAACTTTTTCGAATGCTATTCATGAGCAAAGAAATGATCATCTACGCGATTTATTAGAATTCAAAGCACAGCAGTCGATTCATATTAGTGAGGTTGAGTCAGTAGAAAGCATTGTTAAACGGTTTAATACGGGTGCAATGAGTTATGGTTCTATTTCTGAAGAAGCACATCAAACATTAGCACAAGCTATGAATAAAATTGGTGGTAAAAGTAATAGTGGCGAAGGTGGAGAAAATCCTAAACGTTATGAAATACAAGAAGACGGTACTGTGTTATCAAGTGCTATCAAGCAAGTGGCTTCAGGCCGTTTTGGTGTGACTAGTAATTATTTACAACATGCAAAAGAATTACAAATTAAAGTTGCTCAAGGTGCTAAGCCGGGAGAAGGAGGACAGTTACCGGGCACAAAAGTATATCCTTGGATTGCTGAAACACGAGGTTCAACGCCAGGTGTCGGATTGATTTCACCTCCACCTCATCATGATATTTATTCAATTGAAGACTTAGGACAACTTATTCATGACTTAAAGAATGCAAACAGAAGTGCTGATGTAGCAGTTAAATTAGTTTCGAAAACAGGTATTGGAACCATTGCATCTGGTGTTGCTAAAGCATTTGCAGATAAAATCGTCGTGAGTGGATATGACGGTGGTACAGGCGCATCGCCTAAGACGAGTATTCAACACGCCGGGTTACCTTGGGAACTTGGTTTAGCTGAAACGCATCAAACATTGAAATTAAATCATTTACGTAGTCGTGTTCGTTTAGAAACAGATGGAAAGTTGATGACAGGTAGAGATGTTGCGCTAGCATGTGCACTAGGTGCCGAAGAATTTGGATTCGCGACTGCACCATTAGTTGTTTTAGGGTGCATCATGATGCGCGTTTGTCATAACGATACATGTCCAGTAGGTATCGCGACTCAGAACAAAGATTTAAGAGCGTTATTTAGAGGTAAGGCTGACCACGTTGTTAACTTTATGCATTTCATAGCTGAAGAGTTAAGAGAGGTCTTAGCATCCTTAGGAATAAGAACAGTTGAAGAATTGGTTGGACGTACCGACTTGTTACAACGCTCAAGTCGAATTGATGAACAATCAAAAGCAGCAACACTAGACATTGAGAAGTTATTGGATTCAGATGATGGCCCTAACTCAAAAGAAATTAATCAAAATCATCATTTAGATATAGGTTTCGATTTAAATTATCTATATAAAGATGCTAAACAAAGTATTGAGGATGGAAAATTATTTAAAGGGAATTATGTGATTAATAATGAACAACGAGATGTAGGTGTTATCACAGGAAGTTACATTACTCAGTGTCACGGTATTAAAGGGTTACCAGAGGGGACAATTGTAGCTAAAACACATGGTCATGCTGGACAAAGTTTAGCGGCATTCGCACCATCAGGATTGTTAGTCCAACATACAGGTGATGCAAATGATTACGTTGGTAAAGGGTTATCAGGTGGTACTGTTGTGATTAAGGCACCAAATAAACAACGCGAACGTGAAATTATTGCTGGGAATGTATGTTTCTATGGTGCTTCAAAAGGTAAAGCCTTTATTAATGGTAGTGCTGGCGAACGTTTTTGTATTAGAAACAGTGGTGTTGATGTAGTAGTAGAAGGTATCGGTGATCATGGTTTGGAATATATGACTGGAGGACATGTAGTCAATTTAGGAGATGTAGGTAAGAACTTCGGTCAAGGTATGAGCGGAGGCGTTTGTTACGTATTTCCAAGTAATCTCGAATTATTCAAACGTAAAAACCAATTACCAACCCTAGCTTTTGAGAGAGTGACACACAAAGAGGAGAAAGCGTTACTTAAAACAATGTTAGAGGAACATTATCGTTATACACAAAGTACAAAAGCAGCGTCAATTTTAAATGATTTTGAACATGTGGCAGACAAAGTTATTAAAGTGATTCCAAAAGATTATGAACTAATGATGCAAAAAATTGAATTACAAAGTCGTCATTTGCCACAACTTGATGATGCTAAACTGGCAGCATTCTATGATGAACGCACGACAATTGAACAAGAATTACAGCCAGCAGTTATTTATTAAAGAAAGGAGAGGTCTGTTATGGGTGAGTTTAAAGGATTTATGAAATATGAAAAGCAATCATTATCTGAACTGTCTTTAGTTGAACGTCTGAAAAATCACGATGCGTTTCAACAACGCTTTTCACGTGATGAAGCATCTGTTCAAGGCGCACGATGTATGGATTGTGGGACACCATTCTGTCAAACAGGTCTTCCTTTCGGTAGAGAAACCATTGGTTGCCCTATTGGTAATTACGTTCCTGAGTGGAATGATTTGGTTTATCGCCAGGATTTCAAAGCTGCATATCAACGTTTAAGTGAAACAAATAATTTTCCTGAATTTACAGGACGTGTTTGTCCTGCACCTTGCGAACAATCTTGTGTCATGAAGATTAATCGTGAATCAGTCGCAATTAAAGGGATAGAACGCACGATTATTGATGAAGCATATGATAATGGTTGGGTTAAACCTAAATATCCTAAGCAACGGTTAGAACAATCTGTAGCGATTGTTGGGAGTGGTCCTGCAGGCCTCTCTGCAGCTGAAGAGCTCAATTACATGGGTTATCAAGTGACGGTGTTTGAAAGAGCCGCAGAAGCGGGTGGTTTATTAATGTATGGAATTCCCAATATGAAATTAGATAAGGATGTTGTACGTCGCCGTATTACACTGATGACAGAAGCAGGTATTACATTTAAAACGAATACCAACATTGGTTTGGATATCTCACGCGAAGAATTAGAACAGACATATGACGCTATTATCTTATGTACAGGAGCTCAAAAAGCACGTGACCTGCCATTAGAAGGACGTATGGGTCAAGGTATTCACTTTGCTATGGATTATTTAACCGAGCAGACTCAATTACTAAATGGTGAAATTGACGAACCAACTATTACGGCTAAAGGAAAAAATGTAATCATCATAGGTGCTGGTGATACTGGCGCGGATTGTGTTGCTACTGCCTTACGTGAAAATTGTAAGTCAATTGTCCAATTTAACAAATATACAAAAGCACCTGAAGAAATTGCGTTTGAAAGTAATACGTCGTGGCCACTTGCATTACCTGTTTTCAAAATGGATTATGCTCATAAAGAATATGAAGCACGTTTTGGTAGAGAGCCTCGCGCTTATGGTGTTCAAACTATGCGATATGATGTTGATCATATTGGTAATGTTCGTGGTGTATATACACAAATCTTAGAGGAAACACCAGAAGGAATGGTTGTCGTAGATGGTACTGAAAGACATTGGCCAGCAGATCTTGTTCTTTTATCGATAGGCTTCGAAGGTACCGAACCTACAGTACCAAGATCTTTTGATATTGCTACCCAACAAAATAAAATCATCGCCAACGATAAAGATTATCGCACTAATAAAGAAAAAATATTTGCCGCTGGGGATGCGAGAAGAGGTCAAAGTCTTGTAGTTTGGGCGATTAAAGAAGGACGTGCTGTTGCTCAATCTGTCGATAAATTCTTGAAACAAAAGGTATTCGTGTAAGTTACTTTAAAAATAAGATAGTAATGAAAATAAAATGGATAATTTTACATTTTAAACTTAAAAGTAATTGACTTCCGATGAACCGTGGTATATGATATTTATTGTGTTCATTGGAGGAATACCCAAGTCCGGCTGAAGGGATCGGTCTTGAAAACCGACAGGGCCTTAACGGGCCGCGGGGGTTCGAATCCCTCTTCCTCCGCCATTATAATTAAAATCCAAGACTAATAAATATAAAAAAGACAAGTACTCAATTTATAACATATTGAGTACTTGTCTTTTTTAGGCTCTATAATAAATTGGACTGATGACTAAAAATCATCAGTCCAATTTTTATGTTTGAATACAAAAATGAAAGCCTTTACAAAACTTGTCTAGACAAGTTATACTTGAGCTATTATAAACAAGGGAGTGAAGGGTTTGGCTGTAAAAAGAAAGGACGTGCAGGACATCGTCAGAGCAATTGGTGGGAAAGAAAATATTGATACTGCAACACATTGTGTTACTCGATTGCGTTTAGTGTTAAAAGATGACAATAAAGTTGATAAAGATGCACTAGATGACAATACGCTTGTCAAAGGCCAATTTAAAGCGGATAACCAATACCAAATTGTTATTGGGCCTGGTACTGTAGACGAAGTATATAAGCAATTTATTCAAGAAACGGGTGTAGAAGAATCGTCAAAAGATGATGCAAAAGCTGCTGCATCGAAGAAAGGTAATCCGTTACAACGACTTATAAAATTATTGGGAGATATTTTTATACCAATTTTACCGGCATTAGTTACAGCGGGTCTTTTAATGGGGATTAATAATTTACTTACCATGAAAGATTTATTTGGTCCTAAACCACTTGTGGAACAGTTTCCACAGTTGGGTGATATATCAAATATTATTAACGTAATTGCAAGTACAGCATTTATCTTCTTACCAGCTTTAATTGGTTGGAGTAGTATGAAAGTGTTTGGTGGTAGTCCTATTTTAGGACTGGTACTAGGACTTATTTTGATGCATCCACAATTAGTTTCACAATACGATATTGCTAAAGGACATATTCCGACATGGAATCTTTTTGATTTAGAAATTAAGCAATTAAATTATCAAGGTCAAGTGTTGCCTGTTTTAATTGCGGCCTATGTCTTATCACTCATTGAGAAAGCATTAAATAAAGTTGTTCATGATTCTATTAAAATGTTGGTTGTTGGTCCAGTAGCGCTACTCGTAACAGGTTTTTTAGCGTTTATTATTATTGGTCCGATTGCACTTGCAGTAGGTACAGGTATAACTGGAGCAGTACAATTTGTCTTTGAACACGCTGGTTGGTTAGGCGGTGCACTTTATGGTTTCTTCTATGCACCACTTGTTATTACGGGATTACACCATATGTTCTTAGCAGTAGATTTCCAATTAATGGGTAGTAAATTAGGTGGTACATATTTATGGCCTATCGTTGCGATTTCTAATATTTGCCAAGGTTCTGCTGCTTTTGGAGCATGGTTTATTTATAAACGACGTAAAATGGTAAAAGAAGAAGGTTTAGCATTAACTTCAAGTGTATCAGCATTTTTAGGTGTTACAGAGCCTGCAATGTTTGGTGTAAACTTACCGTTAAAAGTACCTTTCTTCGCTGCTATTTGTACATCAAGCGTTTTAGGTGCCATTATTGGCGCTAATAAGGTGTTAGGTAGTGTTGGTGTAGGTGGTGTTCCAGCATTCATATCAATCCACAGTGAATTTTGGTTCATTTATATACCAGTCACACTACTTGCTATGGTGATACCAGCTATTTTGACAATCATCTTTGCAAGATTTACAACAATTAAAGCTAAAAAAATGGTGGCAACGCCAGACGAAACTGTAGCGAAATAATTAATACAAATGAAGACGTTCAAATTTCACATGTTAAGTGTTTGAGCGTCTTTAATGCATATAAAACTATAATTAAATGGAAGGTGACTATCTATGGCACATAAAGATTGGAAGAAATCGGTAGTTTATCAAATTTATCCTAAATCATTTAACGACACTACAGGTAATGGTGAGGGTGATATAAATGGCATTATTGAGAAGTTGGATTATATTCAATATTTAGGCGTCGATTATATTTGGCTAACTCCTGTTTATGAATCCCCAATGAATGATAATGGGTACGATATTAGTAATTATTTAAAAATAAATGAACGCTTTGGTACATTGGAAGATTTTGAAACTTTAATAAGCGAAGCGCATAAGCGTGATTTGAAAGTCATGTTAGATATAGTTATTAATCATACGTCTACAGAACACCGATGGTTTAAAGAAGCGATCAGTTCTAAAGATAACCCTTATCGTGATTATTATTACTTCAAGCCTTCTCAAGATGGCCCTCCAACTAATTGGGAATCTAAGTTTGGTGGGAATGCTTGGCAATATGATGAGAAGACGGATGAATATTATTTACATTTATTTGATGTTACACAAGCAGATTTAAATTGGGATAATGAAAAGGTTAGACAATCTTTATATGAGGTTGTTAATCATTGGATTCAATTTGGTGTAGATGGTTTCCGCTTTGATGTAATTAATCTTATTTCAAAAGGTGAATTTAAAGATTCACCACAAATTGGTAAAGAATTTTATACTGACGGTCCACGTGTACATGAATATCTCCATGAACTTAATCGTCATACATTTGGTGATAAAGATATGATGACGGTAGGAGAAATGTCCTCTACAACAATTGATAACTGTATCAATTATACAAGACCAGATCGACAAGAGTTAAGTAGTGTCTTTAATTTCCATCATTTAAAAGTAGATTATGTCGATGGAGAAAAATGGTCGAACGCTAAATTAGACTTTTTAAAATTAAAAGAAATTTTGATGGATTGGCAAATTGGAATATTTGAAGGTGGAGGATGGAATGCGATTTTCTGGTGTAATCATGATCAGCCACGCGTTGTTTCTCGTTTTGGCGATGATTCTACAGAAGAGAATCGTCAAGCAAGTGCTAAAATGTTGGCAATCGCATTACACATGTTGCAAGGAACACCTTATATCTATCAAGGTGAAGAAATTGGCATGACAGATCCACACTTTGATTCTATTCAGCAATATCGCGATGTCGAGTCGCGTAATGCTTACGATAATCTAGTGCAACAAGGTATTGATGAAAGTGAAGTTCTAACAATTTTAGGTCAAAAATCACGTGACAATTCTAGAACACCTATTCAATGGACATCGGAGAAACAAGCAGGTTTCACTTCAGGTACGCCATGGATTGATATTCCTAACAATACAGAACACATTAATGTAGAAGCGGCAATCGAAGATACTACCTCTGTACTACACACGTATCGCGAACTTATCAAATTACGTCATGAACACGATATCATCACGTATGGTGATATCGAGCCGATGTATATGGAACATCCACAGTTATTCATTTATCGTCGAAATTATGACAACCAAACGTGGCTAGTCGTTGCTAACTTTTCAAAAGAAACAATAAAATTACCTGAAGACCTTAATAGTGAGGGGACGACGATAATTCAAAGCGGTACAATAGAAAATGGTGAAATATCTCCATTTGGTGCAGTAGTGATTAATGTTCAATAAAAAGTAAATAGGTTGATGTAATGGAGAAACAAATGGCAACACAAAAATTCATAACAATATATGAACAACTTAAACAACGAATACATGAGGGCGAATACACATACGGACAACAACTACCTTCAGAACATGAATTATTAACGCTGTATGGAGCGTCACGTGAGACTGTTAGAAAAGCATTGGATTTATTAGCAAATGATGGCATGATTCAAAAAATTAGGGGTAAGGGGTCCATTGTAATAGATCAAGGTATCACGGAGTTTCCGTTCTCAGAATTGATTAGCTTCAAAGAAGTGCAAGAGGAACTTGGTCTCAAGCATGAAACGGAAGTGCTCATTAACGAATTGGTTAAAGCAAACTCAGTTCCTCATGTTAAAAAGCAATTGAATATTAGTAATGATGATGTACTAATCCATGTAGTACGCACGAGAAATGTCAATCAAAAGGTCAAAATTTTGGATGAAGATTACTTTTTAACTTCAATAGTATCCGATATTTCGAATTCAGTGGCAAAAGATTCTATATATCATTACTTAGAAACGCAATTAGGATTAGATATCAGTTATTCAAGTAAGTCGATTACCTTTGAGCCTTTTACTGAAAGAGAATATGATGTTTTTGGGAAAATACAACCGCCATATACCGCAACAGTGAGAAGTGTCGTTTATTTAAATAATACGATGCCATTCCAATACAATGTGTCGAAGCATTTAGCGACAGAGTTTAAATTCCAAGAATTTTCAAGACGACACAAATTATAAGATGAAATTGTACTGGTTTCGATTCATTGAATTACTAATTGAAACTTTACGCTTGCAATCTGAAGAAAGTTTATAGTAATATAAAACTTACCGTGCTAGGTGGGGAGGTAGCGGTTCCCTGTACTCGAAATCCGCTTTATGCGAGACTTAATTCCTTTGTTGAGGGTGTGTTTTTGTGAAGTCTGCCCGAAGCACGTAGTGTTTGAAGATTTCGGTCCTATGCAATATGAACCCATGAATCATGTCAGGTCCTGACGGAAGCAGCATTAAGTGGATCCTCATATGTGCCGTAGGGTAGCCGAGATTTAGCTGTCGACTTCGGTAACGTTTGTGATACACACTCGATTCGAAGGTGCACGGTTTTTTAATATTTTAAACTAACCGAGACAAATAAAATTTTAAATATAAATTTAAGTGAGGAGTAGGACAGGAATTTTTATGAATTCATTGTCCTGCCCTGGCAAGATTGACTAAAATTAAAAATGCTTGTTATAAGTGTAGTTTTAATTTAGTCAACTACTGCCAATATATAATTGTAGCCTGAGACATTGATTTTGTCCCAGGCTCGTTTTTTGTATAGAATATGTATGAATGAGTATAAAATGGGAAAGTGGTTTGTTCGAATATAAAATGGGGACCGCTCGGACTAATCAAAGGGGTGTCATTATGCGACTGTTCTTAAGTACATTAACTGAAATGGATTATATTGAAACATTAAATAAGATTGAATCAAGTTACGATAACAAAGGTCAAGGTGTTGGTCAAAAGCAAAGAGAACTCATTTCAAGACTACGCAGAGCATTAAACTATAATTATGAACTTGAAGTGATTGCAAAAAATGAAGCTGGCGATATTATAGGGCACATCATGCTCAGTGAAATTAACCTAAAGGCGGATGATCAACGGTACAAAGCTTTGGAATTAGCTTCTCTTATAGTAGATAAACCATATCGTAATGAGGGATTAGGTAAAGCTTTAGTTCAAGCTGTTGAAGAACGTGCTAAATCTCAACATTATACGACTATTGTTGTGGGATGTTGCCCGGCATATTTCGAAGAAGTAGGTTATGAACCGGCGGACAAACATAATATTTTTTCAAAAGAAACCAATCCATCCGCTTTGCGTGTAAAATTCTTATGGGATCAACTGGATGAATACCCCCATGGAATTGTGCAAGATGCTGATATGACTTAATAAATTCATTGAAACTTAGATGATAATGCGTGGTATAATGTAGAGTAATTGTTAACGGAGGTGCGGATGTGAATTATCAAGCTTTGTATCGAATGTTTAGACCCCAAAGTTTCCAAGATGTTGTGGGTCAAGAACATGTAACTAAGACGTTACGTAACGCCATTTCCAAAGGTAAACAGTCTCATGCCTATATCTTTAGTGGACCTCGTGGGACTGGTAAAACTAGTATTGCTAAAGTATTTGCTAAAGCGATAAACTGTTTAAATCCTCAAGACGGTGAACCATGTAATGAATGTGCGATATGTAAAGGCATTACACAAGGTACGAATGGTGATGTTATCGAAATTGATGCTGCGAGTAATAATGGTGTAGATGAGATTCGAAATATTAGAGATAAAGTGAAGTATGCACCTAGTGAGTCGAAATATAAAGTGTATATTATTGACGAGGTACATATGCTAACAACTGGGGCTTTTAATGCGTTATTAAAGACGCTTGAAGAACCACCAGCACATGCCATATTTATCCTTGCTACAACTGAACCACACAAAATCCCGCCTACAATTATTTCGCGTGCACAACGTTTTGACTTTAAAGCGATTGGTACTGAACAAATTACTGATCGTTTACGCTTTGTCGCTGAAGAACAACAGTTAGATTATGATAATGAAGCACTTGAGTTTATTGCGAAAGCATCTGAAGGTGGAATGCGAGATGCATTAAGTATCATGGACCAAGCTATCGCATTTGGTGATGAGCACCTTACGCTACAAGACGCATTAGACGTAACAGGTAGTGTAGATGAAGCGGCTTTAAATGAATTATTTAAAGATGTCGTTGATGGTAATGTTAAAAATGCATTTACACGCTATCATCAATTTATTTCTGAAGGAAAAGAAGTTAACCGTCTTATAAATGACATGATTTATTTTGTTCGCGATACAATTATGAATAAAACTGTAAATAATCACGCTGAATTTGATGCGTTAATGAATTTTGATTTAGACATACTCTATCATATGATTGATATTATTAATGATACATTAGTTTCAATACGATTTAGTGTGAATCAAAATGTTCACTTTGAAGTGCTATTAGTGAAAATTGCTGAAATGGTGAAATCACAACCTGATACCGTTACTAATGTAGCAACGACTCAAGTTGCATCACAACCTAACAACGAAGTGTTATTGCAACGTATGGAACAATTAGAAAATGAACTGAAAACACTTAAAGCACAAGGTATTGCTCAAGCAAGTTCTAAACAACAATCATCACAAGCAAACACACGTGGTAAACGTCAGAATAAAGGCACATTTTCAATGACAAATATTGCTAAGGTATTAGATGAAGCAAATAAAGAAGATATTCAATTATTGAAGAAACATTGGCTAGAAGTAGTAGATTATGCGAAAAAGAATGATAAAAAATCATTAGTAAGTTTATTACAAAACTCAATTCCTGTAGCTGCTAGTGAAAAACGAGTATTAATTCAATTTGATGAAGAAATTCACTGTGAAATTGTGAATAGAGATGATGAGAAAAGAACTAGCATTGAAAATGTAGTAAGAAATATCATCAATAAGAATGTTGAAGTAGTTGGGGTCCCTTCAGATCAATGGATGAGAGTGCGAACAGAATATATTAATAGTAGAAAACAGTATGATAAAGAAGAACATCAAACGCCATCTGATGATAGAGAAGAGCAACAAGACACTGATGTAGCACAGAAAGCGCGTGATTTATTTGGAGAAGAAACAGTTCATTTAATAGACGAAGAATAGAACTTATATTATGAATAGAATGAACTTACTTTAGTTAGTGAATTGTCGAAATGAGTCATGAAACAGAGATACATGACAATAAATATAAACGTATGTATAATAAAATATAAATTAAAAGATAATGTCGATACATTCAAGGAGGAAATGATATTATGCGCGGTGGCGGAAATATGCAACAAATGATGAAACAAATGCAAAAAATGCAAAAGAAAATGGCTCAAGAACAAGAAAAATTAAAAGAAGAACGCATTGTAGGTACAGCTGGTGGTGGCATGGTAGCAGTTACAGTTACTGGTCATAAAGAAGTTGTAGATGTTGAAATTAAAGAAGAAGCAGTAGATCCAGATGATATTGAAATGCTACAGGATTTAGTTTTAGCAGCAACAAATGAAGCGATGAACAAAGCGGACGAATTAACTCAAGAACGTTTAGGTAAGCATACACAAGGCTTAAACATTCCGGGAATGTAATTAAAGATGCATTATCCAGAACCGATATCTAAATTAATAGATAGTTTCATGAAACTGCCAGGCATTGGTCCCAAGACGGCTCAACGTCTGGCATTTCATACTTTAGATATGAAAGAAGACGATGTAGTCCAATTTGCTAAAGCCTTGGTAGATGTTAAACGTGAGCTTACCTATTGTAGTGTATGTGGACATATAACTGAAAACGACCCTTGCTACATTTGCGAAGATAAGCAACGTGACCGTTCAGTTATATGTGTGGTCGAAGATGATAAAGATGTTATTGCAATGGAGAAGATGAGAGAATACAAAGGTCTCTATCATGTATTGCATGGATCTATCTCCCCGATGGATGGCATTGGGCCTGAAGATATTAATATCCCAACTTTAATAGATAGATTAAAAGATGAAGAGGTTAAAGAATTAATATTGGCAATGAATCCTAATTTAGAAGGTGAATCAACAGCAATGTATATATCTAGATTAGTGAAACCTATTGGAATTAAAGTAACTAGATTAGCTCAAGGACTTTCAGTAGGTGGAGATTTAGAATATGCAGATGAAGTTACTTTATCTAAAGCAATAGCTGGAAGAACAGAAATGTAAAATAGGATCGCTATTTACAAATTGTCAGTAAATATAGCTATTAAAGTTATATTTCGATTTGTAATAGCGATTTTTTAATTTATCTTAAAAAAATCGTAAATTTTTTAAAGTTTGTTATTTGAGTGAATAAAATGTTGGATATAGGGTATTACATTCCAATTTCTTATCAAAGACGAACAAAAATTTATTTAAATCTATATTTAGTTCGTTTATTAAGGTTTTATATAGATTTTTAATTATTGTTAGTGTAATTTTTACCGTTGTTAAAACGACTGAAAACCTGTATAGTATATATTTGTTGAGCGAAACAAATCAACGAACATTAAAATACTTCAAAAATTAATAAAAAAGTTGTTGACTTTAAAGTTTATAACGAGTATAATTAATTATTGTGGTAATAAAAATGAACATTGAAAACTGAATGACAATATGTCAACGTTAATTCCAAAAACAGTAACTTAAATGTTACAAACACTATTTAGTATTATGAGCTAATCAAACATCATAAATTTTTATGGAGAGTTTGATCCTGGCTCAGGATGAACGCTGG